>CAZACC010000094.1:0-7576 GCA_964483545.1 uncultured Lachnospiraceae bacterium
GCTGCCTTTATTCTCTTTTCATCAGGAACAACAGCGAAATCTAAGGGAGTGGTTTTTGCCTTTGATGCGTTGATGAATCCGATGATAGATATTAAGCAGTTTTGTGGAAATGAAGATGTGAAGTACCTGATTCTATTTCCCTTGTTTCATTTATCCGGAATTGTTACATTTACGACTATCCTCTTAGGCGGTGGGGAGTTTGGAATGGTAGAAAACTTCTCTCCTGTCAAGATCAGGAGTGCACTATTGACATACCGTCCCACCTTATTTGGTATGGTTCCGAAAGTATATGACACGATTAAGGATCAGATTATAGAGCAGATCAATCAGAAAAAAGCAATTGTGTCCTTTATTGTTTTGAAATTGATCGCATTTTGTGGATTTTTAAGAAAACATTGTCAGGTTAATCTAGGAAAGTATTTGTTTAAGAGCATTAATACGCAGGTTTTCGGCGGACGTTTGATTATCGCTGCATTGGGAGGAGGAATTTCAAAAAGAGAAACAAGTGAGTTCTTTTTGAACCTCGGCTATGAATGGGTCAACATCTATGCATCTACGGAGGCAAATGTAATATCAAATACAAGATTTGAAGATCGGTATCCTGCAGGTGCAGTGGGACGATACAATCATTTCCCTGATCGTGAAATCAAAATACATCATCCGAATGCCAACGGAGTAGGTGAAATATATGTAAAAAGCAAAATCATGATGCAGGGATATTTCAGAGATTCGAAAGCAACAGAGGCAGCCTATGATGGTTCCTATTTTAAAACAGGTGACATGGGATATATAGATACTAAGGGTTATCTCTATGTAGTAGGAAGAACCAAGGAAAGTATTCATCTGTCAAACGGAGAGAAATTATCCCCAGAAGAGGTAGAAACTGTATATTCTGGGGGGGGGGTACTCGATCCTGCGGAGATATTTTCGTGCTGCGGCGTATCGCTTAAAGAAGATGAATATGACAGAGTATGCATGTTCCTAGAGAAAAATAACCGGACTGATGCAGAAATGAACTGCCTGAAAGAGGCTGTACTGGCATACTCCAAAAATGTACCGATGAATTACCGACTTGACGAGGTGTTTTTTATTGATCAGTTTCCACTTACTTCAATAGGTAAGGTCAAAAGATATGAATTAAGGGAAATAGGTGCTGAGCTGTTGAGTAATAGGCATCGAATGGAATCGGCACAAGAAATAAAGAAACCCAGTATGGATTTACTAGATAGAATTCTATGTGACATCATGCAGATTCAGGAGTTAAGTAATGATGATACATTAGAACAGCTAGGGATGGATTCTTTGCAGCTGTTTGAATTAAGCACTGAAATCTACCGTTTATTTAACCGGGATATAGGAGAATATCTTAACAGAAGCATGAAAATATCAGAGCTAAAGAATCTGGTGGAGAAGAATGCTTGTGGTGAGAGGACAATAGGATATGATATTTCGCGTTTTCCTTTGAAAAAGAATGTAATCTCCAAAATAATTTTGCAACTTCTGCTTCGAATATTTAGAGTGATTTGGAAGTTTGAAGTAGACGGCATTGAGAATATCCCAAGTGAAGGCAGCTATATTTTGTGCCCGAATCATGAAACGCATTTGGATGGTATGTGGGTGTTTTCCTGTCTGGAACATAAAAAACTTTCACAGATCAAGTGTCTTGCAAAACAGGAGCATCTAAATCGGTTTGTGTCCCGATTTGGACTTCGGATGCTTGGAGGTATTCCGATTGATCGGAGTGGAAACTTTGTACCGGCGCTGAACCGATGTTTGAGATGTCTGCAGTCTGAAGAGAGTATTGTGCTGATTCATCCTGAGGGAACCAGAACCAGAAATGGTCAGTTAGGGGCATTCAAAGCCGGAGCTGCTCAGCTTGCAAAGGATGCAGGGGTTTCAATGATCCCTGTATGTATGAAAGGCGGATATGTAATTTATCCAAGCACAAGTAAACTTCCAAAGTTATTTGACTGGAAAAACAGAAGCAGATATAGAATCAAAATTGTGTTTGGAACAGCAATTCACGGAGAAAGCCTGAATGCAGTTCAGATGACAGAACAGGTAAGAAAACAGATTGTTGAGATGCAGGCAATTGTAAACTAAGTGAAAAAGATATGGTGGGAAACTATGTGTAAAATTGGATTGGATTTAGATGAAATATTGACTGATATCAAACAGAATAGTCTGACAATTAGGGGGGGGGTATAGACAACTTAGGCAAAGTATTAGCAAATTGACGAGGCAATTACGAGAGAACAATGACGAGATTTTCATTTTTACAAAATGGAAATATGGTTTGCTGGATAATAGATTTGGCAGACAAATGAGACTGCTTTTTGAAATGCAGCTAAGAAATAGTGAAATCCAATATGATGAAGTTGTTTTTTATCAGGATGAAAGAGCAGATGAGGTTCAGAAATACAATATTGAAATACTGATCGAGAATCTGCGTACTGATCTACGCAAGATAAGAGACATGGAAGAAGTTATTCTGAATAGAAGGATGAATCCTATAAAACCGATATCGGGAATTTCGTCTATTGATCAGGAGGGAAAAAATATTTTGGCTCTCAGGAGTTGAATCTGAAGATTCCGAACATGTCGGTCTGGGAGTATTTACTTGAATGCAATCAGAACAACAGATGTGCAGTGGCAATCAATTACTATGGAAAGCGGCTCACTTTTGATCAGTTATTCAGACAAATAGATAAAGCGGCTAAGGCATTTCAGGTTATAGGAATCAAAAGAGGCAGTAAAGTAACTGTTTGTATGCCTAATACACCTGAAGGTATTATCAGTTTCTACGCCCTTAATAAACTAGGAGCAGTAGCAAATATGATTCATCCGTTATCCAGTGAAAATGAAATGAGAGACTATGTCAATGAAGTGGATTCACATGTCATGGTAATGATAGATCTCTGTTTGGATAAGGCAGTAAAGCAGATTAGCAAAACGAAATTAGAGAAGGTAATAGTGGTATCTCCGAAAAACTCAATGAATATGAGGATGCAGATAGGTTATTACTTGATAAATCATAGAAAGATCCCACGAATGCCAAAGAAGGATAACCGGTTTGTACAATGGAATGATTTTGTGAAGCTGGGTAGTTTATCAGGAAGTATAAAAAAATCAGAGTTTGAGCAAAACCAGCCGGCGGCATTTTTACATAGTGGAGGAACGACAGGCATCCAAAAGGTATCATGTTGTCTAATGAGAATTTCAACGCGTTGGCAAAGCAATTAAAAGTTGTCGGTCATAATATGCGACCGGGTGATACCAATCTGGCCATCATGCCCATCTTTCATGGCTTTGGAATCGGAAACAGTGTTCACGCCCAGCTGTGTGGTAAGGTATCAGTCATTCTGTTACCTACATTTGATGCAAAGAAATTCGACAGGCTGCTCAAGAAATATAAACCCAATATGATCTGTGGTGTTCCTACTCTGTGGGAGGCGATGATAAAAAATAAGGGTTTTGAGCATCATGATATGTCTTATCTGAAATATGTTGTTTCGGGTGGGGATACACTATCGGTCAGCCAAGAAGAAAATATGAATAATTTTCTGAGACAACACAAATCAAGGATAACCCTGTGTAAAGGGTTGGGGATGACAGAATGCCTGGCAGCAGCAACATTTACTCACAATAAGAGTAATAAATTATTAAGTGTTGGAGCCCCTTTACCCGGTAACGCAATCAAGATTGTGAGACCTGAAACATCAGAAGAATTGGGATATCATCAGGAAGGTGAGATATGCATCAGTGGCCCAACCGTAATGCTTGGATACTACCATAATGAGGAAGAGACTGAGAAAACCTTGAGAATACATGATGATCAAAAGGTTTGGTTACATACAGGAGATATTGGATATCTTGATGAGACCGGGACTGTGTTTTTCACACAAAGATTGAAGAGAATCATTGTTTCGTCCGGATACAATGTGTATCCATCAAGAATAGAAGAGGTAACAAAGTCACATCATACGGTTGATAATTGTATGGTCGTAAGTATGCCTCATAAATATAAGATTCAGGTTCCAAAAGCTTATATAGTACTCAAGGATTTATACAAATCGACGGATGAGATTCAACAAGAAATACAGGAGTTGTGCCGGCAGAATCTGGCCAAATACTCACTGCCATATGAGTATGAATTTAGACAATCCTTACCCAAAACATTATTAGGGAAAATCAATTACAGAGAATTACAAAATGAAGCGAATATAGAGGATAACGAGAAATGAGAAACAGGAACTTTAATGAGGTTACATACAAATTTGGAAGAGGTATCGTATGTGCGGTGTTTAGGCTGTTCTTGCATCCAACCATACTAAATAAAGAATTGATCCCAAAGAGTGGAGCAGTTATTTTCTGCGGGAATCATCTTCATGTGTGGGATCAGTTTCCGCTTATGTGTGCAACCAACAGACCCATTCACTGGATGGCAAAAAAGGAATATTTTGAAGGAAAGTTAGCTCCCTTTTTTAAGCTTGCAGGCTGCATTCCAGTAGACCAGTGGAATGATCCGCATCAATCCAAGGAAGTTGCCATTGATTACTGAAATTAGGGCTCTGCCGTGGGATTATTCCCAGAGGGAACCCGCAATCAATATCAGGTAGCGATTAATAAGCTGCATAAATATGAGCAGTTATACGATCAGTCTTTGAAGACAGGAGTCAAGGCGGAGTCATATTTACGTGAGATGCAGACGGCAACATCAGAAATTGATCAAGCAAAGAAAATCATTGAATCAAAAGGAAATACCGTAGTTGAAGGGGAATTACTACTTCCTCTGAAGTTTGGTGCAGTATCAATGGCTCAAAAAACGGGAGCCTGGATTGTCCCTTTTGGGGTAACAGGAGATTATACAATTGGCAATCATAATCTGATGGTGCGTATAGGAAAACCCTTCCAAGTAAGGGATCAGAACTTAGAAGCGGCTAATACAGAATTGAAAAATCGCATTACAGATCTTGTGAAGATGAATTATTCAGATTAGGTTAACAATCACGAAGGAGGTTGTCGACGTGGATACAAACAAACAAACAAACAAACAAACAATATATATAGTTGCCAGCTATACTGATACGATACCGGGCAGAATCATTGTTGCAAGATGTACACTGGGGTATTGGAAGCAATATGCCGGAAAATATTATTCACATATTTCGTTTTCGCTGGATAGAAGTCTTACGGAAATGTATTCATTTGCGAGAAAGAAAATATACAATCCCCTGAATGCGGGATTGATCAAGGAGGATATTCATTCTGGGATGTTTGCACAGAAACCTGATATTAGCAGAATTGCAGTTTTTGAGCTTAACGTTAAAAAATGGCAATACAAACGCCTGAAACACGAGGTAGAGGAAGCCTGGGAGCATCATGAACAATACAAATATAATTTTTTGAGTTTATTTACTCTCATGGTTGGATATGGAATCACTATAAAAGATCATTTCTTATGTACAGAGTGGGTTACTAATTTATTGAATTCATGCAGTATAGAGCTATTTGGAAAAAAAGCACCTATCAAGGTGACACCTTACGATTATTGTAGAGAGTTGGGAAACTACATAATATATGAGGGTTTGACAAAGGATTATCCGTTTTACAACAAAGAAATTCAATATAGCAGTGCCATCAACTGTTGAAAGGGGTGTATGCAAAATATGCCCGGATCAAAAATTCATGATATATTCTATAAACAATTAAAGGGAAAACTGTCTCCGGAGATTACTTCAGCTTTGCCCGATTATGATTATTATTCGATTTTTGCACAGGGTCATGATCTTTTGATATTCAATGACTATTGGAAGCTGTGGAAGCTGAATCAACATATTCGGGAATCACTCTTGTTACAGGAGGATCATTTTCAAGAATTTATATATCAGTATCTGATACAGGCAAAAAGGAACGGACATTTAAATCAGGAACAGACCTTTTTATTCATTGGCCCGGGATATATTGCCCATCATATATTGGACAGTTATCTTCATCCCTTGATTATATTTTATGCGGGAGATCATATCAGAGATGCATCCAATGAAACATGGAAACATGGAATGATTGAGACACTTTTAGATGTTTATTTCACCCAATATTTTGAACATAGGCAATGCGCAGACTATAAAGTGTATGAAGACTTTCCACGTACAGATTTACTGCTTGACCCGGCACTGATTACTGTTTTGGATGATACGCTTTTCAAGGTGTATGGAATACAGAGTGGAGGAAGCAAATTTAAGAAAGGCATCCGGCAGACAAGACATTTCATACATCTATGCAAATATGACCCACATGGTTACAAGAAAATATTTTTTGCTTTCTTTGACCATATTTCAAAGGGGAGTGCGGCACTTTCGTATTCTGTTGATCCGAATGATGCCGTGCCATATATGAATTTGCAGCATCATATGTGGACGAATCCCAAGAACAAGGAGATTGGTTCTACACAATCAATGTTGGAATTGTATGATCTGGCAATGGAAGAAAGTGCATCTATTTGCAACAGCCTGTATCAGCTGATCATACGTGGAGATTTTACAAGAGATGAGGTATACGCAATCATACCTGATCGAAGTTCAAGTTATGGCTTGCCATGCAGTCAATAGAGCATTTTTGCTGATTATAAACCAAACAGAATAATGGAGGGTATCAATTATGGATCAAAGTTCAAGTGTAATGAATCATCAGCTTTTTGCTTACAAACAACGTTATGATAAGGCATTCAGGATGTCGGAAGTGTTTGTAAATGCAGGATCAAAACGCTTTTTACATACGGATTCTGCAAAGGAGACAGCTTTTTCTAAGCTACAAGGATTCTGGGTCGGGGTCAGGCTTTTTTTCAATGGAGTGGGAGCAGTTATCACCAATGCACATGAATCAAGTCGAAAAAAGAGAAAGCTGCGAAAATTATTAAATTGCTCAGTAGATCAGATAGTAACAGATATCAATGAACTTTCTAAGCAAAAAGAAGGTGTAACATGTCTTGGAATGGATTTTACCTATGATGCAACGGTAGATGCGACTACATTGGTCAATGTGGTTGATATATTCGGAGATGCCCATTTGGAGGCACTGAAAGATATGAGCTGTCTTGCAAATCTGGAAAATGTCTGGGGCAGTATCTGGCTACCAAAGGATGCAGATATCAGTCAAATGAAACTAAGGGTAGTCTATGGAGATGTTCATGCAGAACAGCTGCCCACGAAAGTAGGGCTGGAGGATTTGGAGTTTGTGGGTGGAAAGATTTATTATGGGGATTAAAAGTGAAGGAAGGAAAAGGATTCTGTGAGTTTTGCAGTGCAAAACAGAGAGACTCAACTGTAAAGAGTAAAACGCCTAAGGATGCCTTGAATTTATTGATTGCGATAAAAGATAAGTGTTTGAGATTTAGGGAGGAATGGTATGAAGACTTTAAAATGTCAAAATTGTAATGCATCCATCGAAATGGATGATGATCAGGAGATAGGATTTTGTAAATATTGTGGGCAGAGAGTACAGGTGGTTATAAAACAGAATCTGGTTCATGATCATACTGATGCTGGTCTACGGTTGTTTCAAAAGCAGAAGGAGA
>CAZACC010000095.1:0-7362 GCA_964483545.1 uncultured Lachnospiraceae bacterium
ATTGCACAGGCATACTATGCAAAACAGCAGGGTCTTAAGGGTGTGACGACAGAGACAGGTGCCGGTCAGTGGGGAACAGCCCTTTCCATGGCCTGCTCTTATTTTGATTTGGACTGTCAGGTATACATGGTCAAGGTATCCTATGAACAGAAGCCCTTCCGTCGCGAGGTAATGCGTACTTATGGTGCCAGTGTGACGCCGTCACCTTCAGAAACCACAGAGGTTGGCAAGAGAATCCTAGCTGCACATCCTGGAACATCAGGTTCACTCGGCTGTGCCATTTCAGAGGCAGTGGAAGTGGCACTCGGTATGGAAGGCTACAGATATGTACTTGGGTCTGTATTATCTCAGGTGTTGGTACACCAGTCTGTAATCGGACTTGAGTCCAAGATTGCCATGGATAAATATGGGATTCATCCTGATGTAATCATCGGCTGCGCAGGCGGCGGCTCCAACCTTGGAGGTCTGATTTCACCGTTCATGGGTGAAAAACTTCGAGGAGAGGCTGATTATCAGTTCATCGCTGTAGAACCTGCATCCTGTCCGAGCTTGACAAGAGGAAAATATGCATACGATTTCTGCGATACTGGTATGGTGTGTCCTCTGGCAAAGATGTATACACTCGGCAGCGGTTTCATTCCCTCTGCAAATCATGCAGGCGGACTTCGTTACCACGGTATGAGCTCCATTCTGTCACAGCTTTATGATGATGGATTAATGGAAGCTAGAAGCGTAGAACAGATAGAAGTATTCCAGGCTGCAGAGCAGTTTGCAAGAGTTGAAGGTATCCTTCCTGCACCAGAGAGCGCACATGCCATCAAGGTTGCAATGGATGAAGCGATCAAGTGCAAGGAGACAGGAGAAGAGAAGACCATCCTCTTTGGCTTGACAGGCACAGGCTACTTCGACATGGTTGCATACGAGAAATTCCATAACGGAGAGATGACAGATTATGTTCCGACAGACGCAGATCTGCAGGTCGGATTTGACGGATTACCACATCTGAGCTAAACAATACAACCGTCTCGAGGAGATATTAATTGCGATATTAGCATTCGGGACGAATCTGTTCAAGATTCAGGCATGCAAAAAGGGCACCTCACTGGAGAGGTGTCCTTTCAAATTATTTTCGACGATAGTATTTCGTGAAAATTGATTGAATCTCGGACACTAAGCGTGATACAATCAAGGAGAAGTTTTCAAAAAGTGGGATATTCTTGATATTATAATGTCATTTATACAAGATTTGGGACGGAGGAAGTCGAAATGAAGGATAAGCAGCATATATTATTGCTGGTGATGGTGCTGCTGTTTACAGCAACATTGATATATGGTATGAACCGGTTCAAAGGTGAGAACTTTGGATTGTTCGAGACATCAACCTATGAAATGAGTACAGACTGGTTCTTTGAGGATATCGAGGGTTATGAGATGCCAGTCACACTTCCGGTCAGTCTAACAGTCCCGTCAGATACGGAGTACAGTTACAGTACCTACATTCCGGAGGACTTCCCAGAGGGCATGTCAATTCTGTTCAGAACTTCACAGCAGTCTGTCAGGGTACTAGTGGACGGACATATCATTTATGAGAGAGGGCAGGATCCGTCAAAGTATCCAGGAACCTTCCGCGGTAGTTCATGGAATACAGTGCTGATATCACAAAAGGATGCAGGTAAAAAATTGACACTGACACTGATGAGCCCATATCAGAATTTTTCTGGTACCCTTGGAGAAGTCAGATACGGATATAAATCAGCGTTATTGTATTATATCATCAAGCAGCAGATGGTTCAGTTGGTCTGCGCAACGATTATGATGTTCATAGGAATCATCTTATTTTTGTTCCATGTAGTTAAGGTCAGAGGTGGTTCTAGCAGTGTTCATATCATATATCTAGCCCTGTTTGCCGTCTTCTGTTCCCTTTATCTATTTGGCGAGAGTCGTATGCTGCAGTTTTTTGTATCGAATGAATTTCTGATCACCGCTCTGCCGTTTCTGAGTGAGACCTTATTTCCGATACCGCTGTTTATGTACATTAAGACAAGGTGGATGCCTCGGCATCAATGGATTGCTGTGATGTTCCAATGGGTGTTTGCGATTAACTTCCTGATTATACTTGCACTGCAGTTTATGGATATAGCAGATTTTTATGAGACAATGATTATATTTCATGTGTCCGCTGTGGCTGCTATGGTTACCATTATTCTAGTGTCTGGTTTAGAGATTTTTAAATACAAAAATAGAGATTCCCTTATACTGGCACAGGCACTAGGTATTTTGATTCTGGGTAGTGCTGCAGGGATACTGCAGATATATCAGCAGTCATTTGCCAGAGTCGGTATCAGCTTGCAGATTGGTATTTTGGGGTTTGAGATTGTCATGGTTGTGGATGCAATCCAGAGCATCAATCGCGTAGAGGAACAGCTCCGGGAAAAGAGCTATTTTGAAAAGCTTGCATATATAGATGCACTAACGGGTGGGATGAACAGAAATGCATATACGAACCGCATATTTGAGCTTTCCACGGGTGGAAAGCATAAAGCCATCTTGTATGCACTGTTCGATGTGAATGATCTAAAGATTATCAATGATACCTATGGACATCCTGCAGGGGATGACGCAATCCGTAGGATTTACGGGTGTCTGATTAAGGCATTTGGCCAGTTGGGTGACTGTTATCGGATAGGTGGCGACGAATTTGCCATCATCATGGAAAATTGCACTGAAGAGGACTATGAGGTAGAAAAAAGGAGATTGGATCATGAGCTTGAACTGAATAATCGCGAAGTTGACTATCATCTCAGCATAGCAGGAGGTCACGCAGTAGCTGCCGTGGATGAAGAGTTGAGCTTTGAGTCGCTGATGAAGCAGGCAGATCAGATGCTGTACCAGAATAAACATCATTATAAGCTCAAACATAAATGGAATTCATGGGAGTGAGGGATATGAGGCACGTAATCACAGATGAAACAATTGAGCATATAGGTATTCTGGCTAAGCTGGAACTCACGGATGCACAAAAGGAACAGGCAAAGCAAGACATGGGGCACATGCTTGACTATATTGATCAGCTGAATGAGCTAGACACGACTGGGACAGAGCCAATGTCACATGTATGCGTAGCTTGTAATGTCTTTCGTGAGGATGTTATAACAAATACTGATATGCGAGATGAAATCCTGCAAAATGCGCCGCAGACAAAGAACGGACAATTCAAGGTGCCAGTAACGATTTGACAGGCAACGGAGACGTCATTATGGAGATACAGACACTCACGGCTATTCAGCTTGGTGAGAAAATAAAACAGCATGAATTAACGGTAGTCGAAGCAGTTCGTTACTACCTCAATCGCATAGAGGAACTGGAGCCAGTCTATCATGCTTTGCTCACTGTAGATACGGAGGTGGCTCTGCAACGTGCGGTCGAGGTACAGCATCAGATTGATGCAGGTAGGCTGACAGGACCGTTAGCAGGGGTGCCAATGGTTATCAAAGATAATTTATGTGTTGATGGTATGCGGACGACCTGCGGTTCTAAAATGCTAGAGCATTTTACTCCGACCTATACAGCAGAGGCAGGTAGGAATCTGGAGAGAGCTGGCGTTGTAATCTTAGGCAAGGCCAATATGGATGAGTTCGCTATGGGTTCTACCACTGAGACTTCCTATTACGGAGCAACAAAGAATCCCTACGATGAAGAACGTGTTCCTGGCGGCTCCTCAGGCGGCAGCTGTGCGGCAGTTGCCCTCGGTGAATGCGCTTTTGCGCTTGGCTCTGATACTGGAGGTTCTATCAGACAGCCCAGTGCATTCTGTGGGGTGGTCGGTCTGAAACCGACCTACGGAACTGTTTCCAGATATGGTCTGGTCGCATATGGTTCTTCGCTAGACCAGATAGGTCCCGTCACACATGATGTGGCAGACTGTGCAGCAGTTTTGGAAGCAATCACTTCTTATGATCCCAAGGATTCCAACTCTGTGAAAAGAGACGATATTGATTTTACCGCTGCCCTTAGGAATGATGGCAGAGGGATGCGTATTGGTATCCCACGCGATTATTTAGCAGACAGTCTCGACGGAGAAATCAAAGAAGCCATTCTTGCAGCTGCAGAGTTGTATGAATCATTAGGGGCATACGTAGAGGAATTTGATATTGGACTCACAGAGTATGCGATTCCAGCTTATTATGTGATTGCATCAGCTGAGGCTAGTTCAAATCTTGCACGATTCGACGGTGTCAAGTACGGATACCGGACTAATGAATACGAAGCTTTGCATTCCATGTATAAAAAGACACGCTCGGAGGGCTTTGGAGAGGAAGCAAAGCGTAGGATTATGCTTGGTTCCTTTGTGCTTAGTTCAGGCTATTATGATGCTTATTATTTGAAAGCGCTGCGAACCAGGGCATTGATCAAGAAGGCATTTGATCAGGCATTTGAACGGTATGATTTGATTCTCGGACCAACAGCTCCAACGATAGCTCCACGACTCGGAGAATCACTGATTGATTCAATCAAGATGTATCTGGGAGACATTTACACCGTATCTGCGAATCTTGCAGGATTACCCGCTATGAGTATTCCATGCGGCCTGAGCCAAGAAGGACTTCCAATCGGACTGCAGTTGATTGGCAACAGTTTTGAAGAAAAGAAAATGCTCCAGGCAGCTTATACATTTGAACAGGCTTTTGGTCCAATCAAACAGGCACCAGCAATAGCGAGGACTTCGACCAAGGGGGTGGATCCAGCATGAGTAAGCAATATATGACTGTGATCGGTCTGGAGGTGCATGTAGAGCTAGCGACGAATACGAAGATTTTCTGCGGATGCGCTACACAGTTCGGTAGTGAACCTAATACACATACATGCCCTGTATGTACGGGAATGCCGGGTTCTTTGCCAGTTTTAAATAAAAAGGTGGTGGAATACGCAGTGGCTGTTGGTCTTGCAACAAACTGCATGATTACGCAGTACAGCAAATTTGATCGGAAGAACTACTTTTATCCAGACAATCCGCAGGGCTATCAAATATCTCAGCTGTATTTGCCAGTTTGCCGTAATGGACGTGTGGAGATTGAAACGAAAAACGGGAAAAAGGATATCAGAATCCTCGAGATCCATATGGAGGAGGATGCTGGGAAACTGATTCATGATGAATCGGACGAAACTTCTTTGGTGGATTATAACCGCTCGGGCGTTCCACTGATTGAAATCGTATCCGAGCCAGATATGAGAAACACTGAGGAAGTCATTGCGTATCTGGAGAAGCTACGCCTGATCATCCGGTATCTAGGAGCCTCAGACTGCAAGCTACAGGAAGGATCCATGCGCGTGGATGTAAATCTGTCGATATGTGAGGCTGGTTCTACCGAGTTTGGCACGAGAACAGAGATGAAAAATCTGAATTCTTTTAAGGCGATTGCGCATGCCATTGAGGGAGAACGAGCGCGTCAAATCAAATTGATGGAAGGTGGAAAGACAGTTATTCAGGAAACAAGACGTTGGGATGATCGTAAGGAGTGTTCCTATGCGATGCGATCCAAAGAGGATGCACAGGACTACCGATACTTCCCAGAGCCAGATTTGGTGCCACTGATCATCAGTGATGAGTGGCTGGATGAGATTAGAGAAAAGCAGCCAGAGCTGCGAGACGAAAAGAGAATTCGTTATAAAGAAGAATATGACCTACCAGATTATGATATTGATATCATTACCGAAAGCAAGCATATGGCAGATATTTTTGAGACCACTACGGCCATCTGTCATTCTCCTAAAAAGGTATCGAACTGGCTGATGGGAGAGACCTTGCGTCTGTTGAAGGAGCACGGAGAAGATCCAGAGGACATTCGTTTTTCATCGGAGAATCTTGCAAAGCTGATACAGCTGACGGATCAGAATGTAATCAACTTCACCACTGCTAAGGAAATCTTTGAGGTCATGTATACAGAGAATATTGACCCAGAACAGTATGCAGCTGAGCATAATCTGGCGGTTGTCAGTGATGCAGATACCCTTAGGACAGTGCTCAAGCAGGTCATAGCAGACAATCCGCAGTCCATAGCAGACTATAAAGGCGGAAAGGAACGGGCAATCGGATTTCTAGTCGGTCAGACGATGAAGGCGATGAAAGGGAAAGCCGACCCCGGAATGGTCAATCAATTCCTAAAAGAATTTCTGTGATATTAATCGCGAAAATATAGTATTTACTGGAAAATAATGTGTCAAAATAGATGATTACGTGGTTGACAACCACCAGCAACTATGATATAAATATTAAGCGGTCAAAAATGACCCGTTTATTTAGGGGATTGGTCAAGTGGTATGACAAGGGTCTCCAAAACCTTTAGTGGGAGTTCGATTCTCTCATCCCCTGTCTAAAAACCGCATAGAATGGGTGTTTTCGGCACCGAGTATGTAAAAGGTAATCGTTCAGGTAATTGAACATACATTTGCAGAAAGGGGAAAGCTCGCAACAACCACAAAACACAGCTTAGGCTGTGTTTTTGTTTTCGGCGAAAATCTTGTCACTATTCCATCAAAATTTAATAGAGAGCATTTCCTAACGATTACAGCAACCTGTTCATATAATCATTCCTTAGAAATAGCGACCTGTGTTATAAAAATTACTTCTGTGTCATTACAAGCAGAGCATCCTGAAGTACTTTGGAGAAGTTGACATGATTCTTTTCGCCATAAGCATTCAGCCATGCAGGAATGGTAATGTTCTTTCTAACAGCACTTTTACCATATTGCTCCGCATAGGAGTCCATATCCAGGACAAGAAGATTAACAAAGGATCCATCATCTACTGAAATACTATTAAAATCAGTAGGTGCCGGAATATCATTACCATCCTCAAGTTCTCCAAGAATCCAGCCGCAGGCGGCATCCGTTCCCATGCTGATGGAATCAACGAGACTGTCACCTTCAGAAATACATCCAGGAAGATCGGGGACAGTTACGGTATAACCTTCTTTTTCAATACATGGAGTAAAAACTGCGGGATAAACTAATTTCATAATACGCACCTCTTTCTATAGTGGTGAGTGAGACAGGACTATTTAAGTCCTGCCTGTCGCAATATTGAATCTACGGTTCTTTTGTCGAGATCGCCAGTATGAATTGGAATTGTAATCTTACCGGGCAAAGTCAGATGTTTGAATTGCTTGTGTGAGCCGACCTGTTTCACAGGATACCATCCATTATCTCTCAATATCTTTTCTAACTCTCTGGCTCTCATACAAGAGTACCGCCTTACAATTATATTATACACACTATGCGTATAAATATCAAGAATAACATACACATTATGCGCATTATTTATTTCTCTTAGTTTTTACATAAGTGGCAAAGTCTTTAATATGT
>CAZACC010000096.1:0-7327 GCA_964483545.1 uncultured Lachnospiraceae bacterium
TATTACGAACCTTATTTTCCTTATATCGAAGCTGCGCTTCATAAGACAGTGCCTGAATCTGGCATCCACCACACTGCCTATAATACGGACATACCGGCTCCACACGATCCACAGACGGCTCCAATATCCGCTCCAGTCTGGCAAATGCATAATTCTTCTTCGGCTTGATAATCCTCACCTCCACCAGATCCCCCATCAAAGCATCCTTCACAAACAAAGTATAGCCATCAATCTTCCCAATCCCTTCCCCCTCAACTCCCATATCCTCAATTCGAACCTTCACTATCTCATTCTTCACATAATTCATAATCAAGCCACTCCTATCATAATCATCCCACAGAGTACAAAATCGTCGATTCGCCTATAGAAGAGTGGGATTTTGTGAATATGCAAGGAATTAGAAACACTTAGTATTCCGTACATAACCAGCAATTCCGTGACACGATGTCACGGAAAGGTTCAGCTGAGCCCGGAGCGAATCTGAACCGGTTGCGTTCATTCCCAAATATTTCCACGGAATACTTAGTGTTTCTTATTCCTGGAATCCTGAACAAAATCTAACTCTTCTATAGGCGAATCGACGATTCTATACCCTATCCTCTTACTCCTTCGACGTCTTCCTCACATTCGACTCCAACAACCTGTTATACCCCAGCCACCCATTATCAGCCGAGCTGGCAAAGAGCTCCGTCATCGTCTCCATCTTGGCATCCGTATTATCCGCAAAATTCAAAGCCACAGCCTCAACCAGTGCAGGCTTCTTCGGAGAACCATACTCATATTCCCCATGATGCGCTAAGATACAATGCTTTAATTCACCTAACAGCACCTTCGGAAATCCCGGAATTTCCTTTGCCTTTTCACCAATCATTTCACTGCCCATCACAATATGTCCTAACAGTTGACCGTCATCTGTATAATCATTTTCCGGAAATAAAGAAATCTCTCTTGTCTTCCCGATATCGTGAAAAATCGCCGCAGTAATCAATAAGTCCTTATTCAGCACCGGATAAGCCTTCGTATAATACTCACAGAGCTTTGTCACACTCAATGTATGCTCCAAGAGTCCCCCGACAAAACCATGATGCACTGCCTTTGCCGCCGAACTTTTCTTAAACGCTGTAATAAACTCCTGATCCTTTTCAAAAAACGATAGCGCCAGTTTCTTGAGATACTCATTGGACAATCCATTGATAAACCCTAAAATCTCAGCATACATTTCCTCTATGTTCTTGCTGCTGACCGGCAAATAATCCGCAGGATCATACTCACCCTCCCTGCAGCATCTGACACGCTTGACGCTGACCTGCAGAGCTCCCTGAAAACTATTGACATCACCAAAGACCTCAATGTAATCCAAAGTCTCAAAATCATCAATTCCTGCAGAATTCGGATCCCAGATTTTCGCGTCAATCGTTCCCGTCTTATCCTGCAGAATTACGTTCTCATACGGTTTTCCATTCTTCGTCACCGCCGACTGCTTGTGTTTACACAGGTAGATATCTGATACTCTGTCGCCCTCTTTAAATGCCTCAATATATTTCATTTTGCTTATATTCTCTCTTTCTTGACCATACTTCATTCCTAATTTATTTTAAAATCTATCGTTATACCGATATTCTGTCACGATCCTTCATACGATCTCTACTCCAGTGTCCCCAACGTGATATCATACGACAGATCAATATATCCATCCTTACCCAGTCTCTTAACTGTCACTACTGTCAAGTCCCCTGGCTGGCTCTTTAACATTGCTGCCTTATAATCTTCAAATGAAGCAATGTCTGTAGTTCCGATTTTGATAATCACATCACCGTTCTGAATTCCCTCCTGCATAGCTGGTGAATCTACAATCACCTCTGTCACATATGCACCTGCAGGAACTCCCAAATCTATATTAGCTGACTCTGTGACATCTGTTCCCTTGATTCCAAGGTATGCTATATCTTGTCCATTAGAAAGCTTTTCAATTGTTGAAATGAGCTCAGACGCTCCATATGCCTTGATTAGATTGCTGTTATCTGCGCCTAATGACTCTTGACAGATAATACCCAGTACCCTTCCTTCTAAGTTGATCAATACACCATTTCCAGTTTTGCTTCCGTATATATCAGTCGTAAGCAGCTGCAGATTTGTATCGACCAGATTAACTGTATAGGTATTGGATGTTACATAGCCCATTGCGACTGAGTCAATATAGCCAAGTGGATTCCCAACTGCTATGATCGGTGAACCAATCAGTGTACTTTGCTTGGTATTTCCCCACTTTGCAGGTGTTATTTCTTCTGATGTCTTTTCATCAATGGTTTCCAGCTCTACTGCAATGATTGCAAGTCCTGTATTTTTGTCATACTTCTTGATTTTTGCCGTTGCGATAGTTGAATCAAAAAATTTCACCTGAATCGTCTCTGCTTTTTCGATCACACTTCTATTCACAAGTATCAATAACTCTTTACCATTATCAGCTACAATCAATCCTGATGTCTGGTTCTGATTTTCATATGCGTTCATAAACCAGTCAACATCAGGAGACAGTCCTGTTACCATTACAATTGATCTGCCTGCTTCAGTGGCTACACCATACAGCTTTTCTGATAATAGTTTATAATCATCTATTTCCAGATCAACTTTCTCTACCTTCTCTACAATCTGTGTGACCACAGGCTCCTTTTCCACAACTGTAGGAACTACCTCCGCTGGGGTCACTTCTGGAACCTCGATTAGTTCCTCATCCTTTGGAAATTCAACCTTTTGCATTTCCTCTGGATAAAGCATCTGTGTAATATGTGGCTGAGCCAGGATAAATGTAAAACCTGCAATCAAACCAAATAAAACAGCCAGAAACATGGTAAACAAAACCTTTCCAAGCAGTCTTTTTTTGTTGATTGGTTTTTCTTTAATTGTTTCTTTGATAAATTCGAAATTCTCTTCCCCTGACGGTACACCATCTGTTACAGACTCAGTAGTCACTTCTGTTTCCTTCAGGTCCTCATTTTCTTGTTCATCCATATGTTTCTCCTTCTCCAAGTCACTATGGTAACAATCTTTACTCATTATACTAAACAACCATACATTTTACAACACAAAATGCCCCTTGGCGAAGCTCAACCGTTGCGTAATCACGTAAACTCTGCTAAACTGTAAAGTGCATTTTCAGTCATAAACCAATAATAGATTATCAGGTAAATCATATGAATCAAAAAGTATTGAAAACATTAGAATTTCATAAAATACTAGATCAATTGTCCTCACATGCAGGCTCTGACGGTGGAAAGAATCTATGTCTGTCACTATTACCCTCCTGTGATCAGCTTGAAATAGAACGTGCGCAGACACAGACAGGCGACGCTCTGACACGACTATTTCGAAGTGAAGCAGTGTCCTTTTCTGGTTTCAAGGATGTCACTCCCTCTGTAAAACGATTGGATATGGGCAGTTCCTTGTCCATAGAGGAATTGTTAGGAATAGCTGGATTGTTAGAAACAGCTCAGCGTATCAAAGCGTACTCCTCCAAGGAAAATGATAACCTCCCTAATGATTCCCTTACGGAGATATTGAATCTGCTGATGCCTATGACATCTATTTCTACAGAAATTCGAAGATGTATTCTCTCGGAGGATGAAATCAATGACGAAGCCAGCTCTACCCTGAAACAGATACGACGCAATATGCGCATCACCAATGATAGGATCCATACTCAATTATCCCAGATGGTCAGCTCCTCTTATAAGGCCTATCTGCAGGATGCTGTGATTACTATGCGTAATGACCGGTATTGTCTTCCTATTAAATCTGAGTATAAGGCCAATGTCCAGGGTATGATTCATGATCAGTCTTCCAGTGGATCGACACTCTTTATCGAGCCTGCTGCCATTGTAAAACTGAATAATGATTTAAAAGAGCTTCATTTGCAGGAAGCCAAAGAGATAGAAATCATACTGGCAACACTTAGCGCAAAATGTGGCGAAGTGACAGAACAAATCACATTAAACTACCATACTCTGATACAACTTGACTTTATCTTTGCCAAAGCCTCTCTTGCCTTGGAGCAAAATGCAACAGCCCCTCTTCTCAATACAGAAGGACGTATCGTAATCCGTCAGGGACGTCATCCTTTATTGGATTCAAAATCAGTTGTTCCAATCGACATTCATTTAGGAAGAGACTTTGATCTATTAGTGATTACAGGTCCAAATACTGGTGGTAAAACTGTTGCATTAAAAACAGCTGGCCTGTTATCTCTGATGGGACTATCAGGACTTCACATACCTGCACGGGATCTTTCTGAAATTTCCATATTTACAGAAATTTTTGCCGATATAGGTGACGAACAGAGTATTGAGCAGAGTTTGAGTACTTTTTCCTCACATATGACAAATACAGTTTCGATTCTACAAAATGCAGATGAGCGTTCACTGTGTCTGTTTGATGAGCTTGGAGCAGGGACTGACCCGACAGAGGGTGCTGCGCTGGCAATTGCAATCCTGACAAATCTGCATGAAAGAAATATCCGCACTATGGCAACTACACATTATAGCGAACTGAAACTTTATGCACTGTCTACCCCTGGTGTGGAGAATGCCTCTTGTGAGTTCAACGTAGAGACTCTACGTCCTACCTACAGGCTTCTGATCGGTATTCCTGGAAAAAGTAATGCCTTTGCAATCTCAAGCAAACTCGGACTGCCTGACCATATCATCGACAGCGCCAGAACACACCTGAATAAGCAAGATGAAAGCTTTGAAGATGTCCTTGGCAAATTAGAAGCAAACCGTGTTACAATAGAGAAAGAAAAACTGGAAATCGAGCAATATAAGCTAGAAACGCAAGCGTTAAAAGAAGCTTTAAAGAGTAAGCAGGAAAAGCTGGATGCTTCAAGAGACGAGATTTTGATAGCTGCCAATGAGGAAGCTCGTGAGATCTTGCAGGATGCTAAGGATTTGGCAGATGAAACAATCAAAAACTTTCAAAAATACAGTCCTGGAAAAGGTTCGATTCAGGATATGGAACGTGCACGTGAAAAGGTTCGTTCCAAAATATCAAAAACAGGAAACTCTCTGTCAATGAAGCAGAAGGAAGTCCAACGGAAGCAACATAAAGCATCCGATTTCAAACTCGGAGAATCCGTCAAGGTTCTCTCCATGGGAGGTCTGCCTGGTACGATCAGCTCACTTCCAGATGCCAAAGGCAATGTCTTTGTACAATGTGGTATCTTGAGATCATCTATTCATATAAAAGATCTGGAAATTGTAGATACACCTGATATTACAGGTCCCGGCATCAAGCATTACCATAATAGTAGCAAGGGTAAAATGGATCTATCCAAATCCTCTGCCATTTCAACAGAGATCAATCTGCTTGGTTTGACCGTTGATGAAGCGATCGCAACACTGGATAAATATTTAGATGATGCCTATCTCTCACATCTTCCGAATGTCCGTGTCGTGCACGGTAAAGGGACAGGTGCTCTCAGATCAGGCATACATTCTTATCTGAAAAGAGTAAAATACGTTAAAGAATTTCATATAGGCGCTTTTGGAGAAGGTGACGCAGGTGTCACTATTGTTACTTTCAAATAATCTAATCACTCATTCATGCACGATGTGCAGAAAGGAACTGACCTAATGGCAAGTAAACAGAAAATACTGATTGTAGACGATGATACAAACATCGCTGAACTGATTTCTCTTTATCTGACGAAGGAATGTTTTGACACACATATAGTAAACGACGGAGAACAGGCACTAACTGCATTTGAAACCTTTGAGCCGAATCTGATTCTGCTGGACCTGATGCTGCCAGGTATTGATGGATATCAGGTTTGCCGAGAGATCAGAGCCAAGTCCTCTACACCGATTATTATGCTGTCAGCCAAAGGTGAGATCTTTGATAAAGTACTTGGACTGGAACTGGGCGCTGATGATTACATGGAAAAACCTTTTGATTCAAAGGAACTGGTTGCCCGTGTAAAAGCAGTATTACGCCGTGCGACCAGCATCAAAGCCGCTACACCTGTATCTGATACAAAATGTGTTGAATATCCAGATCTTGTGATTAATCAGACGAACTACTCTGTACTTTACTACGGTCAGTCAGTTGATATGCCGCCCAAAGAACTGGAACTATTGTATTTTCTTGCTTCATCGCCCAATCAGGTATTCACCAGAGAGCAGCTGTTAGATCACATCTGGGGCTATGAATACATCGGCGATACACGAACGGTTGACGTACATATCAAGAGACTTCGTGAAAAAATAAAGGATCACACGGCATGGCATTTATCTACTGTATGGGGAATCGGCTATAAATTCGAGGTGAAGTAACTTGCACATGAAGCAGACGCTCTACTTAAAGTTCATACTGGCCTACCTGATCTTCGGACTGCTCAGTTTTGTCGCAATCGCAACCTTTACATCCGATCTGACACTTGATTATCTGATTCAGGACAAAGCTTCTTCCATCTATAAAGAGGCTACTTTAATTTCTACAAAATATGCCTCTAATTTCTATAAAGATGCCTTGTCAGCTGAGGATGTCAGTGACCAGCTGATTGCGATTGATACCTATGTGTCCTCTCCTATTTGGATTATCAATTCTGACGGTAATGTCATATTTAATTCCAGACAGGATATTTCCCCTGATAACCCTATCGTTATGGAGCATTTTGATCCTACCGATACCGGCAACCGTTTCTATATGACGGGTGATTTTTATGGGCAGTTTGACGAAAATGTCATCAGTGTATTTTCACCGATTACTTCCAATTTTAAAGTACGCGGTTATGTGGTCATTCATGCTCCGCTTAAAGAAGTAGAGTCATCCCGTGATAAACTGTTGAACATCTCCTATGTTACACTGGGAATTATATTTATACTGTCCACCACAATTTTGATTGTATTTACCGATATGGTATATATTCCACTCAAAAAGATTACAAAAGCTACCGAAGAGTATGCTGCCGGAAATCTGAAATATGAGTTTTCGGTAGATAAGGATGACGAAATTGGTTATCTCGCGGCTTCGCTAGGATACATGGCCAGCGAACTGAGTCGTTCAGAGGACAACCAGAAAAAGTTTATTGCGAATGTGTCACATGATTTCCGCTCGCCGCTCACCTCTATCAAGGGTTATCTCGAAGCTATGCTGGACGGCACGATTCCTCCTGAAATGCAGCAAAAATATTTAAAAATCGTACTAAATGAAACCAAACGGCTAACAAAACTGACCAGCTCTTTGCTTTCCCTGAATAATCTGAATACAAAAGGAATGCTGTTGGATACAACAGATTTTGATATCAATAAGATTATTAAGAATGTGACCGCTACCT
>CAZACC010000097.1:0-7322 GCA_964483545.1 uncultured Lachnospiraceae bacterium
TCATCATTTTCAGGCTGTGCAATTTTATAGATTCTTCCGTCTAAAAGAGTCTGATTGAATTCATATACGAGACTTGCAATTGCAATTCCGTCTAGTGCCATGTTGATCCTCCTGTTAAGAGACATCACTGGATGCATCATATCATCCAGCGCAGTCGTTTGAATATGTTATCGAGTATAACACATTCAAATTATTGTTACAATCAATGAGACACTGGCTTTGAAATATAAGAAAAACACGCAGGATTCGTGTCTTGACGCAAAAGTTTTATTGCACTATAATATAATGAAGTACGCAGCTAGGGCTGTGACATAAAGGAGAACGTTAATGATTAAGAGCATGACAGGATTCGGACGCTGTGAAGTATCCGATGCGAGCCGAAAGTTCACCGTAGAGATGAAGGCTGTCAATCACAGATACCTAGATGTGAACCTAAAGATGCCAAAAAAGTTCAGCTTCTTTGAGTCCTCAATCAGAAATACGCTGAAAAATTATATCCAGCGTGGTAAAGTAGATGTCTTCATTACGTATGAGGATTTTACAGAAAACAATCTTTCTGTCAAATACAATCAGGATGTTGCTGAGGAATATATGAAATATTTGGATCAGATGGCAGAAACTTTTTCGCTGGATAAGGATATCAGAGTCTCTACACTGTCAAGATATCCCGAAGTACTTTCCATGGAAGAACAAGATATTGATGAGAAAGAGACATGGCAGAGTCTGGAGCAGGCAGTCAAGGGTGCCGCCGAAGCATTTGTGGAAACAAGGATTAAGGAAGGCGAGAATCTAAAAAATGATATGCTCAGTAAGCTGGACGATATGTTGGAACAGGTGGATTATATTTCCGGACGAGCTCCAGAGATTTTGAGTGCATATCACACAAAGCTAGAGAACAAGGTTCACGAGCTGCTTGGTGATACTCAGATTGATGAGAACAGGATACTGACAGAGGTCACACTATTTGCGGATAAGATTTGCGTGGATGAAGAAATCGTCAGACTGCGGAGTCATATAGAACATACAAAATCCACCTTGCAAGAGGGTGGCGGCGTTGGCAGAAAGCTGGATTTTATTGCACAGGAAATGAATAGGGAAGCAAATACGATTCTTTCCAAATCAAATGATCTGGATACTTCAAATAAAGCAATCGATTTGAAGACTGGGATAGAAAAAGTCAGAGAACAGATTCAAAATATTGAGTAAAAAGTGAGGGCGAGGAATGAATCATAGGGGAATCCTATTAGTAGTATCTGGGTTTGCGGGTTCCGGTAAAGGAACTCTGATGAAGGAATTGATGCGGCGGTATGATAATTACGCATTTTCAGTCTCGGCGACCACGAGAAACCCACGCCTAGGTGAGGTTCACGGCAGAGAATATTTCTTCATGGATAAGGATCATTTTGAACAGATGATTGAAAACGATGAGCTTCTGGAGCACGCATGTTATGTTGGAAATTATTATGGAACACCAAAGTCCTATGTTGAGGAACAGCTGACCGCAGGAAAGGATGTCATACTGGAGATAGAGACGCAGGGGGCATTGATTATTAAGGAAAAGTATCCGGATTCACTACTGCTGTTTGTGATGCCGCCCAGTGTGACGGAGCTGCACAGAAGACTGGTAGAACGAGGAACCGAGACATTGGAAGTTATAGCCTCCAGGATGGAACGAGGAAGGCAGGAGGCTGAGGATATAGAAAAGTACGATTTCCTTGTGGTGAATGATAACATTGATGAATGTGTGGAACGACTGCATGGAACGATTGTCAGTGCACATTATGCAACAAAAAGAAACATGAAAACAATAGAAACCATAAAAAAAGAATTTAAAGAATTCTTTGCATAGAGCGATTAGATCGACTCGGGAAAGGAGAATGGATTTATGTTACATCCATCTTATACAGATTTAATGAAAGTAGTAAACAGTGAGGTAGAAGAGGGAGAACATCCCGTTGTGAACAGCAGATATTCTATCGTACTTGCGACATCAAAGAGAGCAAGACAAATCATTGAAGGGTCTCGCACACTGGTTCCTTCAAAGGGAAAGAAACCTCTTTCTGTAGCCATCGAGGAAGTCAATACCGGCAAGGTTAAAGTAGTTGGAGATTCAGAGGATTTATTATAGGAATGAAAATTATTTTCATATCACTGGGATGTGATAAAAACCTAGTGGATTCGGAGGTCATGCTGGGACTTCTGCGAGATAAGGGCTATGAATTCACAGATGATGAAGCAGAAGCAGACGTAATAGTAATCAATACGTGCTGCTTTATTCATGATGCAAAGGAAGAGAGTATCCAGACTATACTAAATATGGCTGAGTATAAAAAGTCAGAGGTTGGATGCTGCAGAGCTTTGATTGTGACAGGCTGCCTGGCACAGCGCTATCGTGATGAGATGGCAAAGGAACTTCCAGAGGTAGATGCGATAGTCGGAACAACAGCATATGATCAGATCGTTGAAGCTGTGGAAGCAGTCCTTTCAGGCAAGGATGGAGACCGGTTTGCTTCGGAAGAGGAGCTTCCGTTACCAGAGACTAGGAGGATCTTAACCACAGGTGGTTATTACGCCTATCTGAAAATAGCAGAAGGCTGTGATAAGCACTGCACCTATTGTGTGATACCACAGCTGCGGGGACATTTTAGAAGTGTTCCTATGGAACGTCTCATTGCAGAGGCACGCGAACTGGCAGAGACTGGTGTTTGCGAACTGATTCTAATTGCGCAGGAAACGACACTGTATGGAAAGGATCTGTATGGAAAAAAATCACTTCCAGAGCTTTTGAGAAAACTGGCTGAGATAGACGGAATCAAGTGGCTTCGTATTATGTACTGCTATCCAGAGGAAATCGACGATGAACTGATTCGGGTCATGAAGGAAGAAAAGAAGGTCTGCCACTATCTGGATTTACCAATACAGCATGCAGCGGATCATATCCTTTCTCGTATGGGAAGAAAAACCAGCAATGAACAGCTGCGAACGATCATTGGAAGACTCAGAAAAGAAATTCCTGATATTTGCTTACGTACGACATTGATTACAGGTTTTCCAGGAGAAACAGAGAAAGAACATGAGCTCTTAATGGACTTCGTGGATGAGATGGAGTTTGAACGGCTTGGTGTATTTACGTATTCACCAGAGGAAAATACACCTGCAGCTGAACTGCCTGATCAGATCAGCGAAAAATGCAAGAAAGAGCGGCAAGCTGAGCTTATGGAACTACAGCAGGAAATAGCGTTTGATCATGCAGATAGTATGGTAGGAAGAGAAATAGAAGCATTTATCGAAGGAAAAGTAGTAGAAGAAAATGCATATGTTGCACGTACTTATATGGATGCCCCTAATGTGGACGGCTATTTGTTTATTCATACAGATCAGAAACTGATGAGTGGGGATTTTGTACAAGTACGGATTACAGGAGCACATGAGTATGATTTAATTGGTGAACTGGTATAGGCAATGTCAGAATAAAGTATTTTTTGCAATCAAGGAGGAACAATATGAATCTGCCGAATAAATTAACGCTGCTCAGAGTATGTATGATTCCATTTTTTGTTCTGTTTATGCTGACAGACCTAGGTGGGGAAGCAGGAAAATGGATTGCTCTGACAATCTTTATATTAGCAAGTATGACCGACTGGCTGGACGGTTATCTGGCTAGAAAGAACAATCTAGTTACCAATTTCGGAAAATTCATGGATCCGTTGGCGGATAAACTTTTGGTCTGCTCTGCCATGATTTGCTTGGTGGAAATGGGGAAGCTTGCAGCATGGATGGTCATTATCATTATCAGTAGAGAGTTTATTATCAGTGGATTTCGTCTGATTGCATCAGATAATGGTGTGGTGATTGCTGCCAGCTACTGGGGAAAGTTCAAGACGGTAGCTCAAATGCTGATGATTATATTATTAATTGCAGATATTCAAATCAATGCCATACAGACGATTACTGCCGTGATTACGTGGCTTGCACTAGTGCTTACGGTCGTATCGCTGATTGATTATCTAATAAAAAACAAAGGTGTGCTCAGCACAAAAGAGGTGTTATAAAATGGTTGTTGAATTGATTTCAGTCGGAACAGAACTATTATTAGGCAATATTGTGAACACGAATGCTGCATTTCTGGCAGAACAGTGTGCTTACCTAGGATTGTCCTGCTTTTATCAGACTACAGTAGGAGATAACGAAGAACGTCTGGCAGAGACACTTAATACCGCATTGAAGCGTTCAGATGTCATTATTCTGTCGGGTGGATTGGGACCTACTGGAGATGATTTGACCAAAGAGGTAGCTGCAAAGGTACTTGGAAAATCAATGCATATGGATGAAATGCAGAAAGAGAACATTAGGATTTTTTTTGAAAAACGTGGATTGCCAATGACAGACAATAACTGGAAACAGGCATTGATACCAGAAGGAGCCATGATCCTGTATAATGATAATGGTACAGCACCAGGTATTATCATAGAGGAGGGTGAAAAGTCCGTTATATTATTACCAGGTCCCCCCAATGAACTGCTTCCGATGTTCAAAAAGGATGTGTATGATTATTTGAACCAGAAGACTCCGAATACGATCAGCTCACAGATTGTAAAAATCTGCGGTATGGGTGAGAGCCAGGTCGAGGATATGGTGAAGGATCTGATGGAGAATGACAATCCGACTTTAGCACCTTATGCCAAAACAGGGGAAGTTCATCTGCGCGTGACAGCCATGGCTGAGAATGATAAAGAAGCCAAAAAGCTGACAAAACCTGTAGTAAAGGAATTGAAGAGTCGTATCGGTTCCTGTATTTATACAACCAATCCAGATGTGACACTGGAGGAGGCTGTTGTAGATTTGTTAGAAAAGAATCACCTGACCTTCTGTACAGCAGAGTCATGTACAGGTGGTCTGCTGGCAGCCAGACTGGTGAACGTTCCAGGTGTATCCGAGGTCTTTAAAGAGGGCATGATTACCTATTCTAATAAGGCAAAACGCAATCGTCTGGGAGTTAAAAAAGTAACACTTGCAAAACATGGGGCAGTAAGCGAACAGGTCGCAAAGGAAATGGTCAAGGGCGGATGTTTTTTCACCAAATCTGATGTATGTGTAGCAGTGACTGGAATTGCTGGACCAGAGGGCGGTAATGAGGAGAAACCTGTTGGATTGGTATACATTGCATGTAATGTATGCGGAAAAGTGACAGTTAAGGAGTATCATTTCAGTGGAAACCGTGCCAAAATCCGTGAAAATACAGTATCCTCTGCATTAACTCTGATGCGTTTGTGTGTGCTAGAATATTTTAGCGAGATTACATTCGGCAAAAAAGAAAAATAAACTGCCTTGTAGATAGCAGGAATGATATGGCACAGTGGTCTATTGTGAATCTGAGACAACTGTGCTATTATTTTGGAGTGGGTAGTAATATTTCAAAATTTCCGGCAGATCAGCCAGTATTTTCAATGTATGATCGTTTATATTTAGGTGGGAGCTTTATCGGATCGCATAGTTGATATTCTATTGATGCAGGCAAAAATAGGTTGGTCAAAAATCAGTTGGTCAAAAATCTTATTAAAATAGATTGACAAAACCGAACAAACGTTTTATTATAATAAAAGAACAAATGTTCTTAACGAGAAGGAGAAGGTCACATGGAAAAAGATGATAAGATGAAAGCGCTGGATGCGGCGCTTGCACAGATTGAAAAGCAGTTTGGAAAAGGGTCAGTCATGAAGCTGGGTGATTCAAGAGCCAATATGAATGTAGAAACAACACCAACTGGTTCCCTTAGCCTTGATGTGGCACTGGGTCTGGGCGGTATTCCGAAGGGAAGAGTCATTGAAATATACGGACCTGAATCAAGTGGTAAGACAACCGTAACACTACATATGATTGCTGAGGTGCAGAAGAGAGGCGGTATTGCAGGATTTATTGATGCAGAGCATGCACTAGATCCTGTTTATGCCAAGAATATAGGGGTCGATATAGAAAACCTATATATTTCACAGCCCGATAACGGTGAGCAGGCAATGGAGATTACAGAGACAATGGTGCGTTCAGGTGCTGTGGATATCGTAGTCATTGATTCAGTTGCAGCACTTGTACCGAAGGCAGAGATCGATGGTGAGATGGGCGACAGCCATATGGGTCTACAGGCCAGACTGATGTCACAGGCACTTAGAAAGCTGACTGGTATTATGAGCAAGTCTAATTGTACGGTCATTTTTATCAATCAGCTGCGTGAAAAAATCGGTGTGATGTTTGGTAGTCCAGAGACCACAACTGGTGGGCGTGCTTTAAAGTTCTATGCTTCTGTACGTATGGATGTCAGAAGGATAGAGTCTCTGAAACAGAGTGGGGAAGTGATTGGTAACCGCACCCGCGTAAAGATCGTGAAGAATAAAATTGCGCCTCCTTTTAAAGAGGCAGAGTTTGACATTATGTTTGGTCAGGGTATCTCCACAATAGGGGATATCGTAGATTTGGCTGCTGAGGTAGATATCGTGAATAAAAGTGGCTCATGGTATGCATATAATGGTCAGAAAATCGGGCAAGGACGTGAGAATACAAAGCAATATCTAAAAGAAAATCCAGAACTATGTGCAGAGATAGAAGCAAAGGTACGTACACACTTTGGCCTTGAAGGTGCTGGAAAGAATGATGAGAAGGAAAAGAAGGAAACGGCTAAGGATACTGCAGAAGGCAAAAAGTCATCAAAAGCATCTGAGCCAAAAGAATAGTGTATTGTTCATGATTAAGAATGAGATAAGCGTATGGAATCAATTATTACTGCAATAGAAGAATATCATAAAAGTAAATATAAGATTTTTATAAATGACGAGTTCGCCTTTGTACTATATAAGGGCGAACTGCGTCGATATGGTATAAAAAAGGGCATACCGATGACAGAAGAGCTGTATCATGAACTGGTTGATCAGGTGCTGACAAAACGTGCAAAGCTGCGTGCGATGCATTTGTTGGAAAAGAATGACCGTACGGAGGCCGATGTACGACGCAAGCTGAGGGATAATCTATATCCGCAGGCAGCTATCGACGCAGCTGTTACTTATGTTATGAACTATCATTATATCGATGATGAGCGATATGCACAAAATTATATACACTACAAAAGTTCGACTTCAAGTAAAAATGAAATCAAACAAACATTGCTGCGGCGTGGGATTCGAAAGGATATTGTGGAGGAAGCTCTGTCCATATCAGAAATAGATGAGACGAATCTGATTATGAAATTGATACAAAAGCGATGTAAGGAACCACAGATGATTTCCTATGAAGAGAAGCAAAAATTATTTGGCTATCTTTATCGAAAAGGATTT
>CAZACC010000098.1:0-7272 GCA_964483545.1 uncultured Lachnospiraceae bacterium
CGTGGCATCGGGGTTTCCAAAACAGATATTGTTTCGGATGGTGTCGTTGAACAGATACACGTTTTGAAAAACCATGGATATATTGGATAAAAGACTATCACAGGTAAATTCCTTGACGTCGTGACCGCCAATTTTAATACAACCGCTGTTGACATCGTAAAACCTTGCAATTAAGTTACAAATGGTTGTCTTTCCACTTCCGGAAGGGCCGACGATGGCAGTGGTTGTTCTTTCTGGAATGATAAAGTCAGCATGACTTAGAACTTCTCTTGTATCATAGCCAAAAGAAACATCAAGAAATTGGATATCATAATGGGAGAGTGTGAGTTCCTTTCCACCTGCGTCGATGTAATCCTCCGATTTCAATTGGTCGAGCTGGTTCATCGCATTTTCAATAATGCCCAAAACGTGGGCGCTGTCGCTGATTGGCTCAACTCCCGCAAAAATTCCGAATGAGAAGAAGCAAAACATCAGCATTACTGGCAGTGACATGCCTCCCGTCAAGCCTAAATAGCAACTTGCGAACATCAATCCCACAGAAGCAATCTTGAGGGCGAGCAGATGTCCACAGTTAGCGGGAATAAAGCCCCATTCAATCTTTAGATTGATGCGTTTACTATCCTCACAGGCCTTTTTCATGGCGGCGCTCGAAGCACCTCCTTGTCCAAAAGATTTGACGATTGGCAAGCCACGTGCGTATTCAATCGTTGCATTTGTAAAATCACGGTTCTCAGTCATTGCAACGGGAGCATTTTTCTGACTATGCTTTGACACCTGGAGCAAAAATAAAAATGAGAGTGCGACACCTGCAACCGTGATTAGAGAAACGAGCGGATTGAATACCGCGATCGATAGCAAAATGCACAGACAGTATAAATAACCGCCGACAAAATTGTCAACCATTCGGATTCCCATGTTTTCCAGGGTATGAAGCCCGGTTGTGATAGAGTTCAGGATGTCTCCTGTGTTCACTTTTTGAAAGTAGCCGAGAGAGACACGTTTTAAGATATCGCCATTGGCAAGTCTGTCGCAAGCAACTAATTCATAGCTGATCTTTTCCTGAAATCGTGCTCGTAGATAATCGAATAGAAAACGGAGGAACACAAGCAGTCCAATTACAACAAAACTCAGCCAGATTAAGTTGCTATTGAACACGGTACCGCCCCTCGCATGTTCAATCATCGTGCCGACCGTATAGGCCGCCACCATAACGGGTAGGGCTGCAGCCCAAGTGGATAAGAATGAAAATAAAAATCCGATATATAGTTTTCCTTTGAATTCTCCGCACCAATCAATGATACGTTTTATAGTTTTAAACATTTGCTGATGCCTCCTTTGCTGTAACAGATACCGCCCATGTCTTTGCTCCAATATGTGCGTTCCACATATCTGAGTAGAGCGGTGAAGATGCCAAAAGATCCGCTTGCCTGCCTTGAGCCTCAATCTGTCCGTTTTTAAGTAAAACAATGTTATCTGCATTTTTGATAGTTGAAAGTCGGTGCGCAATCACAAGTAATGTCTTTCCCTTGGTCAAAGCCGCAATACTGCGCTGTATCTTGTCTTCGTTTTCTGGATCCGTAAAGGCAGTTGCTTCATCCAGAATAACGATTGGTGCATTTTTCAGAATCATTCTGGCAATGGCGATACGCTGTTTTTCACCTCCGGAAAGTCGCTTGCCCGCTTCGCCCGCAGGAGTATCGTAACCTTTTTCAAGCTTTGCAATAAATTCCTCGCATTGTGCCGCCCTTGCTGCCGTAATCACCTCATCGTCTGTTGCTTTTGGATTTCCTAGCCGAATGTTTTCAAGAAGAGAGCATCGGAATAAGAAATTATCTTGTGCGACAAAACTGACGGTATCGGCAAGCTGTGGAAGCGTCATGTTCCTGATATCGATGCCGCCAATCTCGATTTTTCCGTCCGTCACATCCCAGAAGCGAGCAATCAACTTTGCAATGGTGGACTTCCCACCGCCGGACGGTCCAACAAGGGCAGTAAAGCTACCTTGCGGCATTGTAAGATCCAGGCCGTGCAGTACTTCGTCTTCCTTTTTATCTGTATAGGAAAACCTTACGCCACTCAGTCTAATGTCATAGCCAGAAAGCAGTGATCGTTGCGCAGGTTCGGGCAATGTTGGCATGGTAAGAAATTCCTGGAGGTTCTCCACGGTATGCTGCATTTCACGTATGCCATTGCTGAATACCTCTAGCTTTGCAAGAGAACCTACCATAGAGATGGACAGCATCACGCAAAGTGCGGTTTCGGCAGGCGTAATCACACCGTTATGGCCGAGTAGGAGACCAATAGGCAGAGTTCCCAGAAGCGTTGACGGAAACAGTGCAAAGGCAAGCTTCATGGTGATCCAAGTGGAAGAAATCCATTTTACAACGAATTTTCGATAATCTTTAATTGCCTTTGAGAATTTTTCGTAGGAAGTTCCTTCTCGTCCAAAGGCTTTGATTACTTCGATTCCCTCGATATATTCTACAATTGCACTACTCATTGCGGCGTTCGATTCGTCGTATTTATCAAAATTCTTACCGCTGATTTTGAAGGTCAGCATCATGCAAATCAAAGAAAAAGGTACTGTAATCAAGGATGCGAGGGCAATGCGCCAATCAATAGTGATCAGGACGATCACACTGAGAATCGGAAGCGCGATATGACCCGCGCCCTCAGGAACCATATGTGCCAGTGGCGGCTCGATATTCTCAATTTTATCCACGATGATATTCTTGATTTCGCCTATGGAATGTCCGGTCACATTCCCTAGTGGAGCATGCATAAATCGATCGGCCACCCGTAACCGCAGCTGCTCTACAATATTATATGCTGCGTTGTGCGATAATCCGGTTGACAGACCGAAGAACACTACCTTGACCACATATGCAACTAATGCGATAGAAGTCCATAGGAATATGACTTGAAAACTCGCCGTGCCGGAAATAAAATCTTCGATGATTTTAAAAACGCAAAAGTATGGGATTAATCCAGATACCACACTGATTACGGACAAGATTACCGAAGCCCAAAGCCTTGCTTTACTATCGCTTGCATAGCTTAAAAGGTTGGAAAACCAGCAGCTTTTTTTCTTTTTATCTTTCATAATAGTTCCTCCATTCAGAACCGACGATTTCGTCGGTTGATTTGTAAAAAATCCCTTACCATCAAAAAAATCTTATTATTAAAAAAGCTCTTCACACAGCTTGTAAAATAAATCATATAGCTGTGTCCTTGCATTTGAAAATATGCTTTGATCAGAAAACATATTTTGAGTGAGAACAAGAGAATTAACCATTTTGCTTAGAAAAAGAGCTTTGCTTCCGGTTCGATCTAAGTGAAAACCGGGAAGGGCCATGGCGATCACTTTTTCAATCATCGTAAATGCCTCTTGCTCCAGCAAAAGATAGAGTTCCTCAAAATCCTGATCATAGGGAATTTCCGAAGCAAACATCAAGAAGAGTTTTCTCTCAGGAGATGTATATAGAATTTTATGAATAAAGGCATTCGCTAAAATCGCGCAGACTTCCTCTTTGGATAAGGGTGCGCTCATTTTCACATTTTTGTCAACAAAGCCATAGGTACCCTGTTTCATCAAAGCAAACAGAATTTCCTTTGTGCTGCCGTAATAATGGTAAAAGCCGCCCTTAGACAGGCTGGTGTTCGCTATAATATCTTCCATAGTTGTATTTTTATAGCCCTTTGTCAGAAAGAGTTCAAGTGCTGCCTTATGGATTTCGGCTAACCGCTCCTCCTTTGTTTTTCTGTTATATACTCCCATCGTTCACACTCTCTTTCTTTGTTCGCTGTTATTGCCATCCCATATTTTGAAATATTATAAAACGAATATCCAGAACCGACGATAACGTCTATTAGTAGGTTAGCACTCGCTAACCGGCATGTCAATAGAAAAATACAATTTTTACAGCTTTCGGAACCATAGGATAAAATTAATTATTGACATATGCCGAAAACAGAGTATAATATAAATAAATGGTATATGCCATAAACCAAATGGAGGTGATGAATGATGGCGAGACCGATGAAGTGGAGAAAAGTTTGCTGCTTACCCGAAAGAAATAGATTTGGACCGCTTGACTTACCTGCAGAGGCAGAAAACAATGTAAATATGACCGTTGATGAGTATGAAACCATAAGGCTGATCGATCTGGATGGATTCACACAGGAAGAGTGTGCGAAGCAAATGAATGTGGCTCGCAGTACGGTTCAAGGCATTTATATTGAGGCTAGAAAAAAGCTGGCGGAGTTTTTAGTGAACGGTAAGGTGCTGTCGATTGAGGGTGGCGAATACAGACTTTGTGAGGGTCTAGGAAATGGTTGCGGTCGTGGCTGTCACAGACATGGGGGTAGATTATGAAAATAGCAATTCCAGTCGAGGAGAAAACGTTGGAGTCTAGCATATGTGCATCCTTTGGACGAACTCCCTATTTTCTTATTTACGACACAGAAACAAAAGAAAGTACATTTATTGATAACGGTGCCGCAGCAAGTACAGGTGGTGCCGGGATTAAAGCTGCACAAACAGTAGTGGATCAAAAGGCAAATATTTTACTCACTCCCAGATGTGGTGAAAATGCTGCCGATGTGATCAAATCCGCTGATATCAAAATATTTAAAACGACATCTGTTTCAATAAAGGATACGATCGCAGCTTTTATCGATGGAAAATTACCCGTGTTGAATGAAATTCATGCCGGATTTCACGGGCACGGGGGTAATTAATATGAGAATAGCTGTGCTAAGCGGCAAGGGCGGCACAGGAAAAACGTTGGTATCGGTAAATTTAGCAACGGTAGCTAAAACGTCGATCTACATAGACTGTGATGTTGAAGAACCAAACGGGCATCTGTTTTTTAAGCCTGAGGGGGTTCAAGAGGAAGAAATATCCGTGCAAATTCCAAAGGTAGATGAAGAACTTTGCAACGGCTGCCGAAAATGCGTTGATTTCTGTAATTTCAATGCCCTTGCTTATGTTAAAAACAAACTGCTTGTTTTTGATGATGTATGCCACTCTTGCGGCGGCTGTATTTTGGTTTGCCCTGAAAAGGCACTAACAGAGAAAGCAAAAGGGATCGGCAAAGTTCAAAAAGGAGTTGCCGGTGAGGTGACGGTATGGACGGGAATACTGAACATCGGCGAAGCTACGGGCATCCCGATTATAAAAAATCTACTTGCTGCGAGTGGCTCCCAGACAGACCAACTTACTTTTATAGACTGCCCTCCCGGAAGTGCCTGTATTGTAATGGAGAGTATGAAAGACGCTGACTATTGTGTATTAGTAGCTGAGCCTACATTGTTTGGTGTTCACAACCTTAACATGGTATATGAGCTTGTTAAGTTGTTTCATAGGCCTTTCGGAGTGGTTCTCAATAAATGTCTGGAAGAAGAAAATCCGACAGAGAAGTTCTGTTTAGAAAAAAACATAAAAATTTTAGGGCGAATTCCATTTGACAAGGAACTAGGAACCTTAAACTCAAACGCAGAAATTGCTGCAAATAAGGACGAAAAATATCGAAAACTATTTTCCACCCTTCTTGATACAGTGACAAAGGAGGTGCAGCATGAAACAATTACTGATTCTTAGTGGAAAAGGCGGCACCGGAAAGACCACCATAGCAAGTGCATTTATAAAGCTTGCCGACGCCAGGGCATATGCGGATTGTGATGTGGACGCACCCAACCTGCATCTGATTACTAGGTGGAACTATGAGCCCCAAAAAACAGATTATTTTGGTCTGCCAAAAGCAAAGATCAATCCAGACCTATGCATCCGATGCGATCAGTGCAGACAAAGCTGCCGGTTTGGTGCGATTGCAGCAGAGCCTCACTACAAGGTCGATCCCTTTGCATGTGAAGGTTGCGGTGTTTGTGCGTATGTTTGTCACACGAAAGCTATCACTTTGAAACCGGCAGTGGCTGGAGAGCTGATGCTGTATTCTGACGTAGAAAAAGTGTTTTCAACGGCACAGCTTAAAATGGGAAGCGGTACCTCCGGAATGCTTGTCACTGAGGTGAAAAAACAGGTGAAGTCAGCGACAGTTGATGCGGAACTTGCTATTATTGATGGATCGCCCGGAATAGGTTGCCCTGTTATTGCTTCACTCAGTGGAGTGGATCTGGTTTTGATAGTGGCCGAGCCATCGATATCAGGTATGAGCGATATGAGGCGCATTATAAATACGGCGGAGAAATTTGGAACTAAAACGGCAGTATGTATCAACAAATATGATACCAACCTTACTAATACAAAAAAGATTGAAGAGTTCTGTGAAAAACAAAGCTTACCTTTTGTCGGCAGGATACCATTCGACTCGAGGGCCGTAAAAGCCATTAATAATGGTCAAACCATTGTAGACATAGATTGCGTGTCAGGATTAGCAGCAAAAGAGGTCTACCAAAAGGCAATAAAGCTACTTTTTGACAAAGCAGAAGGAGCAAGTTTTTCGATGGCAACTGTCTCGAGCCAGTTGCCCCAATAATAGAAAATGGAGGAAAATAAAATGATTAGAATTGCTGTAGCAAGTGAAAATGAAATGGTGACGGAGCACTTTGGACATTGCGAAGGATTTATGATTTTTGACACCGAAAATAATCGAATTATGAAAAGCGAAACTGTTGCCAATCCTGGACACAAACCTGGATTTTTGCCTAATTTCCTTGCTGATCGTGGTGTAACTGTCATCATCAGTGGTGGGATGGGACAAGGTGCGATTGAGATTTTTAATGAAAGGAACGTTGAGGTTGTAGTAGGAGCTTCTGGTGCCGCAAGTGCAGCCGTAGAAGCGTACCTACAAGGTTCTCTGCAATCTACGGGTTCTGTGTGCCATAAACATCAGCATCATGATGAATGCGGCGAATAACCCGTCAGTTAAACTGTAAGTAGGCATATCAGAATTCAAGTCTGTGTCAATTCTAAACCGATCAATCGATCTGTCTGTTCTTCATATGCAACTATTGCCACAAACTATACAAATGATAGAGAGAACTACATGTAAGAAAGTTTCTGAAAGAAAAGTCAACAATATCTAATATTTGAACAGTTTCAGACATAAAAGTCTGAAACTGTTGATTTTTCCTGAGCTGTGAGTATAATAAAATATAAGGAGGTGCACCATGGATAAATTGATTAATCGCCCTGAATATTTGGTACAGCTGATCGAAAATAAAGATGTTGATTTAGTGAAGATTGTTACAGGAATTAGAAGATGTGGAAAATCGTCACTTCTGGACTTATTTCATCAGTATCTGCTCGAC
>CAZACC010000099.1:0-7260 GCA_964483545.1 uncultured Lachnospiraceae bacterium
ACAGATGCGATATAGGGCTATCGCCAAACGGTAAGGCAACGGACTCTGACTCCGTCATCTAGAGGTTCGAATCCTCTTAGCCCTGCTTGAGACCTCAGTGAATATATAAATTTACTGAGGTTTTTTGATACCAAAAAACAACGTATTTACAGTGTTTCTCGGGAAAAGAAGAAATGAAATGTACATAATTTTCATCAGAAGAAATCAGGAATTGCATCCTGATTTTTTCTATTCAAAACGTAAAAATAGATACTTTTTGAATGCGATAGATACTTTTATAGATACTTTCTGATGGGATTTTGGAGGAAAGAAATTGGAACAATAAGAGAGAGGGTTAAAGTAAATCCCTCGCAAGTCGTTTTCTGACTGCTCAGAGAATATTATTTCAAAAGTCATATATTATAGTCTCTACGAATATTACTGAAAACCTGATTGGCAGACTTGGTTCGTCCTGCTTGAATATCCGCATATCCCTTCTCTATTTCTGAATTGATCATTTCATCAGATAATAGATTCATATTTACAGGCTTAACAGAAGGGATTTTCACATCAAAAGGAAGTCCTTTTTGTAAGATAATCTGCTTATAAAACATATTAATTGCATTTGAAGCTGGAATACCAAGCGTTGAAAGAATATCTTCTGCCTGCTCCTTAATATCAGGTTCTATCCTTGCATATAAATTTGCAGATTTTGTAGCCATGTTGCATCACCCCTATCTTTATTTATATTATACGCATGTGTCAGCACATTAGCAATACATTTTTGAAATGTATACTTTCAAAGTGATAGAAAATAAGAGCTTAATTGAGGCCATCATTTGCCAAACCCACAAATTTTCCCTATAATGAGAACAAACAAAAAAAGCCAAGAGATACGGGATAAGACTGGCAGAGAAAAATAGGAAAGGGTTATCACGCACTAGCGTGTGCGATTTTGTTCAATCATATGAATAATTAGGAGCGCCATATGAAAATTGGAATATGTGATGATGAATATTATATTGTAAAAGCCTTGGAAAAAATGATAAAAACAAGCCTTAAAGATGATATGAAGAAAACAAAATCAAGTAGGAAGGGATATAAAGAATGAAAGAATACATTATAGAAACAAATAATTTGACAAAGAAATTTGGCGAACAAGTAAGCGTAGACAGTTTAAATATTCATGTGCAGAGAGGGAAAATTTATGGTTTGTTAGGAAGAAATGGTGCGGGTAAGACTACTACGATGAAAATACTGCTAGGATTATTATCCCCTACTTCTGACCAAGCAAGGATATGGGGAAAGGATATAAAGGAGCATAAAAAGAGCTTCTTCCTAAGATTGGAAGTCTGATTGAGGCTCCAGGGTTTTACTCAAATTTAATGGGGACAGAGAACTTAAGTATATTTGCAGATTTACGAAAAATGAAGATAAAGTCTCAGATTAAGGATGCTCTAGATTTTGTGGGACTTCCTTACAATGACAAAAAGCTATTTTCACAGTATTCAATGGGAATGAAGCAAAGGCTTGCGATAGCATTATCAATTATGCATAATCCGGACTTCTTAATTCTGGACGAACCAACAAATGGGCTTGATCCAATAGGGATTGCTGAGATGAGAAAGTTTATAAGGGATTTGTGTGATAAACAAGGTAAAACAATCCTAATATCCAGTCATATCTTACCAGAGATAGAGATGTTAGCGGATGACATAGGAATTATAAATCAAGGTAGGTTAATCGATCTTAAATATAAAATATTCTTTTCAAAGACACCCAAATATTGTATAATGATAATTGTTTATACTATATGTAGATATTACTAGGAGAAATTACTCAGATGAATATTATAGCTCACAATCTTGTTGCAATGAATGCAAGTAGGCAATATCAAGTGAATACTAGGAATAGCGCTAAAACATCAGAGAAACTATCTTCTGGATATAAAATTAACAGAGCAGCTGATGATGCGGCAGGACTTACTATTTCTGAGAAAATGAGAAGTCAGATACGCGGATTGAATCAGGGTACTGAAAATTCAGAGGCAGGTGTATCTATGTGCCAGATTGCAGATGGGGCTCTGGAAGAAGTGAATAATATGCTTCACCGAATTACTGAACTATCAGTAAAGTCTGCAAACGGAACAAATACAAATGCGGATCGAAATGCAATGCAAAAAGAAATCACCCAAATACTAAGTGAGATAGATCGAATAGGTGATAGCACCACATTTAATGAAATTCCGATATTTAAAGGACGGGATGCAGATATATACGAAGATGATGGGGCACCCGTTATAGCAAGTGTTATACCTGTAAGCAACTATACGGTTTCAGCTGTTAATCTGGGAATGGCTCCATTTTCCGGATCATCTTCGCCAGATACTTTAGACTTATGTGCCGTAGTCAATAGTGGTTCAAACGCAGATGGTACAAAGTTTAAATTAATATTTGGTGGAGGAAATACTTCCCATTCGGGTTTTAGAGTCACTGATGAAGGAGGAACCATGAGGGATATTTATCTTAGAGAGTTTACTGTTGATCCTGATTCATATCACTATTACTTAACTCCGGAAAGTAGCTGGACGAGAGAAATGAATTATAACAAGAATGGGTTTAATCTTTGCTTAGAGCAGTCGATAAAGGCAGTTAATAGTGGCAGTACAGAAAAGTATTATGAGTTATCCTACAAGCTAATAAATAACAGCAGTGGAGATATTGATGCAACGTTTATGTTTACTGCAGATACTTCATATGGTGGCGATGGTGCAGGGGATCATGAAGAAGCCTATTATATTGGTGGAACGCAGGTCAATAAAAATAAGATTTATGCAACAGATAGTTCAACAATAACAACACCAAGAAGTACTTATGAGGGAAGTAATGTTGATTATTCTGCAATACCAACAGATTTTTCTATAGTAAACACAACACAGGCTCTTTCATTCTCAGAAAAGATATCTCTTGGGAACATGAGTGACGTGACTAATTTGTCTATTGGTGAATGGAATCATACCAGAGAATATGGTCTATCGTATTTTGATAATCCGGCAACATTATTATCAGAATCAAATGAATCCATAATTAATCAAGATGTAGCATTTTGTGTTATGTGGAACATGGGAACAATCTCAAGCGGAGCCAGTAAATCTGAAAGCCTAAATTATGGAATACAGGCTATTGCATCAGATAGCAACCTTCACAATGTTAATATAACTTATGATAGAAGAATAATGCAAAGACATGAGCCGGAAATACCAGTATGGATTCAATCAGGTGCACAGGCCGATTCAGGATTATATATAACCTTTGGTGAAATGAATAAAAGCATTGTTGGACTGGATGGTATGGATATATCGACGGAAGAAGGAGCAAGACGTTCTATAGATCGAGTGAAGTATGGGCTTGGATATATCTCAAATTTAAGGAGCCATATTGGAGCACAGCAGAATCGTTTGGAACATACAATTGCAAATAATGACAACATAGCTGAAAATTTAACAAGTGCAGAGTCAAGAATTCGAGACGCAGATATAGCAGATGAGATGGTTGAATTATCAGCAGGTAAAATATTAGAACAAGTAGGTGAAGCTATGATGTCACAAGCCGATCAAAGCACAGAAGGTATTTTGAAATTATTACAATAAGTAGAGGTCTTCTAAATCCACATTAAACATGTCAACAGGATCACGGAGGCGTTTGATTAAGTCACTCATATTTGCTATAATTATTAGGGGAGAGCTCTCGCAGAGTGAGACATCCCTAATATGTATAATGAACCAATACAACAATGAATCAAGGATGGAAGACAAATGTACAGCGTGGAGAGCAGGATTAGATATAGTGAAGTGGATGTGGATGAAAAATTGCCGATAGATGGTATCATAAATTATTTTCAGGACTGTTCGACATTTCATTCTGAAGATGTAGGTGTCGGGCTGGATTATTTGATATCACATCACAGAGCATGGGTTTTATCCTCATGGCAGATTATCGTAGACCGTTATCCGAAATTCGGAGAGCATATTTCTGTGGGTACATGGGCATATGCATTTCAAGGTTTTATCGGAAGCCGTAATTTCATCATGACCGATGAAAGCGGTCAACAGATAGCGTGTGCCAATTCAGTATGGGTGTACCTGAATACAGAGACAGCAAAGCCGGCAAAACTGGATAAGTTTGAGCAAGAGGCATATGCAATCGAACCAAAGCTGGATATGGAGTATGCTGCTCGCAAGATCAGATTGCCAGAGCACTATGAATCCCTTCGTGCAATTACAATCCTAGAGCATCACCTGGACACCAATCATCATGTGAATAATGGTCAGTATGTCAAGATGGCACTTGGTTTGCTGCCAGAGCATCAGGATATCAGACAGATGAGGGTGGAGTATAGAAAACCAGCCAGATTGGGAGATGTTATGAATTCCAGATTGTATACAGAAGCCTCAAGACAGGTCATTACGTTATGTGACGAACAGGGAGATTCATATTCAGTAGTAGAATTCAGTTAAGTTCAGAAAGGACATTATGCTAAAATTAGGTGAGAAACAAAAGCTTGTCATGATCAAGCAGGTAGAATTTGGTGTGTATCTCGGAGAACACCTGCAGGATTTGGAGGAACATCGTGTTCTATTACCAGCAAAACAGGTTCCAGAGAATATAGAAACAGGTGATGTGATAGAGGTGTTTTTATATAAAGACTCTAAGGATCGCTTGATTGCCACGACTAGAGAACCGAAACTTCAATTAGGACATATTGCATTGTTAAGGGTTGCTGAAGTAGGGAAGATTGGTGCATTTTTAGACTGGGGACTGGAAAAGGATTTGCTGCTGCCATTCAAACAGCAGACAAAAAAGGTTAATAAGGATGAAGAGTGCCTCGTGGCACTTTATATTGATAAGAGTGGACGTTTATGTGCCACGATGAATGTATATGAGTATTTGGATTCTAATTCATCGTATGATGTGGGCGATCACGTCACGGGACGTGTCTATCAAATCAGGGAACAGTTTGGAGCATTTGTTGCTGTAGATGACAGGTATTCAGCGCTCATTCCTAAAAAGGAGCTGTATGGCGATGTAAAGATCAACCAGATTATAGAAGCAAGGGTAGCTGGAAAGAAGGAAGATGGCAGACTGGATCTGGCTATTCGGGAAAAGGCATATCTGCAGATGGATGAAGATGCCGAGGCAATTTACAGTGTTATTCAGGAATTTGAAGGTGTTTTACCATTTACGGACAAAGCAGACCCCGAATTGATCAAGAAGGAATTTGGACTCAGCAAAGCTGCGTTTAAGAGAGCTGTTGGGAAGCTGTTGAGGGAAAAGAAGATTGAGATTACAGAAACTTCTATTCGAAGGATCAAATGACTATGGAATTGTATTTTTTTATAAAATAGGTAGAAGAATTTAGGAAATTGATATATAATGATTTAGAGTATTGATGACAGAATCCAAAGGGGGAATCATTGTGGCAAAAAAAATAGTTAGTACCGATCAGGCACCTGCAGCAATTGGTCCATATTCACAGGCAGTTGAGGTCAATGGTATGATTTACACATCGGGAATGATTCCTGTGATTCCTGCAACTGGAGAAATTGTTGAGGGAATTGAAGCTCAGGCAAAGCAGGCACTTACTAATGTGAAAAACCTGCTGGAATCTCAAGGCAGCAGCATGGACAGGATCATTAAAACTACAGTATTTATTAAGAATATGAATGATTTTGGCAAGGTTAATGAGGTTTATGCTGGATTTTTCGGCGGAGACTTTCCTGCCAGAAGCTGTGTAGAGGTGGCACGCTTGCCAAAGGATGTATTGATTGAAGTGGAAGCAATAGCAATAAAATAACATAAACCTGATTAGACAGAAAGGAGATTTAACAAAATGAAAGTACAAAACATTAACAACATTGAAAAGTTTTTTAAGGTAATCGACAGCTGTGAAGGCAAGGTAGAGCTGGTAACAGGTGAAGGAGACAGACTGAATCTGAAATCAAAACTGTCTCAGTATGTATCTATGGCCAATATATTTTCAGATGGTACCATTGGTGAGCTCGAGCTGATTGCCTATGAGCCAGCAGATATTGATAAACTGGTTAACTTTATGGTGAATGGCTGATCATGAACCGATCAATCAAGCAAGCAAACGGACTGTTCCTAAGTATCATTTTGTTATACTTAGGAATGGTCGTTTTATTATCATACTTAGCATCATATGGGATTTATGTAGGAAAGGTCTTTTCATTAGTGATAGGAGAGGCTTTGATTGGTTTACCTGCAGTTTTGCTGCTGATATGGAATCGAAAGAACTGGCGGAGTTGGATACCAGTAAAAAAAATCAAACTATCCACGATATTATTATCCATTCTATTTGCTTATCTGATTATGCCGCTGGCAGCACTTGCAAATGCAGTTTCATTAATATTTGTTAAAAATACTGCTGTTGAAGCGATGCAAACTATGACTGACTTACCAGTGGCACTGTTGATTTTTATCGTAGGGTTTTATGGCCCAGCCTGTGAGGAACTGGCTTTTCGAGGAATCATATTTGGCAGATACAGAAGGACCGAAAAGATATTAATAGCTGCACTGCTTTCAGCATTACTGTTCGGATTGATGCATTTGAATGGCAACCAGTTGGGCTATGCGGCAATACTTGGATTTATGTTTGCTTTGTTGATGGAGGCTTCAGGAAGTATATGGACTGCGTTTATTGCACATGCAGTTATTAACACACATAATGTTATTATGCTTCTGCTGTCAGACCAGCTGCTTGAATTGGCAGGAGGGCAGACGGCAATGAAAGAGTTTTCATACGCTCCAGTAGAATTAGCAGTGACTATCGGAGTTTTACTCCCGGTCGCAGGATTTGCTTGTGTTTTGGCAGCGGGTGTGTTTGTTTTGGTTGCCAGAAACGAAGGACGACTGGAATACATCAAATATATATTCAGTCAGAAGGCAAAACCACAGCCTCAGATACAGACAGAAGAGCAGGTAGTGGAAAAACAGCAGCCTCAGATACAGACAGAAGAGCAGGTGGTGGAAAAACCGCATTTCCTTACATGGACACTGGTTGTGGCTCTTGTCATCTGCATTGTCATCATATTTGTCCTGCCGCTTGTCAGGATTAGATAGACTGTAATTCAAAGCACTTCAAAAAATGCACTTCAAAAAATTCATTGCAGGGCTTGACGAATGGATAGAAAAAGCGTATGCTCACTTTAGACATTTAATTTCATATTTCTCTCTTATTCAGAGTGGTGGAGATACAAAGGAT
>CAZACC010000100.1:0-7248 GCA_964483545.1 uncultured Lachnospiraceae bacterium
TCTTGCAATCGGAACTCTGAACGGTGAACAGGACACATAATCCAGTCCCACCTTATTACAAAATTCAATCGAAGCAGGATCTCCTCCGTGCTCACCACAGATACCCAGATGCAGGTCTGGTCTTGTAGCACGTCCCTTCGCCGCTGCCATCTCGACTAGCTGTCCTACTCCATTCTGATCAAGCTTTGCAAATGGATCAGATTCATAGATCTTTGATTTATAATATGCATCTAGGAACTTACCTGAATCATCTCTGGAAAACCCAAATGTCATCTGTGTCAGATCATTTGTTCCAAATGAGAAGAACTCAGCCTCTTCAGCGATCTCATTTGCCAGCAGTGCTGCTCTCGGAATCTCGATCATCGTACCTACATGATATACAATATCTGAGTTCTTTTCTTTCTTCACTAGCTCTGCGATCTCTACAACAGCATCCTTGACAAACTTCAGTTCTTTCTTGTCGCCAACAAGAGGAATCATAATCTCTGGTTCGATATCATAGCCCTTCTCTGCCTTGACCTCTATTGCCGCTTCCATAACTGCTCTGGTCTGCATCTTGGCAATCTCTGGATAAGTAACTGCAAGACGACATCCACGATGTCCCATCATAGGATTAAACTCATGTAATGCATCGCATGTCTCCTTGACCTGCTGAACCGTCAGATTCATACGCTGTGCCAGCTCTGCAATATCCTTCTCATCAGTCGGTACGAACTCATGAAGAGGCGGATCCAAGAAACGGATTGTAACTGGTCTGCCCTCCATTGCCTCATAGATTCCCTTAAAGTCCTCTTTTTGGTAAGGAATCAATCCAATCAATGCATCTGTACGCTCTTCTACCGTAGTAGACAATATCATCTGACGAATCTTTGGAATCCTCTCTGGCTCAAAGAACATATGCTCAGTACGGCACAGGCCAATGCCCTCTGCTCCGAGCTCTACTGCATTTCTGGCATCTGCTGGTGTATCTGCATTGGTTCTGACTTGTAATCTTCTATACTTATCTGCCCAGCCCATGATGCGTTCAAAGTTACCGCCGATCTTAGCCTCCTCTGTCTGAATATCTCCCAAATAAATCTTGCCTGTAGAACCATCCAATGAAATATAATCACCCTCAACAATTGTCTCACCGCCGAGTTTAAATACCTTTGCCGCTTCATCAATCTGAATCTCGCCACATCCTGATACACAGGCCGTTCCCATGCCGCGTGCCACTACAGCTGCGTGTGATGTCATACCACCGCGGACAGTCAGGATTCCCTCTGCAGCATGCATACCCTCTATATCTTCTGGCGATGTTTCCAGTCTGACCAGTAACACCCTCTCACCTGCTTCATGATGAGCCTTGGCTTCATTCGCTGTAAAATAAACGCGTCCAGCCGCTGCTCCAGGAGATGCAGGAAGAGCCTGTCCCAGCACTTTCCCATCCTTTAATGCCTGTGCCACAAATGTAGGATGCAGCAGCTGATCCAGAGACTTCGCCTCAATTCTCATAACTGCCTCTTCAGGTGTAATCATTCCTTCATCTACGAGGTCACATGCTATCTGCAGTGCAGCAGGTGCTGTTCTCTTTCCGTTACGAGTCTGCAGGAAAAATAACTTTTCATCTTCGATAGTAAATTCCATATCCTGCATATCTCGATAATGTTTTTCGAGCTTATTTGCAATCTCCAGAAACTGTTTGTAGACACCTGGCATATCCTCTTCCAGCTTTGTAATCGGCTGAGGTGTTCTGATACCAGCTACTACATCCTCGCCTTGTGCATTGATCAGGTATTCACCGAATATACCCTTGGATCCTGTAGACGGATTTCTTGTAAACGCAACACCTGTACCAGATGTATCACCAGTATTGCCAAATACCATAGCCTGTACACTGACAGCTGTTCCCCAGTCACCTGGAATATCATTCATCCTTCTGTATACGATGGCTCTCGGATTATCCCATGAACGGAATACTGCCTTAACAGCCTCCATCAGCTGTACCTTGGGATCCTGTGGGAACTCCTCACCCATTTTTTCTTTATAAATACTCTTATATTTTGCAATGACTTCCTTCAAATCCTCCGCTGTCAGTTCTGTGTCAAATTGATAACCCTTAGAGGCTTTTATATTGTCCAATATGCCCTCAAAAAAAGTTTTACTCATCTCCATAACGACATCTGAGAACATCTGGATGAATCTTCTATAGGAATCATATGCAAATCTTGGGTTTCCAGTTTTCTTTGCAAAGCCCTCAACTGCAATGTCATTTAAGCCTAGGTTCAGTATCGTATCCATCATACCTGGCATGGAAGCACGTGATCCAGAACGCACAGACACAAGCAACGGATTCTCTGTATCTCCAAATTTCTTTCCCTGCTGTTCCTCTAGTTTTGCAAGAGCTTCAAAGATTTGGTTCTTTATCTCATCATTGATTTTCTTCCCACTGTTATAGTACTCTGTACAAGCCTCCGTCGTCACAGTAAAGCCCTGTGGTATTGGCAATCCCAGATTGGTCATCTCGGCAAGATTGCATCCTTTTCCACCCAGCAGATTTCTCATCTGTGCACTACCTTCTTTGAATAAATAAACCCATTTTGTCATTTTCTTCTTCCTCCCTGTAATTTGAATTATAGGTTAATATAAAAAAGCCAAACTTCCCCCCTTGGGTAATTTGGCCTTTTTGCAATATTGATATTCTCTGTTCGCTTCTTTGCTCGCAATCGAATATGAATTCCGTTCATACAATATCCTTTTATAAATTGTATTTGTGATGCCGACAAATGTGTACCATTGTCTCTCTATCACGCACAAAAATTATATCATAAAGATTTTTGTATGTCCAGTATTAATTTTGTAATATATCCACTTTTCACATAACATAATTCATTCATTATAGGACAATATTCACTTACATGCTCTGATTTGACCTATAAATGGCGTTAAAATGTAAATTTATCCGCAAAGTAACTGTCGAGGTCTTTTATGGCAATTCTCTCCTGTTCCATAGTATCACGTTCTCTGACTGTTACCTTTTGGTCTGTCTCAGACTCAAAATCATACGTAATACAGAACGGTGTTCCGATCTCATCCTGTCTTCTATATCTCTTTCCAATGTTTCCTCTATCATCAAATTCACAGTTATACTTCTTACTTAATTCAATAAAGATTTTCTCTGCGCCTTCATCCAGTTTTTTGGATAACGGCAACACGCCAATCTTAATAGGAGCCAGTGCTGGATGGAAATGCAATACAGTTCTAACATCTCCTTCTCCGATTTCCTCCTCATCATATGCACCACACAAAAATGCAAGGAACATGCGCTCAACACCAAGTGACGGTTCTATTACATAAGGAATGTATTTTTCTCTTTTCTCGTCATCGAAGTAGGACAGATCCTCGCCTGATACATTCTGATGCTGTGTCAAGTCATAATTTGTCCTGTCTGCAATGCCCCACAGCTCCCCCCATCCAAACGGGAACAGGTATTCAATATCAGAGGTTGCCTTCGAATAGAATGACAATTCCTTTGCATCATGATCTCTGACTCTCATCTCTTCTTTTTTCATGCCTAGTGACTGCAGAAAATCTATACAAAACTGCTTCCAATATGCAAACCACTCCAGATCTGTATCTGGCTCGCAGAAAAACTCCATTTCCATCTGTTCAAACTCACGCACACGGAAGATAAAGTTGCCTGGTGTGATCTCATTACGAAAAGACTTTCCGACCTGACAGATACCAAACGGGATTTTCTTTCTGGATGTACGCTGTACATTTTTAAAGTTCACAAAAATACCCTGTGCTGTTTCTGGTCTCAGGTATACTGTATTCTTTGCATCCTCCGTGACACCCTGAAACGTCTTGAACATCAGATTAAACTGACGAATATCTGTAAAGTTATGCTTGCCGCAAGTCGGACATACAATAGTGTGCTCGCGGATATATTCCATCATCTGTTCCTGTGTCCAACCATCCACAGAGCTCTCCAGTGTAATTTCGTTTGCTGCAACATAGTCCTCGATCAGCTTATCTGCTCGGAATCTCTCATGGCACTCCTTGCAGTCCATCAGAGGATCCGAAAAACTGCCCAGATGTCCAGAAGCAACCCATGTCTGCGGATTCATCAAAATGGCACAGTCCACACCTACATTATATGGGCTTTCCATCACAAACTTCTGCCACCATGCTTTTTTTACATTGTTCTTCAATTCTACACCAAGATTTCCAAAATCCCATGTATTTGCAAGTCCGCCATAGATTTCCGACCCTGGATATACAAATCCCCTTGCCTTTGCCAGTGCTACAATTTTGTCCATTGTCTTTTCCATATTATTTTCCTCTATTCCTTAATATTTTCATGTGTGATCATAATCTGATGATGCTACTTTATAACAATGTATGCATAGCCTTCTGCCTCATCCGATATCCTTGCATGGTTATCATCAATCATATCTACATTTGCACTCTTATACAGAATCCTTTTATATGTGATTACATCAACATGTTCTTCTAAAATCAAAATTTTGTTTTTTCCCATCTCCAGAAGCGTGTTTTTGTCCGCAGTCTTGTCGCCTGCTATATTTTTCAACGTCACATCTAGATCATATCCTGCTTCATAGGCATCGGCAATCGTTCCGAAATAACAATTCGTTTCATTAAATGCTGAATAATCCTGTATTGTTTTGAAGTCTACAAATACCTTTGCGATGCCATCAGCCACTTGATACTGTGATAACACTGCACTGTTCGTATCGCCTGTGCTCTGATTGTAGGCTGTGAGCTCTTTATTTGTCATCGTCTGCAGCTCAGCTGCATCATAATAGCCTGCTGTAAATTCCTCCACAATGGCATCTGTGATACTACCGTCCTTATGTATGAAGACCGTTGTGGTGTCAACATCAGTCTTCTTCTCGGTACACCCACACACCATACATATACATAAAATCAGTATCAGACTGATTATCTTTCGCTTCATGATTGTCAATATCCTCCTCTAGTCAACACCTATCCGTTATTATATCGAAGTTATCTTGGTTTTTCAACATACAATTTTTCAACACTTCCAGACTCTTGAATTTCCTGTCTATGTATTTTCTTCTGCATTGCGCTGCTAAATCTGTAATCTGCTGCAGTACTTCATCCGATACCTTAAATGTGTACAGCTTTTCAATGGTGGAATTCACGATATATTCTACCGTATAGACAGCGCTCTCGCTCATCTGATGATTCACTGGAATCCCTGGGAATTCACCATTCACAACCATTGCTTTGATTTCAAAAACAGTTTTGACCAGTGCATTGGGAATTGACGGCTGGGTGATTGCACGAAGCGATTGAAATAACAGTTTCAACAGCTCCCGTTCATCATTGTTTTCTCTTGCATAATAATCTGCAAATTCCATAAAATACATGCCTAGATATGCGCCCTCAAAATCCATACGCAGTTCTTCAAAGTAGTAACTGATCTCTGCCTCGAGTACCGTATAGGATTTTCCCTCATAAATTTTAAACGTACCAAAAGAAAAAGGATTGGTTCCTGCCATTAAACGGCTGTTCTGCCGTCTTGCTCCTTTGGCAAATGCAGTAATCTTTCCCCTTTCTCTAGTCAATAGTACAATTCTCTTATCATACTCACCGATAGGACCCACCTGCAGTACCATGCCTGTCAGAAGGATATACTCTCTCACTGCCGATTTCCTCTTTTCATCTCCATGTCAGCTCTGCTTCTGCCTCCACACGGTTCCGGTAGTTCCAATCATCCGTTACATTTCTGTGTCTTTTTTGTTATAGCCAAAGTTTTTTAACAGAAAATCGCTATCACGCCAGTCCTTTTTCACTTTGACCCACAGCTGTAAATTAACCTTGCTCTCCAACAGATCTTCAATCTCATGACGTGCTGCTGAACCAATCTTTTTCAGCATAGCACCACCTTTTCCTATGATAATTCCTTTGTGAGAATCCCGTTCACAAATGATGGTTGCTTCAATATCTACAATCTGTTTACGATATTTCATGCTCTCGATACACACTGCAATACCATGCGGCACCTCTTCGTCCAGACATTTTAATGCCTTCTCTCGAACCAGCTCTGCCACAATCTGTCTTTCTGGCTGATCAGTAATCGTATCTTCATCATAAAACGGAACGCCATACGGAAGGTACTTCATGATAACCTTGATCAATTCATCTGTATTATGACCCTTCAATGCAGATACAGGTACAATTTCCGCAAAATTGCAAACGTCCTTATATGCATCAATAAATTTCAGTATTTCGTCTTTTTTTACAGTATCTGTTTTGCTAATCACAAGAATAATCGGAGCTTTTACCTTCTGCAGCTTCTCGGCAATCATACGTTCCCCAGCCCCGATGAAGGTAGATGGCTCGACAAGCCAGCATACAACGTCCACATCATTTACGGAGCGTGTTGCCATAGATACCATATAGTCTCCTAGCCGGTTTTTCGACTTATGGATACCAGGCGTATCCACAAACACGATTTGCCCTTCGTCACAAGTATAGACAGTCTGGATGCGATTCCTAGTTGTTTGTGGCTTCTCTGAAGTAATGGCAATCTTCTGTCCAATCAGACAATTCATCAATGTGGATTTGCCCACATTCGGACGACCGATTAACGTTACAAAACCTGCTTTATACTGTTCATTCATCATTTTTTCCCTGCTGTGGCTGCTGATTCTGTGCCGACTCCTGTTGCTGATTCTGCACTGGCTGATTCTGCATGATATCCTGTCTTTTCTGTTCTAATTTCTTAGCTCGCTTCTTCTTGTTAGACTTTATGATTATGCGGACAATCAATACAATCACAAAGATGATAATCGCCCATACAATTAGAAACGGCAGCGCAATGATCAGTCCAACAATGAAATCAAGAAATCCTTCACCTACTCCATACATGCTTTCCACAAAGCCTCTGGTCATTTTTTCCCATCTAGTTGCCTCTACATGAGGTGCATAGGTCTTCACTTCATTGATATTGATCTGAACCGTGCTGTAATCCACTAGATTATCATATGTCCGCAGTTGAGATTCGTAAGACTGCAGTTCATATCTGACTTCAGACAGTCTGCTCTCAAGTGCGATCACTGTATCAATACTATCGGCATCTGCGAGTAGCTCATTCAGACGATCCTGTTCGATCCGCAAAGACTCTACTCTGGACTTGGTGTCCACGTACTGCAGGGTAATGTCCTCTGCTGACTCCGTTTTATTTGTCACATTTGACATTTCAGCCACATTGCTTAC
>CAZACC010000101.1:0-7220 GCA_964483545.1 uncultured Lachnospiraceae bacterium
GTTACCTCTGCAGGAGTACCCTTTGTAGAGCCTTCGTCTTTTACGATATCGGGGGTTTCATCTCCCGTTGTTCCTTCATTTTTATTTGTATTCGTGATGAAACCTGTATCAGCTATTGACGCATCTGTATACTGTATACTGGTTAGTACCATAGATACACATAACGTAACTGTTATGATTCCCTTAAAGACTCTTGACTTCATCTTCTTCCTCCTACAGATTGATGCGAACTACACACCCAAACTCTGATAATCCTCAATTACTATATCAATAAGAAGTCACACATCGGTCACATGGATAATACAAGTTTATGAAAAAAACGCCCTAATAGGGCGTTTTCTCCAATTATTTTTTTATAAAATTAAATTTTACTTTCCTTCTGACTATAAAATAGATGCCTCCACCCAGGAAAATACCTGCTCCGATGATTGCAATGATCCAACCCCACATAGTGTTACTGGCAAATGGTGATTCCGATAACGGTGTCTCTTGGTCTTCAATCAATACCTCATCTCCTGATTGATCTGTTTCACTATTTCCGTTTATTCCTTCATCTGATCCTGGGGTATCTGCCAACGGAACATCTGCGTCAGGGATCTCAACTCCACCTTCTGCATCTCCTCCTGCGACCTCGGCTTCTCCGCCTGCTCTACCACCACCTGCAGTTGCAGTTACTACATAGGTCGGCACCTCTGTTTCAACAAAGGATGTGGTCACACCACCATCTATGATCTCAGTGGAAGTCGTCTCAGAATACGTCGCATCACCTACATTTCTGATGTATTCAAAGGTGATTACATTGGTTCCGTTCTTGACCAGCTTAAGAGTCTGAGATGTTGCCGATGCAAGCGTAAAACCTGCAATCGTCGGTGCTGTCTCTGTGATTTCTTTACCAGCTTCTTCGAAGATAATCTTAGGAAGTGCAATTTCGATTCCTGTTCCCTGTTCAATATACTTGATTGAGTACTCTACCCCATTAATCAAGGTTCCATATTGAACTGTTACATCCTCGCTGCGATTAACCGTTTCTTGATTATGATGAAATGCTGCAGCTCCCGCCTGATTTTTATTCAGTACAAAATATCTTCCTTTATTTTCTTCACTGTAGACGATCAATCCATCTCCGTTTTGTGGAATATCAGGTATTTTATCATTCTTACTAAGAGAAAGTGTAATGCAGTCTGCTGTAACTGTCGCTCCGGAATATTTATTCTCGCATTCGTCTACGTTAAAACTCCCTGCATTTCCAGCAAATATTCGAATCTGGTATTTCCCGTCCGTTGATGTATTTGTTGTATCAAGCATATCCGTACTTGCTAATGCCGGCACTACTGCCGCAAATGTCAGTGCAAAGCAAGTCAATGCTGTAAGTAATATCTTTGACTCCCGCCTCATTCCTTTTGTTCCTCTCATAATGTCTCACCTGTTTTCTTTCTCTTGCCAGTGAGTACAATCAGTCCAATTCCGACTGCTATCATCATGATCAATGCTCCGATTGTTGTATGATCTCCCGTTTTAACTGCAACAACTACATTCTTAAAAGTCTGTACTACATTTGCGGTTGGTGTAGATGCTTGCTTTACAACTTTATTAATAGTCACGGTCTGTCCAGTTACGGGATCTCTGTATGCTACAAGAAAACTCATACCCAGCTCACCTAATGCTTTTGCGTAAGTATTACCATCTGCATTACGAATAGACTCTCCATCCAATCCAATCGTTAAAATCAAATTTACGCTCTCGCCACTTCCGAGCGTTGTCAGATATGTCGTATCAGATGCAATCCCACTGCTATTCATATTCAGAATTCCTTTTTCATCTCCAACGATCTTGTCATCCGTCCCCGTAGCTGCTCCACCAAGAGAACTACCATACAGAGATATCTTACTGCCATTCTTTTCAATCTGCAGCTGAATATTGTAAGCTCCACCGTTAGCATTGTTTGAATCCTCCAGTGCCTGCAAAGCTTTTGTATTCATATAGAACTCTGCCGTTCTTCCATTCTGATTGCTAATTGTGATTGTCTGATCGACTGTCTGTCCAGGAGCCATCCCTACAAACTCCTCACCTAGATTCGAACTAATCTTTAACTCGTTCTGTTCTGTAAACTGCACGCTTCCTGCCGCATATACAGTTTTTTCTATTCCGAATACGAGCACTGCTGTTAATCCTAATATCAATAATCCTTTTCTCATGAAATCAATCTCCCTGATCTATTCATCTGATTCTGCACGTCCACTCTGTCTCTATAAGCTTTGTCCTTCTATCGTCGTAATATCTCCAGATCCATCTATCACCGCATCCACACCCCATGCTGACTTGATAGCCTCTACGCCACCCATCGTTTGTACTGCTTCTGCGTATGCTTCGATTGTAAACTGCTTATCTGCATAGTCATTTGTAAGTGTTGCAGGAATACCGACCTTACTGATAAATGAGGGTGTCGAGACACCTCCTGCTACTGGTTTTGTATAGTATAATACAGTCGTCTGATTATCTATTGTCTTTACAATCCATCCATCTCCTGATGTGATATTAATCTGTCCATGATCCAAACTGTCATCTATCGAAAAAGTATCCTTTATACCGCTTCCCCATGCCTTAAACACAGTCACGCGGATGTAAGACTCATAATTATTTGCATCTGTACTAACAGTCAGATTTGTGTCTACCTCAGCGCCCGGCATCAGTCTCAGATCTCCGCTATAATATTTCGCCAGTTCACTAGCGTCTTCGCTGAGTGAAATCTTCAGATCCTTCGTCTCAATCTTACTGGTTCCCTGGCTGCTATTTGCCTGAAATGCCGCTAGAGTACCACCAACCATTGTACTTAATACCAACGCACCTGCAATTCCCATAAGAATTAATTTCTTTTTCACTTTTTAATCTCCCTCTGAGAAATTGATAAACATAATTTTTGATACTAACAAATAGTATAAAACGTTACTGTCACACGGAAGTCACACAGGCAAAATTTTATTAAATCTGTTTGATGTCACTTTTGATCAGAACTCTTTGATTCTTTATCTTTTTATGCATATTATTGATGATCCGGTTCTTCACAATGATACTATTTTCATAATCCAGAGTTGCCAATAGTATCACATACTGTGAATGACTATACCGTGCTGCCACATCACCTATTCTAAGTGATTCCTTGAGTGTTTCCTCCAGATAATTCATCACTTTCTCTAATTGATTGTGAAGATACCGTTCATTACCTGTGATTTCTATCGCATTGACCAAAGATACCGTAATCAATAAGATATATTCTGACTGTCCCAGTCTTTCCACGCGTCGTGATACCAGACGATAAATCTCTCTAAAAATTGGATAGCCACATATATATGCACCGCCTGGATTTTCATTTTCATCCATTTCTTGATTAATATCATAAACTGCCTCCGCTATCACTTCGCTTTTCATCTGTTTTAGCTGTTCATATACTTCTCTTAATTTAGTAGACTTACGGATGCCTAAAGAAGAAAATAATATTCTTTCTGCTCTTTCATAATACTTCGCTGCATACTCCAATTTGTTCTGATAAATCATTGATTGTATCAGCATACAATGAAACTCCTCATCAACGGGATCATAACGAAGTGCATTGATACATACTCTTTCCATCTTCTCATATAGTTTTTTGTCCTCATACAATTTAGCCGTAATTCTGACAATATCTAAAAATAAAGAATGATAGTATGTTGTCAACGGTACTACCCAATGCATAGAAGAGTATTTTGATAAGAAATCTCCATTATAGCGTTCTAGAGCTCTTTCAAAATATATGAGCCTGTCATCAGTCCCTGTTTTTAACCTCTTCCCAAGATTACAGTCTCTCTCAAACTCTTCCGCATCAACTATAACCATGATCTGTGGGTTCCAGCAATACGTACCTTTTCCTGTCAATATATACTTTTTTTCTCCAAACACATCTTTCATAATCATCCTGAGCCGGTAGATCAGATTTTTTAATGCACCTGCTGGATTATTTGACTCATCTTCCTGCCAGAGAACTTCTATCAATTCTTCTGCTGTCAATACCCTTGCTCTGTTTATGATGATATAAGACAGAAGCTTTATTATCATATCCGAGCGAATATTTTCATTATTGAGAATACACTCCTGATCTTTAATTAGAAAACTACCAAGCATACAGACTGTAAGCATGTTCCTATCCCTCCCAAATAATTCCTTATCATTTTACTTAACAATTAAGTAATTGTCAAGTATTAAGTTTACAGTCGTTCAGTCACATGGAAGTCTCGCCGGATTCCGATTCACAAAACTCTTTTACTTGTTTTTTTCATAAATCTCTTTTATGATAGTAAAGGTAGAATAACAGGAGGCGTATATGGGAAGAGAAAGACTACACTGCTTTGACATGGTTAAAGGTCTCGGTATTATACTCGTAGTACTGGGACATATAGAATATATCAGCGAAGAGCTGCGAGGCTGGATTTCCTCCTTTCATATGCCGCTGTTTTTTGTCGTATCAGGTATGCTGATCTGTTATCTCGGACAGTCCAATTTGGACATGAAGTCGATCATTAGCAAAAGATTTCGGGGTATTATGATTCCTTATATCAGCTTTACGATTATCTATACCCTCATCGATGTACTCAATATCTATTTGCACAAGATCACACCACTTACATTTGTTCAAAATATTATCTCAGGTGTGACGTTGTATGGCTCTTCTGTACTCTGGTTTCTACCGGCTTTATTCCTAAGCGAGATTGGTTTTATCCTCTTAATCAAAAAATTACCACGTGTTCCTTCTATTATAGTAGTGCTTGCTGTTGCTCCTCTTGCATACCTCGGACAGATTGCCATCAGTGATGTCTACACGGCACATGAATCTTCTTTACTCATTACGTCATTGATCAATTTCGTCCGTGTATTTCTACGAGCAACAATCGCCATGTCCTTTGTAGGTGTGGCCTACTATCTCTTTCCCTTGCTGCAGCGACAGGAAAAAATCTCATGGAAAGGTCTGACCCTCGGTATCGTGATGACAATCATCACACTGCCTCTTTCACAAATCAACGGCTGTGTGGATTTCCGCAATATTATTTTTAAAAATTTCCTGCTCTTCTATCTGTGTGCATTGCTTGGTTCCTTCGGACTCGTTCTCATCTGCAAGAACATCCGCCATGTACCGCAGATCTGTTTCTTTGGAGAGAACTCACTGGTTGTCATGTGTACTCATGTAAATTGCTACATCCTCTATGCTGCGATTCTGATTGCATGGCAAATCGATACGATCATCACACGGGCTAAGAGCTATGTCTTCCTATTTAATATTATGATATTTACATTTTTATTCGAGGCAATTCTTATTTATATTATCAATCGCTTTTTCCCTTGGATCATCGGGAAACGTAAGGAGCAAAAAGTATGTCAGAAAAAAAACGATTAGATTATTTTGATATGGCAAAGGGTATCGGTATCATTCTTGTTGTAATCGGGCACCTGCAGGGAAAGGACATCTTTGCGCTGTCTCCCTATATTCTTCCAGTATGCACGTGGATTTTCTCCTTTCATATGCCCTTATTCTTCATCATCTCCGGTATGCTGATTCATTATAAGAAGGATCTCGACAAGGATCTTCCAACGTTAATTAAAAAGCGCTTCCGCGGTATTATGATTCCCTACTACTGCTTCAGTGTCTGCTATATTTCCATCGTTCTGTATGCTCTGTTCATCGAGCACTCCATCATGCCAGGCACACTTCTCGTCAATCTGTGGTATATTCTCAGTACCTACGGCATGTCAGTCCTTTGGTTCCTGCCAACACTATTTCTCGGTGAGGTACTGTTTATCACAATCTCTAAGAAATTAGATACGAAAAAATCCATTATGTTGCTTGTCATCCTCACCATTCTTGCCTCTCTCGGTGCTTGGGGATTACAGCAGTTCACCTATAATACGCCTATTTTAGAAAGACTGCATGAGCTTGTAATTGTAATCCTGCGCCCGATTCTCGCAGCTACCTTTATAGCCATCGGCTATTATTCATTTTATCTCTTCAAGGAACACGATAAGATTAACATCAAGGAATTATTGCTTGCCCTGCTGTTACTGCTTGTAGGTATCTTCTTTGTCAATAAAAACGGTGGTGTTGATTTCCGCTCCCTCGTACAGAAGAACCTGTTCTTCTACTATCTGTGTGCGTTATTTGGTGCCTTTGGTACGATCCTGCTATGCAAGAACTGCAAACCTTTGAAACTTCTGAAATACTTCGGGGTCAATTCCCTAATCATTATGGCAGTCCATAATAACAGCAAAGTTCTCTATGGTGCTATGAATCTCGCTATGTACATGAACCAATTTGTCACTCGTGCAAAAGGCTATGTCTTCTATGCAATCATTTTCCTGATTATCATGCTCTTCTCTACGATTATGATTGAACTTATCAATCGCTGTTTTCCCTTTATGGTTGGCAAGCCATGGACTCTGCCATGGAAGAATACTACAAAGTGAATAAAACTTCAAAAAGACCTCCGAGCTAATCAACTCTGAGGTCTTCTATATCCTGATATTCCTTTTGTTCTAATCTTTATTCATATTTTTTAATGATCGCTACCAACTTATCCTTGCTAACCACCCCGACAGTAGTCTCCTTGACTTCCCCATCCTTGAATAGGATAATCGTTGGTATAGTCATGACTCTGTACTTCTGTGCAAGATTCATATTCTCATCAATATTGACCTTGCCAATCTTTACTTTTCCCTCATACTCCGTTGCTAGCCCATCGATAACTGGTGCCATCATCTTACATGGTCCGCACCAATCCGCAAAAAAGTCAATCAATGCAATTCCCTTATAATCCAGTACCTCTGTTTGAAAATTTCCATCATTAAATTTCTGTGCCATTCTGACGCCTCCTTTTCTTTGCTATGTTATTACCGTTCAATCACATACTTATGAATCAGATTTCCCATCGCTGAGAACTTCTCTTCATATTCTGTCTTTACATTACCCTCTATCATCTTCTCATTATGGTACAAATCTTGTGTCATCTCTCTGATTTTCCACTGTGCAAGTGGTACCTCTTCTACTGCAAATGTAAACAAATCATCATTATCCGTCTTGAATTCTATCACTCCATCTTTCTTCAGGAACTGATCATACCGTGCAAGAAACTCCTTCGAAGGAAGGCGTCTCTTCGCATGTCTTTCCTTCGGCCACGGATCAGAGAAATTCAAATAAATCC
>CAZACC010000102.1:0-7198 GCA_964483545.1 uncultured Lachnospiraceae bacterium
GCGTATTCACTGCAGGATATGCATCCACCTCATATTTATCAGTAGGTACTTCAACACTGCTTTCTGTAGTAGCATCAGCCACTTCACTATCAGCCTGTGATGTCTTTTTCTTACCATTCAGTGCAAACACAATTAATAAAACAACCAATACAACGAACAGACCACCCACGATAAAATAACGATAATACCGTGCAAAAAACTCTCTAATCCCGTTATTTGCCATGCCCATATATAATACATCCTTTCAATATGACTTGCCCGAAATAACTGCCCTGTTACGAATAACAGGGCTATACACCCGAGAGGATTCGAACCCCCGACACATGGCACCGGAAGCCACTGCTCTATCCCCTGAGCTACGAGTGCTTATGCGAAATCAATATATCAATTTCGCACATGTTTAATAATACCATAGCATCGGGAAAATTTCAAATGAAAATATTGTGTTTATTACATAATTGTTACATACTCATGACTTCTTTCCTGTCTCGTGAATAATAATAAACATGATCCGCCAGTATTTCTTCTGCTTGAACCTGCGTTGCATTGACCTCCTGAACCATCTGTGTCAGGCGTTCATATCCATGACGTTCGCAAGTCGGCACCAGAATCACTTCATGTATGCTGCTCGGAATAATAAATAAATCTCGATCAATCTGATCCGCAAATTCTGCCAGAACATCCTGATACAGCAGACAAGCTGCACCATTGATCTTCTCTCTGTTTGATAACACATACATGGGGATCTCTCCGTCCATTTCATGGGTCTTATTTAGCATTGACTCCGCAAACTCTGCGATCTCGTCCTCATCCAGATGATCTGTTCCAATACCTGTTGACAGTTCAGCATGAAGACGATCTACGAGAATCTCTCTTATGATCTCCTCCATACCTTTAATCTGATATCCCAGTATTTTCTTTGTATTTCTTTTTGCTGCCAGATACAGATCCTCTGTCGTTACATTCCAGAGCTCCATATGTTTATTGTGGACCAGAATGGTAGCTGATCCAATCTCATCATGTAAAACAATACAGTAAAACACAATTGCCAAATCCAGATACTGCACATAAGGAATCCCCGTCAATAGTTCTTCATTTTTTTCCAAACTAATGAGCTTATACAGAAGCTGATTACTGACCTTTTGATAATCGGTAAAAAAATCAATATTGATGCCTGTATCTGGTTTGCTGTTCTCATATTGTCTGATAATCTCAACAATGATATCACTCAGTTCCTGTCCGTGATTGTATGCTGCATAGTATTCCTCCAGATAAATCGTCGGAGAGATATTTCGATCCTTGGAGATGATTGCAAGACCGTGCAGTCTAACCGCATTATTTTTAAGTACCGTTTCCTCTGTTACTGTTGCTGTGTCTCCCACATATTCCTCTATACTGTTCTTAATCTCTCTAATAAAATCAATGTACTCCATACCTGTTACCTTCCCTTTCATTGTGATTCGGGCAGCAGGAACATTATATATAACAGGAGCACTTTCCTAAACATGAAAAAAATAGGAAAGGCTCGCTTTCCTATTTGTCATCACAAAGAAAAATAATCGGTAGGCATGTCCAGCTTATACTCTGGATAAATACTCACCTGACCTAGTATCAATCTTAATCACATCATTCTGATCAACAAACAGAGGTACATATACTGTAGCACCTGTCTCAACTACTGCAGGTTTGGTTGCGCCCTGTGCCGTATCTCCTTTGAAGCCTGGCTCTGTCTCTGTAATCTCCAGTTCCACGAACAGAGGCGGCTCTATTGCAAATACATTTCCGTTATGTGAGCACACCCTAACCATTTCGTTTTCCTTGACAAACTTCAGTGCATCGCCTACTGATTCTGCTGATAATGCGATTTGCTCGTATGTCTCCATATTCATGAAGTTATACAAGTCACCGTCTGCATATAAATACTGCATGTCGTTTCTATCGATACGTGCGGCTGGAAATTTTTCCGTCGGTCTGAATGTCTTCTCAACCACACCGCCACTCTTGATATTTTTTAACTTTGTTCTGACAAAGGCTGCTCCTTTGCCCGGTTTTACGTGTTGAAATTCAATAATCTGATAAATATTATTATCCATCTCAATTGTCAAGCCATTTCTAAAATCGCCTGCTGATATCATGTAGATATTCCTCCTTAATACGTTCCGTTAACAATTCCTTACTAGTTTATACTATATGACATCATTTTTCAACAACTTTTTTATCGAAATCAATCAGCCAGTCAATTGCCTCTAGATATCCATTAAACCCATGTCCCTTGATTAAGAGGTTGCATGCTGAGGCTGTAACGGTTTTGTGTCTCCATTCTTCTGGTCGCTCCGTGATATCTGAAATATGTACCTCCACCTTTGTTGTTGGCACGGAATTTAATGCATCCATCAAAGCATAGCTGTAGTGTCCGTAAGCTCCTGGGTTGATTACGATACCCTTGATGTCCTCATCATAATAGCTTTCTTGTATTTTGTCGATGATAGCACCTTCATAGTTACTCTGAAATGTCTCTACCAGAATATTTTCCTTGGCGCCCTTTTTCGCAATCAACTGACAGAGATAATCATAATCCTCCCTGCCATACACATCCACCTCCCGAATCCCCAAGAAGTTCAAATTAGGTCCATTGATAATTAATATCTTCATAGTGTCTCTTCCCTTCTGTTATTGTAAACGTATGATTTCCTGCACGATTTCCTCAACGGTCATATGATCTGCTGCTATCGTAATATCCGCCAGTGACTGATAAGTTGGAGCCCGAAGTGCCAGCAGTTTATAGATCATCTCGGTCGCATCATCACCTGATAGCAGTGGTCTGCCTGAATCTCCCTTCAGTCTGTTGATCACTGTCTGCTCGCTTACCTTTAAGTATACCACTTTCCCACACTTTTTCAAATATTTATGATTACTATTTGTCATCGGCAGTCCTCCTCCGACAGAAAGGACAGTGTGGTCCATCGTTCCAGATACTTCTTCCATGATGAGTGTTTCAAGCTGTCTAAAATAACCCTCCCCATTCTGTGCAAAAATATCAGCAACATTCATAGACTCTCCCGCCTCTACCAGCTGATCTGTATCAGCAAACGTATATCCGAGCGTCTGTGCCAGCAGCTGTCCTACCGTTGTCTTACCGGAGCCCATAAATCCAATCAGTACGATATTATTCATCCGACCAATCCTTTCTTAGTCAATTCCTCCAGCAGTTCCTTCACCACTTTATCCAGTACTGTATGTCCAGTCCACAGCTCATAGGATGCAATTGCCTGACCAATCAGCATCATACTGCCATTCATGGTCTTTGCCCCTGCGCCCTCTGCCAGTTTCATAAATCTTGTCTGTTTAGGAGTATAGATCAAATCTACCGCACATTTCAGCTTTCCGTAAAACTCCTGGGATTCGATCACAGCTTCCTCTATGTTCGGAAACAACCCTACAGAAGTACATTGAAAAGCGATATATCCATTCCCATATAAATGTTCCAGATCCTCCAGCCCCAGTGCCTGTATGATTGGGCCTACTGACGTCTCGCCACCGAAACAATTTTGCACGACCTTTGCAAGTGCTTTCGCTTTTTCTTGATTACGGTTTGAAATATACAGTTCACAAGCTCCATCTGCTACACACATCATAGCAGCCGCCCTTGCAGCGCCCCCAGCCCCTAGGATAATCACGCGTTCACCAGCTACAGAAACTCCCGCCTTACGCAGTTCATACCTAAGTCCGATTACATCTGTGTTGTATCCCTTGAAGCCATGCTCAGTCCGTACCAATGTATTGACCGCACCTATTTTAGCCGCCTCATCATCAAGATCGGTCAAGATCTCCATGATTGCGCTTTTATATGGAACCGTTACATTCATTCCTGCTATTCCAAGTGCATAAGCACCTTGGACTGCCACATGGATATCATTTTGAACCTCAAACGGCAGATATGCCAGATTGTCTCCCATCCGCTCTGCCAAAAAGTGATGGATTGCTGGCGACATCGTATGTCTTACAGGATTGCCAATGATTCCGAGCACCTGTGTATTTCCGTCTATTTTATACATGTTTGTACCCTCTTTTTATAAAAATATAATACGATTTTTTCTAATACTCTCTTCAATACAATCTGTATTTCTTCTTTTGGATGGATTGGTTTCACTAGTATGTTGCGTATTCCAGCATTTTTGGCACCCCAGACATCCGTAAATAACTGATCTCCGATGAAAATCGTTGTATCGGCATCACAATCCATTTGCTCCATAGCCCTCAGATAGCCCGCAGCAACTGGCTTATGGGCTTTATAAATATACTCTACCTGCACAACATCATTGAACATTTTCACACGTGGCTCCTTATTATTGGATAATAATAAAATCCTGAAGCCCAGCTCTTTTAAATGTGCAAACAATGCGATACTTCTTTCGTCTGCCGGAGCCCCATGAGGCACAAGTGTATTGTCAATATCAAAAATGATTCCCCTGTAACCTTCTTGATAGAGACTGTCATAATCAATCACATAAGCTGAATCCAGATAGGCATCTGGATAGAATGCGGAAAAAAGCCCGTTTTTCCCTGGTTTTACCTCATTCAAAACAATTGCGATAAAAATCAGTGCACAGCCGATGACCATCTTTCCACTCATGACCTCATGCAGAAAAACCGCAGCGCATAACACGCCAAATACAGCTTCCGTTGACATCAACAGCGATGCTGTCGCCGGCTTCAGATACTTCTGGCATATATTTTGCAGTAAAAAGGCAATCATCGTAGAGAATAGTCCCAAATACAGCATAGACATCATCACGGTGCTGTTTTGGACAGCTTCCATAGGAAACGCTACGCCTGTCACCAAAGCCACAATCCATGAATACACTGCTGCAAATACCATCTGCAGTATGGCAATCAATATAGGATCATCTGTTTCCGTATACTGATCAATATAAATAATCTGAAATGCAAAGAGAATTCCACATGCAAGAGTCAGGATATCACCTATATTGACGCTGTAGTCCCCCTCCAATGTCAGTAATCCGATCCCAGTAATCGCAATAAAGGCTGCCGCCACACAATATCGATCTGGCTTTCCTTTTTTTAAAATCCACCCTAAAAACGGAACAACAACCACATACACAGTTGTCAGAAAAGCATTCTTTCCTGCCGTGGTATAATCACATCCGATCGTCTGTACTAAATAAGCCGCAAACAGGAAAAAACCTACGATTGCTCCATGTAATAATATCTTTTTGTTAATCTTCCTCACCCGTCCGATAAAGACAAGTGATAATATGATTCCAGCTATCGTAAATCGAAATGCCAGCATATAAATTGGCGGAACATAATTCAGTGAATTTTTTACAACTACAAATGCAAAGCCCCATACAAACGCTGTGACTAGCAGTCCGAACCCCGCAAACAATTTCACTTTTCTTGTGACAATCTGACCCATTTGATATTATACTCCCTTACATATTGTCAACTTATTCTATCAAATCAAGTCATTTCTGTAAACTACAAAGTCAAACCTGACACACGTACAAAAGGACAAACCAGATATCGGTTTGTCCTTCGTAAGAGGGATTATTTACAACATTTCTGTCGGAAACTTCTGAAATACCAAGCCATCCTCATCATTAACGATACTGCTTCCTGACCCTACAAAGTATTGATACTGCTCTAGCATGGAATCCTTTCTCATATCTGAAATAGCCTTTTCTACATCCAGTCCTGCAAGTGAACTATCGCGACCTACTAGACTAATGTCCTCATCCCGATTAAAGCTCAAGGAAATATCCTGCAAATCTGAGGCTGCTGTTCTGCCTGTCAGTCCAGCTTCCTGTGCTGGTGATAATGTAGATATGACTTCCTGATTTTGTACATCCTGTTGCCGTTGCTCTTCTCTGTCTCTGACACTCGGCTGCTCCGTCCCCACATCTGCCTTTGGGACATCCTGTCCTGCGATGGGAATTCTGCTGAGTGCATTCTGAGATTGGTAACTTTGGAATAAGTCATATTGACTATTCAATCCGTTTATTGCCATATGAATCATTCCTCCTTTGCCATTCATTGCTTAACATAATCTGTTACCATTAATTATACAATAACTAATTTATCTTTTCAATTAATTTATCGACATAAATACGAGTTTCCATAACCGCCTTCCTAAAAGAATCAAGTATTGCTTTCTTCCTCAGTAATACCTGCCGAATATAGTAATTGTTTCGTATATTCATGCTGTGGATGGAAATAAACATCATCTGTTCTGCCCTGTTCCACAATCCTGCCACCTCTCATGACCATAACACGGGTACATAGCTGATAAACAATCTTCAGATCATGTGAAATAAAAAGCATAGCGATTCCCAAATCATGATTAATCTGTTTCAACAGTTCTATAATTTGTGCCTGTACCGTCACATCCAATGCCGATACTGGTTCATCGGCAATGAGTAGCTGTGGGTTCAATACCAAAGCTTCTGCAATGCATACTCTCTGCCGCTGCCCGCCTGACAATTCCTTCGGGTAGCGTTCTCCGAATTTCTCGTCCAATCCAACCCTATGTAATCTTCGCAGTACCTTGGCATTCCTCTCTTCCTCTGTCATTCCACCTCTAATGCGAAGAGGCTCTTCGATAATCCAGCCCACCTTTTTTACTGGATTCAGTGATCCATATGGATCCTGAAATACCATCTGTGGATGCTCCGAGTGATGGAGGATGCTTCCATCCGTATCCTTGACCATTCCGAGGATAGCTTTTCCAAGTGTCGACTTTCCACAACCACTCTCCCCAACCAGACCTACGATTTCTCCTCTTTCCATATGAAAAGAAACATCATGCAAGATCTGCTTCCGTGCTTTTGTGCCAGCAAATAGGCCGACCTGCTCTTTGTAATATGCATTTAAATGACTGACTTCTAAAATCAGATTATCCATATCGTTCAGCTCTCACTTTTCAAGAATACTATCTTATCTCATGGTTTCTAACAATCTTTGGTATCGCTTTGATCAGATTCTGTGTATACAGATTCTGAGGATGATGAAATATCTGTTCTGTTTCACCCTGTTCCACGATTCTTCCCTGATACATCACAAGAACACGCTCACACAGTTGCTTTACCAGACTCAAATCATGAGATATAAAAAGAATCGCCGTGTTCTGCTTTTGATTAATACGCTTCAACAGCTCTATAATCTGTGCCTGTACCGTCAC
>CAZACC010000103.1:0-7148 GCA_964483545.1 uncultured Lachnospiraceae bacterium
CCAGATATTGAATTTTCAAGGTGCATAGCTAAAATCTATGTGCGAAGTTTGAGTACTACATTTAAACAATAATGTAAAATTCATTTCACACAAAGTTTGTGTCAAGTAAACGTTGGCAACTTTCCTATTGTTTTTCTCTAATGATATTTTCTTATTCTTTTGTTTGTCTTTTATTCGCCCAAATCAGCTCTTTTATAGAGCTTTTCCCCACACTTTTGCAGTTACTTTCTAAGATAAGATAGCTCGATTGCTTTATTTATAAGGCATTCGGGCATTTTTTATTTCTTGTCATTTTTCACTGGATATATGTAGATGAATATGGTATAATAGTAGTGTTGGAGGTGTGTTATGCATTTGAGAAAAACGAAAACATCAAAAGGTCGTATCTATCTAGCAATTGTCGATTCCTATTATGACAAACAACGAAAAATGTCCCGTTCTAAGACCGTTGAATCGTTAGGCTATCTTGATGAATTGGAAACTATGTATGATGATCCTATTTCCCACTTTCAAAAACGTGTGGAAGAATTAAAGAAAGAAAAAAACGAAATGCAAGCTCCCATTCACTTTACTTTTTATGATTCAGACCGTTTGTGTACGGATGATATTTCTCTCAGAAAAAACTTTGGATATGCTGCTCTGAGTAAAATTTATCATGAACTTGAAATCGATAAGTTCCTTAACAATCGCCAGCGTCATTCAAAAGAACAATTCGATGCCAATACCATTATGAAGATGCTTGTATATTCAAGACTTCTCTCTCCTGCATCAAAGAAAGCCTCTTTTGACAGCAGAGAACAATTCTTTGAAAAAACAGATTATTCTTTGGATGATGTTTATCGCTGTCTTTCTCTCTTTGCAAAACATAAGGACAATCTTCAAGTCTGGATGAACGATAAAATCAAAGCGAATTACGGTAGAGACACCAGCCTCATTTATTATGATGTGACGAATTACTATTTTGAAACAGATGACCAGAATGAGTTCCTTCGTAAAGGGGTTTCCAAGGAACATCGTCCAAATCCTATCGTGCAGATGGGGTTATTCATGGATAACAATGGGATTCCCATTACATATAACCTTTTCCCAGGAAACACCAATGACTGTCTTACTTATCGTCCAAACTTTGGTCGAATAAAAAAAGAATTTGACCTTGGTCGTGTTATCTGTGTTGCAGACAAAGGAATGACCACTGGCGATAACATTTGGTATACCCTTAATACTCCGACAAAAGACGGCTATGTATTCAGTATGTCTGTACGTGGTGCAGATAAAGAAATGAAACAGTATGTACTTAATGAAGAGGGATATACTTGGCTTGGAACGGAATACAAGCGTAAATCCCGCAAATATCCTCGCACAATTCAGGTCACTTCTCAGGCGGGGCATAAGCGAAAGAAAACAGTACATGAAAAACAAGTCGTATTTTGGAGTGAGAAATACGCAAAACGCGCAAAAGCAGATCGTGCTGCCGCTCTTGTAAAAGCTACGGACCTTTCAAAAAATCCTGGCAGTTATACCAGAGCAACCTCTTATGGCGCTGCAAAGTATGTAAAGAAAGTAGATTATGATAAAGATACTGGTGAAATTCTAACAGCATCTTCTATTCTCGAAATTGACGAGGCAAAGCTCCGTGAAGAAGAAGCGCTTGATGGTTATTATGTTTTACTGACAAGCGAAATGGATGAAAGCGATGACAAGATTATTGACATGTATCGAGGACTTTGGAAAATCGAAGAATCATTCAAAGTCACCAAAAGCGAATTAGAAGCCAGACCGGTTTATGTCTGGACAAAAGAACACATAGAAGCACATTTTCTAACCTGCTTTGTTGCTCTTACTATTGCTCGCATCCTTGAAACAAGGTTAGAACAAAAATACAGCATCGGAAAACTATTAGAATCGCTTTCAAAAGCATCCTGTACACTGATTCAGCAGAATTATTACTTGTTTGATTACTATGACGATGTACTGAAAGACATAGGCAAGGTTCTTGATATTGATTTCAGCAAGAGAATCCGAACGCTCGGTGAAATAAAAAAAGTTTTAGCAGACACAAAAAAGAGAAAATACACCATGAAAATATGACAAAATGACAAACCCGCTATCCAGCGAATTTACTGGACTAGCGGGCATTTTTATACTTATTCATCTGCAAAAGTCAGGTTATACTACATTTAAACAATAATGTAAAATTCATTTCACACAAAGTTTGTGTCAAGTAAACGTTGGCAACTTTCCTATTGTTTTTCTCTAATGATATTTTCTTATTCTTTTGTTTGTCTTTTATTCGCCCAAATCAGCTCTTTTATAGAGCTTTTCCCTAATAACCAAACGCTCTTTTAAATGCTTTTCTTGATGCCGTCTGCATTGCTTCGAACAGTGGCATGTGGTGATTGAACCGGTCTGCGTATGGGTTTCCTTTCCCATCTCTCTTTGGTGCCTTTGCGGCACTTAGGGTTTCTATGATTTCCTGCATCTGCATGGTAAATACCAGACCATCTGTGTACCTGTCTATTGTTTTTACCAGCTCCTTGTTCTCTTTCCGGTAAAGTGCCTTGGCTAGATTATTTGCTCCTCCTACAGACCATCGCATTCTGCGATGTTTCATTCTTAGCGTAATAACAGTACAGTTCTGTGTTTCCTGTATTCCCATTCCTTTATATAAGATTCCTTTTTGAGGTGCTGGTATTTCCACCCCTTGCTTGTTGTAGGCCAATAATCCTCTTTTATTATTGTTCAGGTATTGATATAACTCCATTGCCTTTTTACTTGATTGATCTTTTTCATCAGGGCTTGCTACACTTGTTGCATATAAATGTATTCTAGCATTTCGTCTATTTTTTCTTCCTCAAAGAGTCTGCGAACTTCCTTCTGTGCCTCTTTATTACTGATCTTTCTAAGAATCTCTTGATAGATATGATATCTGTCTAACTGGAAGATTGCATCCGGATCGTATGGTTCTTTAATCCAGCTTCCTCCATCTCCATTTAAGATTCTCTGTTTGATTTCATCCGCTGCATATTTCTTTCGGATACAGGCTTCTCGTTTTTCATGAAAATCATGACTGGTCTCCATTCCAGCAAGCATGGTCTTTCCCACCAGTGTGCTTCTTTTTCGCTTTTCCTGTTCTTCATCCCAGCCTTCATACATCGTAAACACTTTCATTTCCTGCTTCTTCATCTTTTTATGATGGGCATCTTGCATGCGTAGCCATACTCCATCCATCTCCTCGAAGAGGACAGGAATGACTTTTTCACCTTCTGTCTGATCCGCATCCATCTGCTTGACTGCATGGACTTCTTCTTCATCAATTCGTTCTCCAAGACGCTGCATCATGTTCCAGACACCACCTGCACTAATGCTTTGACCGCAGGTATTACTGATCTGTTCGGCTGTTACCCGATAAGGGGATTCCGTTACTGTTAATGCTATTTTTTCTGCTAGATTGGTTGATATAAGACCGATTTTGTCCATATGCATCGCTTGATCAAGCAGATATACATGTGCCACCTGTCCATCCTCTGTTTCAGTACGATAAACATTTCTGGAGTATTCAACTTCTCCATAAACTGTTTTGATAGATGTGGCTCGTTTCCCCTTTCCCCTATAAACCTTCTTGTCTCTGGATTGGGCAAGCTCCTCATCGTAAGATTCCAACATCCGCTGGGTAATCTCTCTGCCAAGCTCACACAAATAAGCATATGTTTTTTTCTCTAACTCCTTGAAAGATACAAGTTCTTCGTTTACAATAGTAGTCATCATACGGTTTCCTTTACATTAATCTTTTCAATTAATATCATAAAGAAAAACTGTATGATTGGGAAGTAGAGATTTATTCTCTACTTCCTTTTAGTTTACATAACTAATCATTTCCATTATCTTTGCCAATTAAAATTATACACTAACTTCTATCAGCTTATTTTCTATCAGCTTGTTTTGCTATAATAGATTATCTCACTACAAGTTCCTGATCTTTTACATCAATCGTGATGGTCTGACCTTCTTCTACCTCATCTGCGAGGATCTTCTTTGCAACCAGAGTCTCTACATGCTTCTGCAGATAACGTTTCAATGGACGGGCACCGTAGACTGGATCATAGCCTGCCTCTACGATGTAATCCTCTGCTGCTGGTGTGAGTGCGATGGTTAGATTTTTATCCTCCAGACGGTGATTCAGGTCTGCGATCAGCAGCTTAATGATGCCACCGATATTCTCCTTGGTCAACGGTCTGAATAAAATGGTCTCATCCAACCTGTTCAAAAACTCAGGTCTGAAATGCTCCCGCAGATCATCCATGACCATCCGCTCTGCCTCCGGCTTGATGGTACCGTCTGCTTCAATGCCCTCTAACAGATATTCAGAACCTATATTAGAGGTCATGATTAAGATTGTATTCTTAAAATCGACTGTTCGTCCCTGTGAATCTGTCACACGTCCGTCGTCCAGCACTTGCAGCAGTACATTGAAAACATCCGGATGTGCTTTTTCAATTTCATCAAATAAAACTACTGAATAAGGTTTTCTTCTGACTGCCTCGGTCAATTGTCCGCCTTCTTCATATCCGACATATCCAGGAGGTGCTCCAATCAGACGAGATACCGAGAACTTCTCCATATACTCACTCATATCAATACGCACCATGTTGGATTCATCATCAAAGAGGTTTGCTGCCAGTGCTTTCGCCAGCTCTGTCTTTCCCACACCAGTAGGTCCTAAGAAAAGGAACGAGCCAATTGGTTTCGTCGGATCCTTAATGCCAGCCTTGGAACGGATAATGGCCTCTGTCACTTTCGTGACACCCTCATTCTGTCCAACAACTCTTTTATGCAGTTCATCATCCAAATGTAATGTCTTCGAACGCTCACTTTCTGTCAGCTTTACTACTGGAATTCCTGTCCAGCGAGAAATAATACGGGCAATTTCTTCATCTGATACACTCTCGTGTACGAGAGTCAGTCCCTCGTTCCTGATTTTGCGCTCTTCGATTTCTAGTTGTTCTCGTAGCTTTGGCAGCTGACCATACTGTAATTCACTGACCTTTTCATATTCCCCTGCACGGGTTGCAACCTCAATCTGGTTATTAAGTGCTTCTATATCTTCACGCAGCTTATGCAGCTTTGTAAGGGATGCTTTCTCATTTTCCCACTGTGCCTTACCTGCTGTTAACTGCTCATTCAGCTCTGCAAGCTCCTTCTGCAGTGTGGCCAGACGTTCTTGACTCAAGTGGTCAGTCTCCTTTTTCAGAGCCTCTGCCTCGATTGTCATCTGAGTTGCCTTACGATTCAGTTCATCCAGCTCTGTTGGCATGGAATCCTGCTCTGTCTTGATTAGTGCACAGGCCTCATCCACCAAATCAATTGCTTTATCTGGCAGAAATCTGTCTGAGATATATCTGTGAGATAAGACTGCAGCTGATACCAGTGCCGTATCCATGATTTTCACGCCATGAAACACCTCATAACGTTCCTTCAGACCACGCAAAATTGATATCGTATCCTCCACCGTAGGCTCGTCTACCATAACTGGCTGGAAACGTCTCTCCAGTGCTGCATCCTTCTCAATATACTGTCTGTATTCATCCAACGTGGTTGCACCGATACAGTGCAGCTCACCACGTGCTAACATTGGTTTCAGCATATTGCCTGCATCCATAGCTCCGTCTGTCTTTCCCGCTCCTACAATCAGATGCAGCTCATCAATAAACAGAATAATCTGTCCGTCACTGTTTTTCACATCCTCAAGAACCGCTTTCAGACGCTCCTCAAATTCTCCGCGGTACTTCGCACCAGCGACCAAAGCGCCCATATCCAGCGAAAAGACCTTCTTATTCTTCAATCCTTCGGGTACATCACCGCGAACGATACGCTGTGCTAGTCCTTCTACGACCGCCGTCTTACCTACACCTGGCTCACCGATCAGAACTGGGTTATTCTTTGTCTTTCGAGATAAAATACGGATGATATTACGGATTTCGTTATCACGTCCGATAACTGGATCCAGCTTCTGATTTCTTGCTTTCTCCACTAAATCCTGCCCATATTTCTCCAGAGTATCATAGGTCGCCTCTGGGTTGTCGGTGGTCACTCTCTGATTTCCTCTGACGGTTGAAAGTGCCTGCAGGAAACGATCACGTGTGATGCCGTACTCCTTCCAGATCTGCTTCATTGCCTCATTCGGGTACTTGAGCAACGATAGAAACAAATGCTCAACGGAGACATACTCGTCCCCCATCTGCTTTGCCTCATCCTCTGCATGAATCAGTACTTTATTTAGCTGCTGTCCGATATAGACCTGTCCGCCTTGTACCTTCACGCGCTTACTCAGATACTCCTCAGCCTTATCCATAAAATGCTCTTTATTGATTTCCATCTTCTCGATTAGCTTTAAAATCAGGCTGTCCTCTTGCCGCAATAGGGCATAGAGCAGATGTTCTTCTTCAATCTCCTGATTGCCGAATTCATATGCCAGCTTTTCGCAGCCATTGACTGCTTCTATTGATTTTTGTGTGAATTTCTGTATGTTCATAATCTCGTCCTCCTTAATTGATCTGCATATTTTAAATTTTTCATATGCATTATTGTTCTCTTTGTTTTATTTGTTCTACCCTCAATATAACATAAATAATATAAATGTCAACAGGAAATGTCAACAGGAAAGATTTTGTGTTGATTTTTAACAGAATACTTGCTATACTATTTATTGTTGATAGAAAAATCATTGAAATGAAACCATAAAGTTAGATTTTATATCAGAAGATCAGGGAGGCAATATCATGGAATTTATCTTTGTTGGAATTGTTGGAATTGCAATCATCGCAGCTGTTATTGCAGCGATTGTATCAACTGTGTCTGCAGCTGCTGCTTTTGCTGATGAGGATGATGTTTAAATAGAACTATGTTACTATTTGACACGTGTAAAGTCAAGAAGGAGTATCCGTCATGAGCTATATCAAACACAAATCAGAGGAATCTGTTGAGGACTATCTCGAGACTATTTTGATCTTAAGTAAACGACTTCCTGTCGTTCGCTCAATTGATATTGCAAATGAACTCTCTTATTCCAAGCCCAGTATCAGTGTCGCCATGAAAAATCTTCGGGTCAACGAATACATTACAGTTTCTGATGAAGGGTATATCAAACTCAC
>CAZACC010000104.1:0-7124 GCA_964483545.1 uncultured Lachnospiraceae bacterium
ACGATTCAAGACAACGATTCAATGAATTTGGGACTTGAAATTTGCGATATTTATGGTATACTAGGAATGTTCGTGATACCGCAATATGATTCACGAAGAAAACAACCCACGGCGTGTGGCTCAGCTTGGTAGAGCGCTACGTTCGGGACGTAGAAGTCGCAAGTTCAAATCTTGTCACGCCGACTAAAAAGCCCCATTGGTTATAAAAACCAACGAGGCTTTTTCATTATTTTTGTTTATGCTTCTTTTTTCTTTACCGTCGATCGAATGATCAATAGTGTTCCAATTAATAAAACAATACCTGTCAACATAGTAATCACTACATTCTCCGTCAGACCAGCAACAATATATCCGATAAAACAACATGCTGCAACTACCATAGCATAAGGAATTTGTGTTGAAACATGATTTACATGATTACACTGAGCGCCTGCAGAAGCCATAATGGTTGTATCAGAAATCGGTGAAATATGATCTCCGCATACAGCACCTGCCAGGATAGCTGAGATAGAGATTACCAGAATCTTTGCATCAGCTGGGAAAACAGCGGTAATAATCGGAATCAGAATACCAAAGGTTCCCCATGAGGTTCCTGTTGCAAAGGCAAGACCGGTTCCAATCAGAAATAGTATAGCTGGGAAGAAGGCATTAGGGAAAGAACTGTTGCTTAGAACATTTGAAACAAATACACCAGCCTGTAGTCTGTCACTGCAGAAGCCGCCCAATGTCCATGCAAGAATCAGAATCAAAATAGCAGCAATCATAACACGAAAGCCCTGTGGAATTGCATCGGTAAAATCTTTATATGACAGAACTTTACGTGGTATATAGAGTAAGAACATAAAGATTAAAGTAACAAAAGAACCCAAAACAAGACCAAGAGATGCATCACAGTTTGAAAAAGCTTCAATAAAGCCCGTACCTTCAAAAAAACCGCCTGTATAGACCATAAAGACAATGCAGGAAGCAATCAAAAATACGATTGGCAGGACAAGATCAAACACTCTTCCTTTATTAGAAACCTTGATGTCATCCATTTGTTCATATTCATTCTCACCACTGAATAAATCACCATTTTCTGCATTCTCTTCGTGTTTTTTCATAGATCCAAAGTCAAATCCCAGAATAGAAATAAATATAATCATGATAATTGTGAGCCATGCATAAAGATTGAAAGGTATGGTTTGTAAAAACAATGAAAAGCCATCGCCCTCCGTATATCCTGTAACAGCAGCAGCCCAGCTGGAAATAGGGGCTACAATACAGACAGGAGCTGCCGTTGCGTCAATTAAATAAGCCAGCTTTGATCTAGAAATCTTGTGCTTATCTGTAACTGGACGCATTACGCTGCCAACGGTTAAGCAGTTAAAGTAATCATCTACAAAGATTAGAACGCCAAGTCCCAATGTAGCGAGCATGGCACCACGTTTCGTCGTAATCTTTCCGTTAGCCCATTTTCCATAAGCAGCAGAGCCACCTGCCTTGGTCATCAGAGTGACGATAATTCCCAGAAATACAAGGAAAATCAAAATACCTATGTTCCATGTGTCGGACAGCTTTTCCATCATCATTTCAAAGATGGCAATCAATGTTCCGATAGGGCTGAAATCAGCATACAATAATGCACCTGTAACAACACCAACAAACAATGAGATGTAAACCTCCTTTGTAATGAGTGCAAGTGTAATCGCAACAATCGGCGGCAAAAGCGCCCAAGCAGTGCCTATAAAATCCATAATTCTTCTCCTTTACCTCATAAGATTGTGAAAACAACGTGAAAGAAGTATTCACTAATAATAAAATTACCATATAATTCAGTTTCGGTAAAGATATAAACATGATATACTTACATATAATCTATTTCGCAGAATATTATTATAAGCAGGGGAATCATATGCAGTTACATTTCTCAAGAACAGAGCTTTTATTGGGAACAGAGGCCATGAAAAGGATACAGAATTCTAGAATAGCCATATTTGGAATCGGCGGAGTCGGCGGATATGCGGTTGAGGCGCTTGTACGCAGCGGAGTCGGAACACTGGATTTGTTTGATCCTGATATTATATGTGAGACCAATCTAAATCGTCAGATCATAGCTACTCAAAAGACAATAGGACAATATAAGGTAGACGCTGCAAAAAATAGAATATTGGATATTAACCCAGAGGCAGTTGTAAATACATATCGTATGTTCTATATGCCGGAGATTGCAGATCAAGTCGATTTGTCAGTTTATGATTATATTTTGGATGCCATTGATACTGTTACAGGAAAGATAGAGATTGTTGTGAGAGCGTCTGCGACAGAAGTACCGGTTATTAGTTCCATGGGAGCCGGAAACAAGCTGGATGCATCAGCATTTGAGGTAGCAGACATTTATAAGACATCTGTATGTCCGTTAGCCAAGGTCATGCGCAGGGAACTAAAAGCTAGAGGAATTAAGAGTCTAAAGGTGGTATATTCTAGAGAATTACCTAGAAAACCTATTGGAGAATGTCAGGAAGAGGTTGTGGGACGAAGACAGATTCCAGCCAGCAATGCTTACGTACCAGCGACAGCAGGACTGATCATGGCAGGTGAAGTGATTCAGGATCTGAGTGGATTGCGTAATAAAAAATCGACCTCATGATTATCATAAGATCGATTCTGATGCGCGATCAGGGGCTCGAACCCTGGACACCCTGATTAAGAGTCAGGTGCTCTACCAACTGAGCTAATCGCGCTTAACACCACTATTACAACGCAAAGACAATTATAGTATATAGTTTTCAGAATTGCAAGCATTTTTTCATATATTTTATCAGTCTATTTTATCCCTGAAATAAAGGAAGCGAAAACAGAGAGGATGTAAAAAATGATATTTGATACACATGCCCATTATGATGATGAGGCATTTGATAAAGACAGAGATGAGCTCCTAGAAAATGTGCATGCCCATGGTATTGCATATATTATGAATGTTGGAGCTAATATAGAGAGCTGCCGCAGTACATTAAAACTCACAGAACAGTACCCTTTTATATATGGAGCAATGGGCGTTCATCCAAGTGATACCATAGAAATGAATGAAGAAAATATAGCTTGGATTGAGAGAAAATGTGGTTTAGAGAAGATCAAGGCAGTGGGTGAGATTGGATTGGATTATCATTACCCAGAACCATCAAAAGAGCATCAGAAAAAGTGGTTTGCAAGACAGCTGGATGTTGCCAGAAGAGTAAAGCTTCCTGTTATTATTCATAGTAGAGAGGCAGCGCAGGATACACTGGATCTTATGAAGGCAGAAAAGGCTGGTGAGATAGGTGGAGTGATACACTGTTTTTCTTATGGTGTGGAGATGGCAAGAGAATATTTACAAATGGGCTACTATATCGGGATTGGTGGAGTCCTTACCTTCAGCAATGCAAAAAAGCTGCGAGAGGTAGTTGCATATATACCGACTGACAGGATATTATTAGAGACAGATTGTCCCTATCTGGCGCCAGTACCATTTCGCGGAAAGAGAAACAGTTCCCTTTATATTCCGTATGTAGTTGAGGAAATAGCAAAGATAAAAGGAATCTCAAGAGATGAGGTAGAAGAGATTACTATGCGGAATGCAAAGGATATGTATCATATATAAAGAAGAAAGAGGAAACTCATAAATGGGAACACTTGGAAATCCAAGGATAACAGCGGACATTATTCAAAAGTATCATTTTGCTTTTCAAAAGAAATACGGACAAAATTTTTTGATTGATACACATATTTTGGATAAGATCATAGATGCTGCTGATGTCAATAAAAATGATATGGTTATAGAAATCGGACCTGGTATCGGAACAATGACACAGTATCTGTGTGAAAATGCACGTGAAGTGGTTACAATCGAAATTGATACAGCGTTAATTCCAATTTTGGAAGAGACATTAGGGGATTATGATAATGTTACGATCTTGAATCAGGATATTTTAAAGACGGATATTAACAAGATCGTACAGATACATAATAACGGAAAACCAGTCAAGATAGTGGCAAATTTGCCGTATTATATAACAACGCCCATCATTATGGGACTATTTGAGGATCATGTACCGATTGAAAGTATAACGGTTATGGTGCAAAAAGAAGTAGCAGACAGGATGCAGGTTGGACCAGGAACAAAGGACTATGGAGCATTGTCATTGGCAGTTCAATACTATGCAGAGCCGCAGATTATAGCGAATGTTTCGTCAGGGTGCTTTATCCCGAGACCAAATGTTGGTTCATCAGTTATTCGACTTATGGTTCATAAAGAGAGGCCCGTCAAGGTTGATCACGAAAAATTGATGTTTGATCTGATCAGAGCATCTTTCAACCAGAGAAGAAAAACTTTATTGAACAGTATTCATAATGCTACATATTTGCAAATATCAAAGGAAACCGTTCTGAAGGTAGTAAGAGAAATGAACCTGCCTGATACAGTAAGAGGAGAAGCATTAACATTATCTCAATTTGCTGAGTTTACCAACAGAATAATGGAGAACCGATTATAAGTACGAAACGGAGGGTTTGATATGGCTGAAAATACATTTTGCTTCTTAAAGGGTATTGTAGATTGTGAGTCTGGAAGAATTCAGGACTGCAATGTTAAGCAAGTCAGTAAATGTATGTTGGAGACAGAGACAGCAAAGAAAGGACATAAGCAAAAAAAAGAGGAAAAGATGTTTTGTTATCTAAAAGGAGTAGTAGACTGCACAAATGGCAGAATCCAAGATTGCAATGTAAAACATTTGAATGTATGTCCTTTAGAGGTGGAAAAATAAGGTGTCAGATGACACTTTATTTTTGACAAGACACTAGACCTATGGTACACTAAATTAAATATGTGCAGATATTGTTGTTTCGCAGAATTATTTGTGATGGGGAGAAAGACTGTTGGATAAATATGAATATAGAGTCCGCGTCGAGCAAATTAAAACGCTTTTGGAAAAGCATGAGTATGTAGAGGCAATGAATGTTGCTGATACAGTTGACTGGCGTAGAGTAAAAAGTGTATCCATGTTGTGTACCGTCAGCGAAATATATAAAATCAACAGAAAATATGAAGAAAGCCGGGATATTTTACTCCTGGCTTATGAACGTTATCCGGGCGGAAGAATGATTGTTTATGCATTATGTGAGCTTTCAATCAAGATGGAAGAATATGTGCAGGCAATCGAGTATATGAAAGAGTTTGTTCAGGTAGCACCTCGTGATACAGGTATTTACATTTTAAGATATAAGCTGTACGAGGCGCAGGAAGTTCCTCTCGAGGAACGAATCGAGGTATTGGAAGAGTTCAAGAAACGTGACTACAGGGAGCGCTGGGCATATGAACTGGCGTACCTTTATCATAGAGTAGGGCTAGGAACCCGTTGTGTTGAAGAATGTGATGAGCTGATTTTATGGTTTGGTGAGGGCAAGTATGTTACCAAGGCAATGGAGCTAAAAATGCTGCATGAACTATTGACACCAGAACAGCAGGCAAAGTACGAAGGCAGAAATGTAGCACAGGCTGCACCTACGGAATATGAGCCAAAGAGACCGATGGAGGTTGTGTCAGAGGAATCCATGAAAGCAATGGAAGCCGCAGGAAGACGACTGGCGATAGAACAGACAAATAACATGTCACAGCTGTTCGGACAGCTTCCCCCCGAAAATGCTGAGGTGTCGCAGGTCATTAATGACAATGAATTTGAAGTAAAACCAGTAAATGTGAGCAAGTATAGTACTATGAATCTGCAGGCAGAACTAGCAAAAAGCATGCAGGAATTCTTAGTTCCAGAAAATGAAGTTGGTATGCAGGAACCGTATATTGTAGAACAGTCACAGTCTGAGCAGTATATGCAGCCACAGAATGAATCGGAGCAGGTATTGCCGATGCCTGAACAGTATGTATCACAGCCTACACCGCCGATGCCTGAACAGTATGTACCACAGCCGACACCGCCGACGCCTGAACAGTATGTACCACAGGGGTTGGATAGACAGATTGTATTCAATCCGTCCAATGATGATATGGTCGAAAGACAGATCACTGGACAGATTCATATGGATGATGTGCTAAAGGAATGGGAGAATAGAAAACAGGACAGCGCAAATAAACGTAAGGAAGATGCACGACGAAAAGCACTGAATCAGACGAATGATTTATTGTCTCAATTAGTGGGGGTTGTACCTGGCATTGTTCCGCCAGTCAAAAAAGATACATTGGAAGAAGAACTCAAAGAAGCTTTCACACCAAAGATGCCCGAAGTTGCAGCAGATTTGGAAATGCTTGAAGAGAGTGAGGTCAGTGAGCAGGTATCGGAAATTCACAATAAAGTGACAGAAGTCACGGGATCCGTTATAAAGACGGCTTTTGATGCAGAGGATAAACAAAGAGCACTTGAGGTTACAGGGAAAATACCTGATATCATTCTTCCCAGTCGTAAAACAGAACCAATCAAGCAGGAGGCTGATCAATCTGCTCCTATTATGGAGGATGCGGCAGAGCGCCTTATTGTTGAGGATGGTATCGAGGAGATAGAAGAAATCAATCAGCCGGAAGAACTTCCTGAGGAATCAGAGCAGCTATACGCAGAGCAGCCAATGCCGGAAGTACCGGAACAAATATATGTAGAGCAGCCAATTCCAGAAGTACCGGAACAGTTATATGCACAACAGCCAATTCCGGAAGTACCGGAACAAGTATATGTAGAGCAGCCAATTCCAGAAGTACCGGAACAGTTATATGTAGAGCAGCCAATGCCGGAAGTACCGGAACAAATATATGTAGAGCAGCCAATGCCGGAAGTACTGGAACAAGTATATGTAGAGCAGCCAATTCCAGAAGTACCGGAACAGCCATACGCAGAGCAGCCAATTCCAGAAGTACCGGAACAGCCATACATAGAACAGCCGGCGCTGGAAGTGCCTGAACAGACAGAAGTGGAACAGCCGGCAGAAGAAGAGCCGGAGGAAGAACTTGAAGAGGATCTGGAAGAAGTTCAGGAGCCGGAGAAAAAGGGTAAGAAGAATCTTCCCAGCTATATGACACTTGAGGGCAATCCAAAGAGTAAGAGAGACTTCGATGAAGAGGAAAGAAGAATATTTGCATCTTTTGATGGTATAGAAGTTGTAAAAGC
>CAZACC010000105.1:0-7098 GCA_964483545.1 uncultured Lachnospiraceae bacterium
CACCACCATTTCCTGCAATATTACCTGCTAATATTTGATCAGTCAAAGTTGTCTGGTAGGTAAAGGTAACCGTTTCCCCTTTTGTAGCAAAACTTGCAGGCAATGTATAATCAAAATCTATCTGATTACTTGGGTCATTCGTGATGGTGGTAGAGTCAATTTTGCTAGATGTTTCACTGTTGACTTGTACATTTACACCCTCCACTTCATCAAAAATCATCCCTGACGTAAATGTATCCTTAATCTTGATAGGATCCGTGTAAGTTTGTCCTTTGGATGTCATTGTGACCGTCCACGTAATCTGATTAGTCGTAGAATCATAGTCTGAACCTGTCTTTTCAATTTCTGGCTTTCCAGGTTGATTTTCTTTGATTTTTAAATTGAAAGTAGCCGATGTTGAGGCTCCAAAATCAATTTCAGTTTCTTCTTCGTCGCCGATACCAGATCCATCTAGAGAAACATCATATTCGATTTCAATATTATTTAACAGCATGCCGTCTTCTGCGTCTGTTATTAAACTATTAACAAATGAAAACAAAAGATTTTTCGACACCTCTTCATAAGTGACGTACCCTATTAAAATACTACTCGGATCATCTTTTACCGTATATATCGGAAGACCTCCTACTGGAAATGTCACTCCACTCAAATGATCATCCAGTGTTCCCAGCATATAAACAACCGTGCTATCAGTCGATGAGGCTAAAATGTTCTCATCTGCTATATTTACCGTGTACTGGACACTGAATTCGGTATTCTTTTCTACAACCATATCTTCCGTCAAGGCAGTTCCATCCTTTAACGTTACGCTTGCGGAAGTTAGATTCACCCAGTCTGTATTCTCACCAGCAGCATAAACTACCTTCGTACCCCCCCCATAAAATTTAGGCTTCCATATACTAAAATCACTGTTAGAACAAAAAAAAGTAGCCGATTAAGTTTCCGACCAAAGCCCCTTATAATATCTTCCATGATGCTTTTCCCTGTATCATATCCTGGATTTTGAGATATGACCCCTTCATTTTTGTGTATACTTCCCCGAATTAATCATTTAATTAGAATTATAATAAAGGTTACTGTTATTGTCAACCTCCTGTTATCTATTATTCACGATACATGGAAGGTTTTATTACAAGTATGTGCTCAAATCTTCATATACAATCTCTCTAACCTCATCAGCAATCCTTTGCGCTTTCTTCTCATCCATCTTGGCCTTTTTTGCAACTTCCATTATATCATACATTCCAGCGGTGCTTCCGTTTCCATTGACTGTCGTAGCATGTTCTCCACCAATGGAATTGCTATAGGTCAAATCATATACTGGTGACAGCTTCCAATCTTCATCCTGATAAATATAAGAAAAATTCTTCGAATGATCATCCCTATTGTGTGCAAATATATTAAAGCACATCCATCTGAAAAGTTTCTCTATTTCTTCGTAACTATGCGTTATTTTTAACGTTAATTGCATCAAAATATTGTAATCAAGATTAGGGATACGATGCGAAGTTTCTAATAGTCCGCTCACTGATACCATATGAATTTTCTGACCACTTCTTCTGTCAAAACGCTTTGTTGCAAAATATCCTTCACAAAACTTCGAAGGCAGAAGCCTTGTCTCTGACATAGGTAATTGACATTTCTTCGCACAAACGGAATAATCATATTCTTCTCTTCCAATATTCTTCCGATCAATAGAAGAAGGGAATTTTACGATCCACTCTTCTCCATCAATCTCATAATTCACTTTTGGTCTTGCCCCACCAGAAGAACCACCCAAGCGAAACAGTTCGTCTAAGTGTTCTGAATGTTCTGTATCAAACATTCTCTCACATTCCACTGAAAGTTCATCCAATGTCATTCCTGTTATTTCTGTTTTCATTTCGTTTGAAGGGCGATATTCTAGCGCGCCCATACCACTATGGTCTACGATTGCCAGTCTTGTAAGTGCACTAACACTTGCTGGGTTCATCTGATTTTTCAATAATAACCGATCCACCAAAAGCCGACCCCAACCATCTGGAAGACTATCTGCAAAGACTCCAAACAATCCATCAAAGGGATCATACTTTTTAGGAACAAAAACACCCTTTTGTAGTGGTAGTGAAGTGGGGCTAATCGAAAAGCCTGATCTTGTCCACTCATCACTATACTCAAATGCCACTAGGTGATTTTTGGTTTCTACCAAAGTTCCTACATGAGTTTGATTGAGATATACTTCCAACTGTTTCCTAACGTTCATCAATTACCTCCTGAATGGATGCGTATCCCTTCTTAGAAAATAATAAATCAAAATCATTCTCCAGTCCTAACGCAAATGCTATTTTTATAAGTGAGGATAGTGATATTTCGCCGGTTCTCTCGAATCTCTTAATCGAACCATAGCTGACATCCGCTTTCACGCTCAGTTGATCCTGCGTGATATGTTTCTCCTTTCTCCTCACACTTACTCTTTTAGCAAGTTCCATGTTAATATCATCAGGTGATTTTAAAAATTCAAAGTTGTTCATAGATAATATTTTATCTTTTTATGCTCTTTTTGTCAATGAATGGACAATATATTGGTTGACTTTATTGGTTGACTTTATTGGTTGACTTTTGAAAGAAATAAATGCAAAATAAAGCTAATGAGATTGGAGGGATTGATATGAAGTATGGATCAATAAAAGATGCGAACGGGAACTCCCATCGACTTTCCAAACTAATCTTGGGAACAGTTCCATTTGGATCTACAATGTCAAAAGAAGACTCCTTTGCAGCGATGGATCTTTATACGAAAAGTGGGGGAAATGTCATCGACACAGCGCGCGTATACAGCACTTGGCTGCCAGGCGGAGCAAACGCCAGTGAAACGTGCGTCGGGGAATGGCTCAAGGCAAGAAACAACAGAAAGGAAATTGTTCTTATCACAAAAGGTGGACATCCGCCCTTTGATGACATCCACAATTCCAGACTGAGTCCTGCTGCGATTCGTTCTGATTTCTCGGAAAGTCTGCGATATTTACAGGCGGATGATGTTGATATTTATTTTCTTCACAGGGATGATGAATCTATACCAGTCGATGTGATGATGGATACGCTCCACGAATTTGTAGCAGACAAAAAAGTAAAGATGCTGGGCGCTTCTAATTGGAAACTATCTCGCATTCTTGAAGCAAATGAATATGCGAAAGCAAATGGCAAGACACCATTTAGCGTCTCCGAAATCCAATGGAGCTATGTCCACTGTACAAACGAAACATTAATGGACGACACACTTGTCTGTATGGATGACAAAGAATACGATCGTTATTTAAAGGCAGGCATTCCTGTATTTGCTTATTCTTCACAGGGACACGGTGTATTCTCCCGTGGCTATAAGGCAGATTTGTCGGATATCGAAGAAAAGAACCGTGCCTTTTACAACGATGAAAATATCAGCCGTTATCAATCCTTGCTTGCTCGCTGTGAGAAAGAAAACAAAACACCATCAGAGATTGTTTTAAACTATATCATGGAAAATGAATTGAACAGCTTTGCCATCGTCGGCTGCTCTCGTCTCTCTCAACTGCAGGACTCTTTACAGGCAGCTAAGTAACCGATACGATGTGAATAGACAAACGGATGCGAAAGCAATTTAGGCTTTCGCATCCGTTTTTTCAATGTGTCGTAAAACCCCTTGCTTTAGCTGTGGGGAGTGTCACGATTTGAAATACAGTTTCCGATATATTCCGTTTTGAGCAAGCAGCTCCTCATGCGTACCATCCTCAGCGATCCCTTGTTCTGTCAGCACCAAAATACGTGCGGCATTTTGGATCGTCGATAACCGGTGTGCAATCACAAATGTCGTTCTTCCAGCAGCAAGGCTTTCTAACGATTCCTGTACAATTCGCTCACTTTCATTATCAAGGGCGGAGGTCGCCTCATCAAAAATCAAAATCGGAGGATTTTTTAGAAAAACACGTGCAATTGAAAGACGTTGTTTCTGACCACCCGATAGTTTCAAACCTCGCTGACCGATATCAGTCTGGTATCCATCTGGAAAAGCCATAATAAATTCATGTGCATTTGCAAGCTTTGCAGCCTTAATCACATCCTTGTCTGTGGCATCTGGCTTTCCATATCTTATGTTATCTAATATATTTCCTGCAAATAAATACACATCCTGCTGTACAATTCCGATGTTGTTGCGCAAATCCTTCAGGCGAATATTACGAATATCCATACCATCGATCAATATCCTGCCCTCTGATACGTCATAAAAACGAGGGAGTAAGCTACACATCGTCGTCTTTCCTGCACCCGATGCACCGACAACTGCTACATAATCTCCGACTCCCACCTGTAAATTCAAATGATTCAGCACTTGATCATGATCTGCCTCATAACGGAACGACACATCCTGAAATTCGATTTTTCCACGTAATGTATCGACTGCAATTGCATCTTCTTGATCTTGAATATCCGGCTCGATACTAAGGATTTCCTGAAAGCGTTCAAACCCCGTGTAACCATTCTGAAACTGTTCTGTGAAATTAATCAGCTTCTTAACTGGCTCTGTGAAGTTATTGATATACAGTAAAAAGGTAATTAAATCCGTTACTGCCACAGTTCCCTCAGCCATATACATCGTGCCAGCCACAACCGCAGCCACAGTAACCAGGGTAGTCATCGCATTCAGACCTGAGTGATAGGCACCCATGTATCTGTAGCTTTCACGCTTGCTATCAACAAAACGGCCGTTACCCTTTTTAAACTTTTCAATTTCAATTTCTTCGTTTGCAAAGGACTTTACGACCTTGATTCCTGATAAGTTGTCCTCTATTTGACTGTTGAGCAAGGCGATACGCTCTCTGTTTTTACGGAATGCCTGCTTCATTTTGTAATTAAAATAGACCGCATATAAAATCAGGAATGGAATAAATGCATAACAAATCAGTGTCAGTCTTCCATTTATGTTAACCAGAATTAAAAATGCACCGATGAATTTAATCAAGGAAATCAGCACATCCTCCGGACCGTGGTGCAGAAGCTCACTAATATCAAATAAATCGGAAGTAACACGGGAAAGCAGATAGCCAACCTTCTGGTTATCATAAAAGGTGAACGAGAGTTTTTGATAATGTCCAAAAATCTCCTCTCTCATATCCGCCTCGATATAGGCTCCCATCAGATGCCCGTAATAAGCAATAAATATATTGCAGCCACATTCTACTAAAACCAATCCAAGCATCAGTCCCGCAAGTCTGATCACCGTAGCGGATAATTCTGAAGGTGCATAATGTATCACTGTACCTGTAATATAACGTACAATCAGTGGAATAACTAGTGTTACAGATGCGCCAACAATCGCAAACAGCAGATCCGCAATCAAAAGCCCTTTGTAAGGACCATAATACTTAAACAGTTTCTTGATATTTCTTTTCATTTCCATTCCTCGTTATTTCTTTGAGTTGTCTTTAATCTCAATCGTATTCCTAAAACTCCATATCTTTATCTGATTCATGCAACCCAAACGCCGGTCGCATAGTTTCTATTTGACCTCTGGACAATCCGTACTTTTTTGCCAGAGGAATCCAATGTTCTCTTACTGTTAAAAGAATCTGCCCTGCATATTCTGATGCCTTTTTCTCATTAATTCCAAATCTAGGTGCTACACTCATTGCTAATTCAAGAGAAATACGGTTATCCTCTTCATCAACGTTCAATGATAACTCGTCCCCATATGGAACTGGGTTTACATCGTAAAGAGGGGACAGAACCCATCCTGCTTTCGTGAACAAAAAAGCATGGTTACGCAGATGATCATCTGTATTTGTCACTGCCATATTGAACATCATACGTTTCCATAGTTCCACTAGATCTTCCTTTGGTCTGGCTCCACTAGCTTTAATAAATGAAGCAATGTCCAGATAGCTTGTACCTTCCGATGCATCCGCTCCATCAGTCTTCCCAAGAAGTGTCATAGCAGATGAAAAATGTATGCGTTTCACTCCATCACGATCAAATCTTTTTACAAGAAAAGTGCTTCCTAGCTTTGAAAATTTTTCAATTTTAGCTTCAGGAATATTGAGTCCGCATAATCCTGCCAGATCATGGACAACCATTTCCCATGCTCCAGTATCATTTTCATCATGTTTTGATGGGAATTTTGCGATCCATAGCTGATTCTTCATATCAACCACAGTCGCCTTAGGTCTAGCACCGCCTAACGAGGAACCAGGTTTGATGAGCTGATTTAACCACTTCTCTGCAAGCCCAGTCTCATCATTTTCAAAGTGACGTGATGCTTCTTCTAATGTACACAAAGTTGTCCATGGTGGAACTGCTGTATCTTTGTCCGTCGAAAGGAACGGTTCATCTAAGTCTAACTTGAATCGAATACCACCCATTCGCGTCTTATCGTATACTCCCATTAAATAATCGCTATCAAGCAATTTGCGTGGTTTTCTTCCTTCTTTCTCGGCCAAAATGCGTTCCCGCTTATTCATAAGAACTCGCCCCCACCTATCCGGAGACGCATCTGCAAATACCCCAAAAATACATTTTCCGATTGAATATTGTCTACCACCAAATGTCGGAAGTTCTGGGTCAATATCAATCGGGAACATGGTCTTTGCTAGCCACTGTAATTCGTATTCAAAAGAGAAGCTTTCGCCGCCTCGCATGGCATCCACATATAACCTACCGAGAAGTACTGGTTCCTCAAAACTAAAATCATCATATACATAAATTACTTTCTGATTTGCAACCATCATTTTTCCTCCCAGTTGCTCTCTTTCTAGTTAATAGATTCATATCCTGAAGTTTTCTACCCATTTCATCATCCTTTGCAACTAACAAAAGATCCCGATCCATATTGTTAAGAGCATGAAGCACTGCCGCATATATTCCCATTGCACATGCCGGATTTCCAGATTCTACTTTCCAAAGGGACGCACGGCTGATACCGGCACGCTCGGCAACAAGCTCAGCAGATAGATTTCTTCGTAGTCTTGCAAGTTTGATTTGCTCGCCCATTATTTTCAGTACTTCCTCTGTTGCTGGTAATACATTATATGCTGCTTTCTTCATATATATTCAGCTCCCATTCTTCTAGTTCCCTTATACCTCTTAACT
>CAZACC010000106.1:0-7018 GCA_964483545.1 uncultured Lachnospiraceae bacterium
AGGGGTACGCGATACAGCAGGCCAATCAATCTGGATATGATGCCTGCTGTTGCTAATATACCACCTTGCACTATAAAGTTAGATCTTCTGCTGTTTCTCTGACTACCCATCTTCTATGCATTTCCTACTTATCATTTTGTCTATTTAATGACTACTTTATCTTCCATAGTATCCTGTATCATACAGATCCATGTTTTTCCTTGATTAAACACCATTTCTTCGCCATCATTGTTATAGTATTTTGTGACACCTTCATCATGGTTTCCACTATTTTCATCTTCAACAGTTCTGATCCAAAATCCGTCAACGACTTTTCCTTCTGTGATGAACTTCATTTTCCCACCAGAATGACAGTTGAATGCTAAATAATCATTCTCATCCAGCTTGACCCATTCGCAGTACTGCAGGACAATATTATCATAAGAAATCTGTTCATTTGTCATTTCATCGATTTGAGGTTCTTCATATTGAAAACGATAGTATTTTTTATCGTCTGCATTGTACTCGAACCATGGCTTATTAATTAAGTATCCAGGTGCTACATACGTTGCGCTCGTACCGTCTTCATTTTTGTTTTCTTTTCCGTCTTCTGCAAACAGAAATTTCCCAGTATATGTGCTTCGATAATTTTCATCATAGCCCATCTTCTTAATGCCAGCTTGGATGCCCTCAACACTGGCATATGCGTTGTGTGGAGCTGGTCTGTCACTCGTTCTGTAAAATACAGTACTGCCGATTTCGGAAAGTCCGCTTAGGTTATCCACATAATCCTGATCCAGTAACTCTACAGCATATGCTGCTTGTCCATAATGTGCATAAATTGCATCAAATTCAAGAGCGCAATAAACAAAATAACTTCTACAGCTACGAACAGATCCTATCTTTTCCAAATCATCATAATTTTCAAAAATACCCATCAAACGTGTAATAGAGCCCTCTACGACACACTCGTACACAACATCTGCCCTGGATATACCACACATGGGCTGAGCTGCTTCTAGATTGTTCAGCATGATAGCAACTGGTCTTCTTCTTGCAATGGCAGGGTCTGTTACTTTGCCTGTTAAGTAGCTTCTGATGGCATCATCGGATGCCGTTTCTGCGGACTCATCTGCGTCAGAATCCTGTGTAGCCTGTTGAACCTGTGCCTCATCAGGTCCTTCTGTCTCTTCATTGCTGTTCTTATTACCACAGCCTGTAAAACTACATAATGCAACAATACTGATGAGTGAAAAACAAAAAATTCTCATCTTTTTCATAATTCAAGTACCTCTTTTCAAATCAATTAGTGCTCGATACCTAGAGCACATAATATCGTTTTTTGCTTTGCTTCCATGACACTTGCATCTTCATCTGAAATATGATCATATCCAAGTAAGTGTAACACACTATGCGCAATAAGGAAAGAAAATTCTCGCAGTACAGAGTGTCCGTATTCATCAGCCTGCGCTATGACTCTGTCTGTACAGAGTACAATATCGCCAAGAAGAAGTTCTCCAGATTCCGGATGAAAACAGTCCTGAAAATCATCCTCCAGCACTGAAAAATCAGAGGGTTTCGGATAGTCGATCATTGGAAAAGACAATACATCTGTTACGCTGTCGATTTCTCTGTGTTCACGATTGATTTCCCGAATATGCTCCGCTGTCACAATTGTCAAACTGAGTTCTGTCTCATAAGGACACTTCTCGTGATCTAGTACTGCTTCTGCAACGATTTGAAACTGTTTTTCATAATCAAATCCAAAGTCTGCTTCTGTCTCATTCTCAACGTAAAAAGTCATAGTACAGTGCCTCCGATTTATAGTATTCTTTCATTTTATGAAGATCCTTTAAGGAGATTCCCGAATCCTGCAGGATACCGCTTTCATATTTCTTTTTAAATATCGCTTCAATGATTTTATCATAATCAAGCTTTTGTTCTGGGTTTTTGTCGTACATATAAAGGATGGATGTTACAATTGCATCTGATAGCATGACGATTACTGCCTCTACTGTTTTAGGTGTTTCATATCGTCCAGTATATTCATGGATCAGCTGTATCAATGGCTCTGGAAATTGATTTTCTTTTCCAATCTCCAAACTTTTTGCCACATGACTTTTAGCCCTTAATATACCGATTTTATGATAATATCCTCCGGCCTTTGCCAACAAGCAATCAGCCTCCAGCAAACGTGCGACTCTATCGCTCAGATAGGCTGTATGTACTGCATTATAATAATCACTTTTTGCCTTTTCCTTTAGTTCTAACAATAATGGATACTCAGGATTCATGATTTCCTGATATTTGCTTACATATTTATGAATCATTTTTCGATCTGCCAGATACAGAATTAGATAAAGTGTAGTCAGATTTGTGACCAAGCTGCCTGCAAACCATAACCCATCTTTTAGAATATCAAATTTGTCCAGGAAATGATAGGCAATATAAAGAACGATATATTGTCCTGACATGATGCCCATGAACTGCCATATATGAAAAGTTTTTACTGCGCTTCTGACAATACAACATCCGATGATGCCAAATAAAAAGAGATTCATAAAGGACAATCCGAAATCCAGCCTCAATAACAAAGATGAAATAAGTATGAAGTGTGCATATAGTGTGATTCCGATTTCAAAATTTGAAAGTAAAGTGAACAAAACTGCTACAGACATATATGGAAAAAGAGAAACACATTCATTCGGAAGAATACCTGAAGATAATATATTCAATACAGCCATCAAAATCAAACAAAACATATAGGAAATCATTAATCGTGCAGGATGCTCTGCATGATCAAAAAGATAATCCTTTCTAATATCTGACTGTAAAATAACAATCACAGCAGTTCCCATACTGAAAATAACAGTTATAATATTTTGAAGAATCATTGCCGCATCAAATCCTAGAAATAAGGAACCAAAACCGATTACAGCGATTGTAATGAAAAAAATATATGTATACAATTTGATCCTGACAGGATCTAACTTTAATTTTATTTCATTCATATATCATGCTCCGGTCTATTTTTTCTTTTGTGTTTTATAACTGCTTCTTCTCTTATCTTTCCCTGGTTCTTTGCTTTCATAGGTTTCATAAGCTTTGACAATTTTTTGTACCAGAGGATGCCTTACAACATCCTTACTGGTCAGATAACAGAAACCGATATCATCCAGTTTGGACAGGACGCGGATAGCAATGTCGAGTCCCGATGTTGTACCAGGTGCCAGATCCTTCTGCGTCATATCTCCAGTAATGATTACTTTAGACCCGAAACCGATGCGTGTCAAAAACATCTTCATTTGCGCTGGTGTTGTATTTTGAGCTTCATCTAGAATAATAAATGCATTATCAAGTGTACGACCTCTCATATATGCAAGAGGTGCGACCTCTATCAATCCTTTTTCCATATTCTTTTGATAACTTTCTGCTCCCATAATCTGGTATAAAGCATCATATAAGGGACGCAAATACGGATCAATCTTGCTTTGTAGATCACCAGGCAAAAATCCAAGTTTTTCACCAGCTTCTATAGCTGGCCGTGTCAATATAATCCTGCTGACTTCATCGTTTTTAAAGGATGTAATTCCCATAGCCATCGCCAGATAGGTCTTACCAGTTCCGGCGGGTCCGATTCCGAATACAATCATTTTCTCTTTAATGGCATCGATGTACTGTTTTTGTCCAAGCGTTTTCGGCTTAATTGGTTTTCCGTTTGTCGTATGGCAGATGAGCTCTTTATCAATCTCCAATACAGCAGAATCATTTTCCTCCATACTCATGGCAATTGTATAGTCCACATTCTGTTCGTGTATGATATTTCCTCTGTCAGATAGCTTCTGCAGCTGATTCAGTACTGATGCCGCTTTTTTGACCGAGGATTCAGAACCCACTATTTTGATTTTGCCTTCTCTCTCTATGATAGATACTTGAAAGGAACGCTCTATTTTTTTAGCATTGGCATCCATCTGACCAAATACATTTCCCATATCCTTTGACGGAATATCTATATAAATTTCAGATATGCTCACTGGGTATCCTCCATAACATTTGAAATTTTTTTCTACATCTTTTTTCTACATCTTCTATATACATGTACTATTCCTTGATGATGTCTTTGATTAATTTTTTCTTTTCCACAACTGTTTTTGAATAAAAATAAGCACCTTCCATTCTGTGATAGGCATCTTTGATTTTTTCAGGATCATTTCCGTAAATAGTGGCGATGGAATCGCCTTTATTCACAAAATCCCCAACCTTTTTACGAAGCATAATCCCCACAGAAAGATCAATCTCATCTTCCTTTTTACGTCTCCCACCACCCAACAGCAAAGACACAACACCGATTTCTTCACAAAGGATTTTCTTTATGTAGCCAGTTTCAAGAGCCGTAACCTCTTTTACAATTGAGGTCTGCGGCAGCTTTTCGGGATGATAGATACAGTCACTGTCACCACCCTGTGCTGAAACAAATTCTGCAAACTTTTTCAAGGCCGCCCCGCTTTGGACTGTTTCTTTAAGCATTTTTTCAGCATCTGCTTCTGTGGCTGCCTTTCCAGCACATAGAAGCATCTGTGTTCCGAGTGTAATACAGAGCTCCTCTAAATCTGCAGGTCCTCTGCCATTTAGGGTTTCGATTACTTCCCTCACCTCAATGGCATTGCCAACAGCATATCCAAGCGGTTGATCCATATCCGAGATGACTGCAACAGTTCTTCTCCCTGCCGAGTTTCCTATCTTAACCATTTCTTTTGCAAGTAAACGCGAATCCTTTTCTTTCTTCATAAAGGCTCCGCTTCCTGTTTTTACATCTAGAACGATTGCATCAGCACCAGCAGCCAGTTTCTTACTCATGATCGAGCTTGCAATGAGCGACATATTGTCTACTGTAGCTGTCACATCACGTAACGCATATAATTTTTTATCAGCAGGTGCAATATCTGCTGTTTGTCCCATAATGGCCAGCTTGACACGATTTACATTTTCAATAAATTGTTCCGTGGTCAACGATGTGTGAAAGCCATTGATACTTTCCAGTTTATCAATGGTGCCTCCAGTATGTCCCAATCCTCTTCCGCTCATCTTAGCGATTGGAACTCCAAGTGACGCCACCATAGGTCCTAATACAAGAGAAGTTTTGTCTCCGACTCCTCCAGTACTGTGTTTATCAACCTTGATGCCTTCAATCGCACTCAGATCCAGCATATCACCGCTATGAGCCATAGACATTGTCAGGCAGACTGTTTCCTCATCATTCATCCCCACAAAATAGATGGCCATCAACATAGCTGCCATTTGATAATCAGGAATATCTCCTTTTACATAACCATTGATCATGAATTCAATTTCTTCTTTTGTTAATGTATCACCATTTCTTTTTTTAACAATCAATCCACCCATATACATGACAACAGTCTCCTTCTCTTAGAAACATTCTTTACAATCAGACCTTTTTCCAGGTTGCTGGGGCAAAGAGCAGAAGCATTGGAAAGACTTCAAGACGTCCAATCAACATATCAAATGTCAATACAAGCTTGGAAAATGCAGAAAAATGTGAATAATTAGCCATAGGTCCAACCTTGGAAAGTCCTGGTCCGATATTATTAATCGTTGCTGCAACAGCAGTGAAGTTTGTCGAAAAATCAAATCCATCAAAAGAAATCAGAAATACGGACAACGCTGTAATCAGAATAATTGCAGCAAAAAATACATTAACAGAACGCAAAACATCATGCTCAATGACACGTCCTTCTATTTGGATCTTTTTAATACTTCTTGGATGAATCAAGGACATCAATTCTTTTTTAATCGTTTTTGCAAGTATCAGTATACGGGACACCTTGATTCCGCCACCTGTACTACCAGAGCATGCACCAATAAACATCAAAAGTACCAGTATAGTCTTTGCTTCAGATGGCCATAGATCAAAATCCACGGTAGCATATCCAGTGGTTGTCATAATGGAGGATACCTGAAAAGCCGAATGGTGAAGGGCCTCTCCGAAAGAGCTGAACATATCCTTGATATTGATTGCAATGAGCAGAATTGCTGTAATCATCACACCTAAATAATATCTGACCTCTTCAGCCTTCAGCGCCTGTTTGAATTTTTTTTTAACAAATAAAAAATAAACACCAAAATTCACACCGAAGATCGCCATAAAAATAGTAATGATCGTCTGTTGTGCGTAAGTAAAGCTTGCCATTCCGTCATTCCTAATTCCAAATCCTCCAGTACCTGCTGTTCCAAAAGAAAGGGTCAGAGATTCAAACAAAGGCATTCCTGCAATTAGTAAAATAACGATCTCAATTAGAGTTAACACAAAATAAATGATATATAAAATCATTGCAGATTCCCGAACCCTTGGAACCAGCTTATCCACCTGATGACCGGGACTCTCTGCACGTATTAAATGCATGTTATATCCGCCTGTCATGGGCAGGATGGCAAGAATAAACACAAGGACACCCATTCCTCCGATCCAATGAGTGAAACTTCTCCAGAATATGCTAGTATGCGACAGCGCTTCTACATCAATCAGAATACTAGCCCCTGTTGTGGTAAATCCAGATACAATTTCAAATAGAGCATCCTCTATCTTTGGTATTTCACCTGTAAAAATAAACGGTAATGAACCAACGAGGCTAAGCAGCAGCCAACTGAGTGCAACAACCACAAAACCCTCGCGTGTATAAAAGACTTTATTTTCAGGCTTCTTTCTTACAATCAAAAAACCAATGGAAGCAGAGACAACAGCAACTATTAAATATACAATACCCTGCGGTTCTCCGTAAACTGCAGCTACGATACATGGCAATAGCATAAACCCTGCTTCAAATTCCAGTACCCATCCTAATATATAGATAATCATTGAATAGTTCATAAAAACATCCTCATCCTTATGCCAAAATATCGCTGATATCATTCAGCCCTTTATGTGAAGTTACTACAACAACAGTATCTCCTATCTGCAGTTCGTCCTGTCCACGTGGAATAATAATCTTGCCTCTTCGGTTGATGCTGCATAACAGCAGAT
>CAZACC010000107.1:0-6931 GCA_964483545.1 uncultured Lachnospiraceae bacterium
ACAAGAGGGCATGCTGCATGAGGATGAGGCGGCATTGATTCTGCAGGATATTTGTATCGGTGAGAATATGCATGCAACGGAACCCAAGGAAGGAAAGATAGAGTTTGTTGCTGATTGCAATGGCCTTTTCAAGGTTGATAAAGAGTGCCTTGATTCTGTAAATGCAGTTGGCGATATGATGATTGCCACTCGTCATGGAAATACTACTGTTCATAAGGGGGACAAACTCGCAGGCACCAGAGTGATTCCACTCGTAATTTCAGAAGAAAAAATGAGTAAGGCGCGTGAAGCTGCATATGAAGTGTTGGATAATAGAGGCAGCAGGCATACAATGCTACAGGTTCTGCCTTTTACCCATAAAAAAGTCGGGATAGTGACAACGGGTGGCGAGGTATATCAAGGACTGATCGAGGATACTTTTACGCCTGTAGTATATGAAAAACTGAGTGAATTTGATACTGAGATCGTGCAGCAGGTACTTTGTGACGACAAGCACGAGAAGATTACAGAAGCAATCAAGAAGCAAATAGCACTGGGTGTAGATATGGTAATTTGTACTGGTGGTATGAGTGTGGATCCTGATGACAAAACGCCACTGGCAATTAAGAACGCCTGTAAAAATGTTGTAATCTATGGTGCGCCTGTTTTGCCAGGAGCGATGTTCTTGCTTGCATATAACGAAGATGGAATCCCTATCATGGGATTGCCGGGATGTGTGATGTATGCGAAAAGGACCATATTTGATTTAGTATTGCCACGTATTATGGCAAATGAGAAACTGACGGCAGAGGATATATACTCTCTTGGCGAAGGTGGTCTATGTTTGTCGTGTGAGATTTGTACCTTCCCTAATTGCGGATTCGGAAAATAGAAGGGCACGGTTTTGATACAAAGAGAGAGGGATAAGGTATGAGTATTTCTAGAAGCTTTTTTGAAAACATGGAGATGTATGTAGATCATCTTGTGATATGTGGAGGTGGTCATGTTTCGATACCGATGATTACAATCGGCAAAATACTTGGGTTTTATGTAAGTGTATTAGAAGACAGACCCTTATTTGCGAATCATGCAAGACGTGCAGGTGCAGATCAAGTAATCTGTGATACCTTTTACGAAGCTCTGCAGCAGATAGAAGGTAGTGCAGATACCTATTTTGTAGTAGTAACACGTGGTCATCGATATGACACAGAATGCCTTCGAAGTATTTTGAAGAAAGAAAATGCATATATTGGTATGATGGGAAGTAAAGTACGTGCAAAGGAAGTGAAGAAGGCACTGGTGGCGGAGGGCTTTCTGGAAGAAGTGATAGAGAAGATTTTCAGTCCGATCGGTTTTGATATTGGTGGAGAAACACCTGAAGAGATTGCAATATCAATTGCAGCGCAGCTAATACAGGTGCGCAGCAAAAATAATCATGTGGTTTATACAAAAGAAATTTTGGAAGCGGCACTTGATAAAAGCAACAGCAAAAGGAGTATGGCAACCATTATCGAACGAAAGGGTTCTGCACCGCGAAAAGTAGGAACCAAAATGATTATTTTTGAAGATGGTCGAACAGCAGGAACCATAGGTGGCGGCTGCATGGAAGCGGAAGTGATACAGAAGTCAATTATGCTGATGCGCGAGAATGTGAGAGAAGAAGAGACAATCAAATTTAATATGCTGCCAGAGCAGGCTGAAGAAGAGGGAATGGTGTGCGGGGGCATTATTGAGGTTAAAATAGAAAAAATTGAAAGACAGTAAATTATAATAAAGACAGAAAAAAGATAAAAAAAAAAAAGAGGGAGGAGTTCGCGGTATGGAATTAGCACCGATTATCATATCCTTAAGGACAGCATGTTTTTCAATTATGATTACATTCTTCCTTGGCATCGTAGTCGCCAGAGCAGTAGCTTTCATGAAAAATCAAAAAATCAAGATGATATGGGACGGAATCATAACACTGCCGCTTGTACTTCCACCGACAGTTGCGGGTTTCTTTCTGCTATATATCTTTGGAGTTAAAAGACCTGTGGGAAGCTTTCTGGTAGAATTCTTTGGAGTAAAGGTTCCTTTTTCATGGGGTGCAACAGTGCTGGCAGCTGTGGTCATTTCATTTCCTCTGATGTATCGTTCTGCAAGAGGCGCTTTTGAACAGGTAGATATAAATTTATTATATGCGGGTCGCACACTGGGTATGTCGGAGTGGGCTGTTTTTAGAAAAGTAATACTTCCAAATGCGTGGCCAGGAGTACTGTCGGGCGGTGTTCTCGCATTTGCCAGAGGACTCGGAGAATTTGGTGCCACTACGATGATTGCGGGAAATATTGCAGGTAAGACCAGAACGTTACCCCTTGCCGTATATTCAGCTGTAGCGGGAGGAGATATGACACTTGCATTTCAATATGTATTGATTTTAGTTATTATTTCGTTTATTATTGTTACATTGATGAATTACATTGTAGTAAAAGGGAGAACCTTGAAGGGGAGAATACATAGTGAAAAGTAAAATAGACGCGATAAGATTAAATAAAGCAATTATTATAGGGTCTATCTATGCAGTTTTTGTGTTGGTATTGTCTACATTTCTTTTTTTAAAAATGGAGGATGCCAAGCATTATGAATATAAGCTCAGTGAATTTTCTATTTATGAGGAAAGTGGCGCAGTATTCGAAGATCAGGTAATCAGAATCAACGAAGCCTCCAACTTTAACGGAAGGTTTGTCGAATCGCCAGTTGTCACGTTAAATAAAGGGAACTACACATTAGAGATAGAATATGAAACGTCATATCCCAAAAATATATTGGTACAGGCAAGCAATGCAACGACATTTGAAACAGAACTTCCATCCGGACAGAATAAGATAGAGATTCCTGTGGAACTAAATGCTACAACGACAAGCTGCAGGGTAAAATTTGATTATAATAATGGCGGAGATTATGAGATTCGCCGTGTTGTGTGGCACAGCGATAAAATGCTCTATACTGATGCGGCATATTATCTGGTATTACTCTGGCTGTTGAGTCTCACATTACTATTTCTTTATATTAATCGAAAAAAAATAAGCATTGAAAAAGAGCAGATTATCATTGGCTTACTATTAGGCATTTCTGTTTTAATCGTAAGCTTGCCATACTTCGAATCTGGTTTGCGCTTTACTTGTGATATTCGTGGACATTTACTTCGTATTGAAGGTATCAAAGAAGGAATTTTGGAAAAGCAGTTTCCTGTAGTCATTAATCCAAATTTTAATAATGAATATGGGCAAATAGGTACACTTTATCCTAGTGCATCACTTTATTTTCTGGCATTTCTTCGCTTGTTAAATATTTCACTTGTCGGCGTATATAAAACATTTATGCTTTTGACAAATTTATTAGCAGTGCTTATTATGTATTTTTCTGTAAAATATATATCGGATTCAAAGAAGGCAGCGACTATTGCATCTATTCTTTACTGCTTTGATTATTTTCGATTGGGTGTTATGAATCATGCAGGACAGGCATTAGGGATGGGAATTGCAATGGTATTCATTCCACTTGTTTTAGCGGGCTTATATGATATTATATATAAAGAAGGTAAGAAGTGGTATCTGCTTAGTATCGGTATTGTAGCGATGATTACGTCACATGTGTTAACGACTATATTTGTAATGTTATTAGTTTTGGTAATTAGCCTTGTTTTTGTGAAAAGACTACTGGAAAGGCAACGACTATTATCATTATTGAAAGCGGCAGGACTTGTAATAATATTATCTATAGGTATTATTACTGCATTTCTGTTTGGCTTTCGCATGAAATTGAATCTACAGGAGTTAATCATTAATGATTTTCTCGATACGACAATTCCGGTTTCAGAGATTTTGACAAATCCTAATTCCATGACAGTTAGTATATGCTTCGTTTTAGTCATCATAGCTTTTATTATGAAACGCAGGGAAAGAGACCATATGTTTAGATTTCTTGGCGTGATTGCAAGTGTTGCATTTATCTTATTTATTTTGACTACAGATTTGTTCCCCTGGAAGGTATTATTAAGTAATGGTATGGTACGGAACATAACTGATTTTATTCAGTATGCTGTTAGGTTTTATAGTCTAGTAGGCCCTATCCTAGCTATGGTCATTGGCATCGGAATGGTAAGATATCATTGCTTTGATCGTCAAAAAACTATGCTCGCTATATATGCCTTGTTGTGCTGTACAAATCTGGTATTTTCATTTTATCAAATGAGTATGACGGTAACACAATTTTCAAGTCCGATTACCGGAAACATAAATTCTAAATATCAGGATGATTATCTGCCAGCCAATACAGAACCAGAGTATTATGTAAATGCATGGCCAAGAGTATCAGATGATCAAAAGGTTATTTTGGATGCCTATATCAAACAAGGAACCAGAGTATGGCTTACCTATACCAGCAATGAGAAAGAAGCCTTTTTTGAACCGCCACTATTTTATTATGAAGGATATGAAGCAGCAATGTCTGATGGAACCGCGCTTCGCGTGGAAAGAGGAGATGAGAATAGGGTGCGTGTCTATTTGCCAGCGGCCACGAGTGCTGGAGTAACGATATATTACAATGTCCCCAAAGTTCTGCAGATAACTGCCACAATTTCTCTCATTTCATTTTTAATCGGTGGTATCTTTCTAATATTTGGTAGTAAATACAATATGTTGTGGAGGAAAAAAAGCGAGCCACAAATTTAGAAAAATATTACATTTTTCTTTACTTTTTAGGAGAAAATGTTATAATATTATTATAGATGAGGGTCTTTTGGAAGAGGTAATGTAAATGAGTAAAAATGTTATTTACATGCAGGAAGCATTGCGGGAGATTAAAGAAATCAAAAATAAGATTGCTGCACTAAAGCTGACAGGGCAGAGCAGACAAGAAAGTGAAAAAACCGATACGAAATAGTATCGGTTTTTTATGCTTTTGTGGTATACTGAAATAATAAATTTTAATCAAATGAGAGGCTTTCAATGTCGTTAAAGGTCCAAATCAGGAAAAAACTTGATCAATATAAAATGGATATTTCTTTTGAAGCTAAGCGTGGGTGCATGGGTATATTAGGTGCGTCAGGCTCTGGTAAAAGTATGGCCTTAAAGTGTATTGCAGGCATTGAAAATCCAGATGAAGGATATATAAGTCTTGATGGGAAGGTTTTATATGATTCCGATGCAGGAATTAATCTGAAACCACAGGACAGGCGAGTAGGTTATTTATTCCAGAACTATGCCTTATTTCCGAATATGACAGTGCAGGAAAATATTGCGGCGGGGTTTGGAGTTAAAAAGATAGATCAGCAGGCTATTGAGGCTATCATATATAAACTTAATCTGATGGGACTGGAAAAAAATTATCCAGCATACCTTTCTGGAGGTGAGCAACAGAGAGTGGCATTGGCAAGAATGCTGATAGGAAGACCAGATGCAATTTTGCTCGATGAACCATTTTCTGCCCTTGACTATTATCTGAGAGAGGAATTACAGCTGGAATTGCAGCAGATTCTAAAAGAATTCGGTGGAACTTCTATCATGGTAACACATGATAGGGATGAGGTTTATAAACTCAGTGACACACTTTATGTTATAGATAGAGGAAGAGGGATTGCGCACGGTGACACCAAAGTACTGTTTACAGAACCTGAAAGTGAGATGACTGCCAGACTTACGGGATGCAAAAATATAACAAAGGTTGAGCAGGTATCTGCGTATGAGGTTAAGGCACCAGCATGGAATATAATACTGCATCTAAATGAAAACAGAGAGCCCTTTACCGCGGAAACTGCATATATAGGAATCAGGGCACATGATTTTATACATAAGAGAAAAATCATAGAAGAGGCAAATGTAAATAAGCTGGAAATAGAAATCCTTGAGATTTCAGAAGCACCTTTTGAATGGAATGTAGTATTTGTAAAAAAGGGAGCAACTGTCAAGGAAGGAAAGCTGTATTGGAAAGTCAGTAAGGAATAAATGAAAGGGAGAAAATAGAAGAAATAAAGGAGCTATATATTAAGCAGGAAGGTATTTTATTGCTTCATGCATAGAATGGCAATAATAAAAAGGAACAGGCATGAAAGACGAAATAGTATTAGTGACACCAAGCGAAATTTCTGCGCGCGAGACAATTGATTATCGGGAAGAGCATTTTGCAAATGGAGAAATGCATGTGCATGGAAGTTCATCATTAGGTCAGGCACCTTCCTATGAGGAATGGCTGGAGCAGGTGCAGTGCAATGCAAGCGAAGAAACAGTTAATCCTGACTGGGTAATCAGCTCCACCTTTTTTGCAGTCAGAAGAAGTGATCGCAGAGTGATTGGAATGGTAGATATCAGACATACCTTAAACGATTTTCTGCGTGAGTATGGTGGGCACATCGGGTATGGTGTGCGACCTTCGGAGCGCCGAAAAGGATATGGTACACAGATTTTGGAGCAAGCATTAGCCTATTGTGTTTTGATTGGAAGGGAACGTGTAATGATTGCCTGCTACAGTGATAATCCTGCATCGCGAAGGATAATCATCAAATGTGGCGGGAAGTTAGAAAAAACATTTGTACACACGGATGGAAAAACTGTCGAGGTATACTGGATTACATGCGAGGCAGATGAGTTCACGCAGGAAGAGCTGGAGCCAGTTAAAAGAAGACATCCGAAGCTTTTGGATAAAGAAATCAGACCGATTCTTTTTGAGCAATTTGAAATGACTGGTGAAAAAATGCGTATCATGGAAGAATTCGTGCTGTGCCATAAATGCAGGGCGGATGCAGTTATGATAGCACCCAAGCGTGGTATTGTAGGGTTTGAAATCAAAAGTGACAGAGACTCTCTGGAGAGATTAGAGCATCAGGTGAAAGAATACAGCAGATTTTGTGATTATAATTATATTGTGACGGGAAAAAAGTATGCTACAAAAGTGATGGAAATAGTACCGTCCTTCT
>CAZACC010000108.1:0-5014 GCA_964483545.1 uncultured Lachnospiraceae bacterium
AATGTTGCCTGCTTGGAGTATAATTGTTTGATATCAAGTGTTCTTTCAAAATGTTTTGTTTCAAGCTTTGGAAATAATGTCCGAATCGTTTGTATCAAGTAGGACGGATGCATGGATTTTCCATCTGTTCCGATCTTCACATAGGACAGGTAGAGGTGCTCCGTCGGCTTGCTCATCAGCATGTAGAGATAGATTCTCTGTGTATAAGCCTGTTGTCTGGAGGACGGTGCCAACTCGATTTCCTGCTCAGCCAGATGTTCACGATCCATATCCGAAATAATACCAGCAGTCGAGTTACCCTTTGGCACAATTCCGTCGTTCACGCCCACGAAAAACAGCGCCTTAATTTCTCTAAGACGTGTTCTGGTAATATCTCCAACCGTAATCTCATCCATACTGGGTGGCGTGATTCCGACACGAATTTCATTAAAACCTGCATCTAGAAGCTCTCCGTACTCCCGTATATTCATTTTTTCTTCCGGAAGTAAAGCACAAATCTGATCGAACAAATCCATCACCAACCGGTAAATTTGTTTATACTCCTTTGCAGTATCAGCTTTGCCCTGTTCTTCAAAATGCTGTGCCATATCGTGCAACTGCTGTTCTATCCCCGCCTGATCAATCAATTCATAAAAGGCCGTTGTATAGTCTCCTGCTGTAGAGGAATCGTGAAGTCTCTCATCAAGTGGCAGTAAATGATTCATGATTCTTGTTCGAAGTTCCTCCATATGCATGAGTTCATCTGCTTCAAGACCTAGATAGCCACGCACCCATTTTCGATGCCACTGCGACCTTCTGCGAATCCCGCATGCCAGCACATAGTTTTCCAATGCATCCACATCCTCCTGCAACAGGTGAATGGTTTCCCCACTCTCACTTTTCCATGAAACGAGAGAGGTTTTCAGATAGCGGAACATGCTTTCATAGCTATAGTCCTTGGCAAATATATCTGTCAACGCACGCAAATACTCTACAAATGGATTCAGTAGGATTCCTCTTGTTCTGTCAATAAAGCAGGGCAGTTCATATTTCTGAAGTTCCTGCTCCGCCACATGTGCATAGCGTTCAATATCGCCTGTTATAATTGCTATATCACCATACCGGTAACCACGTTCACAGATCAGAGCGTGAATCTGAGTGCAGATGACCCGCATTTCCTCCGGTGGATTCTCTGCCTCTGTCAGATGGATACCAGTTGGATTTCCTGTCTGCTCCTGATCAATACTCGCAGGATTTTCCTGATATGGTTTGGAATCATACTCAAATAGATGTTGTTCAAGATAGGCAAGACTTGGCTCTTTACGAAATCGGTAGACAGGATTTCCAGGCAAGATTTCATAAGGTTCCTGCTTCGTCTGTGTCTCCTCTGCCAGTCTGGACAGGGATGCGATTGTTTTATAGCTCAGATAAAATAACTCCTGTTCTTGATTTTTGTATTGCTCAACAGCTGCCGCTGTAAGGTCTTCAGCATTGCGCAGCAGCACTGTAACATGTATGTCTTTTGCCAGGGTCATCAGCTTGGATAATAGTCGGTTTTGAATTGGAGTAAAGCCTGTGAAGCCATCAAAAACAATCACACTCTTCTTCACGATTTCTGATTGGTCGATGACATTACTTAGAGTCGCAAGAAGCTCTTCCTTTGTAGTATAGCGTTCTTTCATATCGTCCATGAAGATCTGATACAGCAGCTTGATGTCCTGCAGCTTGTACTGCAGCATGGGTCTATTGCTGACATATGCCAGCAGAGTATCCAGTTCGGCTTCTTTGATATTATACTGCATAAATTCTGAGATAATGGATTTGATTTCATTGATGTAGCCCAGTTTTTTCAGGTTCCTGCCGAGAATCTTCAACTCTGAGGCATGCTCGGTGGCAATCCTGCGAAGGACCAGACTCTTGCCCATATCATCCATCATCTGTCTGCTGCCTGCATCTGCGCCGACCTCTTCAAATACGCGGTATGCCAAACGATTGAAGCTGAGTACGTCAATATTCATAATCCCACGGCGTGGGTGCATCATGACCAGGTCCCGCTGTGTCTGCAGTGTAAACTGCTCTGGAACGATGATAATATAATTTGTCTCAGGATATTTCTGAGATTCACGAATCACATATTGATACAATTCATGGGATTTCCCAGAACCGGAACCTCCCAGCCATAATTTCAGTGCCATACTATCATCCTCTGTCCGCAGTGACTGCATGACAAGATTATAGCACGTCTGTACCTGTCATGACAAGCAGAGAAACGGAACGTCTGTTCTGCCCTACTTATTTATACGTCCACCTTTGGCTTACTGGCTTTTGGCTTACTGGCTTTTAACTTACTGGCTTTTGGCTTACTGGCTTTTGGCTTTTGGCCTGCTGTCTTTTGGCTTTTGGCTTACTTTCCTTAAACCAGCTTGAATTTGGCTGATTTACAGTCTTTACGTGATTTCCAAAGCATGGTATGATTTATCATGAATTTATCCAAGGTCCAAAAGAGGAGATCACAATTATGAAGAGCAATGTACCTGAGTTATTTGGCAGTATGGTATTTAATGATGCAATCATGAAAGAAAAATTGCCGAAGGATATCTATAAATCCTTGCACAAGACAATCGAGGATGGCAAGGATCTGGACATCACGGTGGCAAATGTTGTGGCAATTGCCATGAAGGACTGGGCGATTGAAAAGGGTGCCACACATTATACGCACTGGTTCCAGCCGATGACTGGTATCACGGCCGAAAAGCACGACAGCTTTATTTCCCCGCAAAATGACGGGCGAATCATCATGGAATTCTCGGGCAAAGAGCTGATTAAGGGTGAGCCAGATGCCTCTAGCTTTCCTTCGGGAGGCTTAAGATCAACATTTGAAGCGAGGGGCTATACAGCATGGGATCCGACTTCTTATGCATTTGTCAAAGATGGTGTACTCTGCATTCCAACCGCATTTTGTTCCTATGGTGGTGAGGCACTAGATAAGAAAACACCGCTGCTGCATTCCATGGAAGTAGTCTGTGAACAGGCAATCCGTGTGCTGCGTTTATTTGGAAACACAGATGCAAAACGAGTCAATACGACTGTCGGTGCAGAGCAGGAGTATTTCCTGATTGATAAGAAATTGTTTGATCAGCGCAAGGATTTGATGTATTGTGGGCGCACCTTATTCGGGGCAAAACAGCCGAAGGGACAGGAACTTGATGATCACTACTTCGGAGCGATCAAGCCCCGAATCAGTGCTTTTATGAAAGAGTTAAATGAAGAGCTTTGGAAGCTCGGAATCCTTGCAAAGACAGAGCATAACGAAGTAGCCCCAGCACAGCATGAGCTTGCTCCAATCTTTACAACCACTAATATTGCAACCGATCACAACCAGTTGACCATGGAAACCATGAAAAATGTAGCTGCAAGACATGGGCTCGTATGTCTGTTGCAGGAAAAGCCGTTTGCAGGTGTCAATGGAAGCGGCAAGCATAATAACTGGTCCCTCTGCACCGACACGGGTGTGAATCTGCTGGAACCTGGCAAGTCTCCTCATGAAAATGCGCAATTCTTGCTCTTCTTCGTAGCCGTCATTAAGGCAATTGACGAATATCAGGATCTGATGAGAGTCTCTGTCGCATCTGCTGGAAATGACCACAGACTTGGCGCAAATGAAGCGCCCCCAGCCATTATGTCTATATTCATTGGTGATGATCTAGCGAGAATTTTGGATGCCTTGGTAAATAAAGTTCCATACAATGGCTCATGCGATCAGACAATGGAAATCGGTGTACACGTCCTTCCAAACTTTCCAAAGGATACAACCGATAGAAACCGTACCTCACCATTTGCATTTACAGGTAATAAATTTGAGTTTCGAAGCCTCGGCTCTTCTGCTTCGATTTCTGGACCGAATATCGTCATCAATACAATTGTTGCTGAAGAACTGAAAGAATTTGCCGATGAATTGGAACAGGCTACAGATTTTACAGAGGCATTGAATAAGCTTATCAGACGCACCATCAGAGAACACAAGCGCATTATTTTCAACGGTGACGGATATTCCGCCGAGTGGGAGGTCGAAGCCGAGAAAAGAGGACTGCTTAACCTGCGCACCACAGTGGATGCTTTGCCGCATTTTATTGCAAAAAAGAATGTGGAATTGTTCGCAAAACATGGTATTTTCACAGAGACGGAGCTGCATTCCAGATATGAGATTCTGCTTGAAATGTACTCCAAAATCATCAACATTGAGGGACTGACCATGGTAGATATGGCAAATAAGGATATCCTGCCTGCAGTGAATGCATACATCTCTAAGCTTGCAACAACTGCTGTTGCCAAAAAGAGCCTAGGGCTTTCGCTTCCGTGTAAAATGGAGCTTAGCCTGATTGAACAGCTATCCGATCTAGAAGACAATGCTTTCGAGCAGATCAATACACTTTCTGAGGCACTTGCTGGTGCCAATGGCAGTGGAATCGAACTGGCAGCCTACTATAAGGATTCTGTCATTACAGCCATGAATGAGCTTCGTGCGACCATGGATGCCATCGAGTTCCACACAGATGCAAGCCTGTGGCCATATCCACAGTATGGAGATTTGCTGTACAGGATCTAGGGTATCCATTTACATGTAAGAAATTTCACGAGGCTGATGATAGTCAAAAGCTACGGTGGCGAGTTAAAAGCTGGCAAGTAAAGCTGGCAGGTTAAGGCACATAAGTGATAGAGTTGGACAAGTGGACTTGCTTTTTTTAGGAAGAATTCCAAATAGTTATCTTTGCAGCAAGGAAATTGAACCAATTGGACAAGTTGATTCCTACAGCAAGCTCTAAATTCCAAGAAGTTAAATCAACTAGAGGAAATTTGGAATTCAATCACTACAAAAAAATGATGACTTGTCCAAAACAGAGAAGAAGCAATCTTGAAGATGTGATATTTGGAAGTGTTATACTACATTTATGGTGTGACTTGTCCAAAAACCAGCACGTCAAAAGCCAGTAATCTAAAAGCCAGCCAACTAAAAACCAACAAATTAAAAGCAAGC
>CAZACC010000108.1:5114-6927 GCA_964483545.1 uncultured Lachnospiraceae bacterium
AAAAGCCAGTAATCTAAAAGCCAGCCAACTAAAAACCAACAAATTAAAAGCAAGCCAACATCCAGCGTACTATAAGAAATCAAACGGTAGATGGAAAGTAAGTTTAGTTAAATTCATTAAGCTAATTGATATGCGAGAAATAATCCTGAATCATCCTTTCAATCTCGTATGGATTTAAGGGATGTCCTTTTGTTTCATAGGTTGTGATTAGATTGATAGTCGGAATGATATCATGTTCACCGTACATTTTCAATTTATTGTACGTACCATCACGATAAGTCTGATTGTCCATCATTCCAAAATGCTCCCAGTAAATAATCTGTTTTGTTATGGGATGATATATTGTGAAATCTGGATAAAATACAATCTCCCCTAACTTCATCCCTCTTTCATATACAAAAGGGATTTCATTTAGGAATAGTGCATTTGCAATCGTGACCTCTGATTTGGAACGAACATTGATTCCAGCGTAGGTTTGATAAATCAGATTTTCCGGATGCATATTACAATGTATATATTCAGCATTTTGTTCATTTATGATTTCCTGCCGATTTTTCTCCAGAATTGGCCTGAGCAGCTCGCCAAAACAAGAGTTTACTTCCATCAAACCCTCCATCTGCGATTTGATCTGAACGCAATCCGCAAGATAAGTTTCAATCATTATCAGTTTTTCTTCAATTTCATTCAACTTAACCTCATAATATTTCTTCAGTGCGAGTGACTCTGCTAGTATTCTTTTCTTCTTTGGAATATAAACAGGGTTTGCGCCGTTGCTTTTGTACCATTTTATGTACTTGCCGTTCTGCACAAATAGCAAGCTTCCTTTGGGCAAAGATGCAATTTTCTTTCTCAAATCCTCTCTTTGCTTGCGCAATACGTCTTTTTCCTTAGCCATAATTTTGTTAATATGCCTTACCTCCTTTTTTAGAATCTATCATTGATAGATGATATTCTTTATGTTTAATTTGCAAATTTAGGGAAATTAATCCTCGAATTGGATGAGAATAAAGAAAAGTAATAAGAATAATTCTATACAAAATATATGAGATATTATGAGATCTGTCAAGTTTATTTTTAAAATTTTTAAAATGATTTTTAAAATGATTTACCACGTGATTTACGAAATGATTTACCTATGATTTACCTATGATTTACCTATGATTTACCAAATGATTTACCAAATGATTTACCAAATGATTTACCAAATGATTTACCAAATGATTCTAATTTGATTCTAAGTGTGAAAATACCATGATTCTAATGCCTTGATTCTGATTCTAACACCTTGATTCTGATTCTAATGTCTTAATTCTAATACCTTGATTCTGATTCTAATGTCTTAATTCTAATACCTTGATTCTAATTCTAATACCCTGATTCTAATGCTATGATTCTAATTCCTTGATCAAGCCAATTTTGGACAAGCTGTCTTACAAATTTATGACTTAACCTCCAAAATAATCAGCTTCCCTTATTTCCTCCTTCACTTTTGGACATAGAACGACCTTCAAACAACCGTATCACTCCAAAGTATTGACGCAATCCTCCACAACGTGGATTAGGATGTGCTTTTGAGATACTTCTCTTGTCCAAAGTAAGCAATTATCGCAGAATTTTACATGCCTTTTGGAACTTCTTCGATACAAACCTCCACTCACTTGTCCAAATTTTGCATGGCTTTCTGCTTAGCTTCATCTCTACTGGTTCACCAAGGTCTGCTTTCTGCTTAGCTTCATCTCTACAGGCTCACCAAGGTCTGCTTTCTGCTTAGCTTCATCTCTACTGGTTCACCAAGGTCTGCTTTCTGCTTAGC
>CAZACC010000109.1:0-6882 GCA_964483545.1 uncultured Lachnospiraceae bacterium
ACAATAGTGTTTATCATTGTATCGATTGCATTATCCGCAATCGTACTTCTTCAAGAAGGTAAATCGGCTGGACTGGGAGCTATCAGCGGAGCAGCTGAGACTTACTGGGGTAAGAACAAGGGACGTTCCATGGAGGGCGCACTTGTCAAGATTACCAGATACCTTGCAATCGGCTTTATGGTATTGGCAATCGTGCTGAACCTGAATAGATTTTAGAAGACGACAAACACTCTTGGATTAACAAGAGTGTTTTTTAGTTCAACAGGATTATGAATATACAGGAGAAAAGATTGGGTAATAAAAAAACAGAAAAAGAAAAGTTAATATTGGATTTGATGGGAAATGAATTATATGTTCCTATGAAAGAGAAAGAACTTGCAATTATGCTGCAGGTTAAGAAAAAGGATAGAGAAGAATTTAAAGAAGTATTGGAGTCACTGTTAGAGCAGGAGAAAATCCAGGTTTCAAAAAAAGGAAAGTATTCTATTGCTGAGTCAAAGAATATAACCGGCATTTTTGCATCTACGCAGCAAGGCTTTGGCTTTATCGAAGTAGAAGGAAGAGAACAGGATCTGTATGTTTCTGAAAAAGAAGTGCACGGAGCCATGCATGGTGATACAGTAGAGGCGGCTCTGATTACTGGCAGGCATGGGAAACGTCAGGAGGCAACTATCCTCAAGGTCACGGTGCGTGCAACAAATAAGCTCGTAGGAAGATATGAGAAAATAAAGCAGAATTATGGATTTGTAATTCCAGATAATCATAAATTTTCGGAGGATATCTTTGTGCCAGCAGAGGCATCTATGGGGGCAGTAGACGGACATAAGGTGGTCTTGGAAATCACAGACTATGGTTCAAAACGTAAGAGCCCTGAGGGCAAAATCATCGAGATCATCGGACATGTAAATGATCCAGGTGTTGATATCATGTCAATCGTGAAAAATTATGATCTACCCGTGGAGTTTTCAGACAAGATTATGTATCAGGTCGAAAACGTATCGAATGAAGTATCAGAGGCTGATATGGAGGGACGAATAGATCTGAGAGATGTATGTATGGTTACAATTGACGGAGAAGACGCCAAGGATCTGGATGATGCCGTCAGCGTCACAAAAGAAGGAAATGTATATCATTTAGGAGTGCATATTGCAGATGTCACCAATTATGTTCAGGAAAAGAGTGCATTGGACAAGGAGGCATTGAAGCGAGGAACCAGTGTCTATCTAGTCGACCGTGTGATTCCGATGCTGCCACACAAGCTGTCAAACGGAATTTGCTCGCTTAATGCAGAAGAAAACAGGCTGGCATTGAGTTGCATCATGACGATTGATGAATCTGGAAAAGTCATTCATCATCAAATCGCAGAGACTGTCATCAAGGTAGACCGCCGTATGAGTTATACAGCCGTCAATGCTATTTTAGCCCTGCATGATGAGGAACAGATCAAGGAGTATGAACCTCTAGTTCCTATGTTTAAGGAAATGGAACAACTGGCAGCGATTCTTCGCGAAAAGAGGAAAAAAAGAGGCTCGATTGACTTTGACTTTCCAGAGACTAAGATGATCCTGGATCAAGAGGGACATCCTATTGAAATCAAGCCATATGAACGTAATGTTGCTACAAGGATGATAGAAGAATTTATGCTGATTGCCAATGAGACGGTAGCACAGGATTACTATTGGCTGGAACTGCCGTTCGTATACAGATGCCATGAGAATCCAGATCCAGAGAAGATACAGAAGCTTGCTGTCTTCATACGGAATTTTGGATACGGGATTAAGATCAAGGATGAGAAGATCCATCCGAAGGAGCTGCAGAAGCTGTTGACGAATATTGAGGACACACCTGAGGAAGCTCTAATCAGCAGATTGACGCTACGATCCATGCAGAAAGCAAAGTATGCGACAGTTGGCTCTGGTCACTTCGGACTGGCCTGCCAGTATTACTGCCACTTTACTTCGCCGATCAGACGGTATCCAGATCTGCAGATTCATAGAATTATCAAAGAAAACTTGCGCGGCAGACTAAAGGATAAACGTATCGAGCATTATGAGAAGATACTTCCTGAGGTTGCCAAGCACTCCAGTGAGATGGAGCGCAGGGCAGACGAGGCAGAACGAGAAACTGAAAAGTTGAAAAAGGTAGAGTATATGGAAAGTCGTATCGGAGAGACCTATGAGGGCGTTATATCAGGGATCACGGCATGGGGCATCTATGTAGAGCTTCCGAATACTATCGAGGGACTGGTGCATGTTTCCAAGCTGACAGGTGATTACTACAGATACAACGAGAATACGTATGAAATGGTAGGAGAGGCAACACACAGGACTTATAAACTAGGTGAAAAGCTTCAGGTTACCGTGAATGGAACCGATAAAGATAATAGGACGATTGACTTCATCATTGCCGAGGAGGCATAAAAATGGGCAAGGACAGCATCAAACTGATTGCAAATAATAAAAAAGCATATTTTGATTATTTTATAGAGGATAAGTATGAGGCAGGCATCTCATTGAGCGGTACGGAGGTGAAGTCCCTGCGTACTGGCAAATGCAGCATTAAGGAAGCATATGTTAAGATTGACCGTGGAGAGGTCTATATCTACGGTATGCATATCAGTCCTTATGAAAAGGGAAATATTTTCAACAAGGATCCACTACGTACAAGAAAGTTGTTGCTTCATAAGATTGAGATCAATAAGCTCATGGGTAAGATTGCACAGCAGGGATATACGATTGCTCCTCTGCAGGTCTATCTAAAGGGTCGCCTCGTAAAGGTAGAGATTGGACTTGCAAAGGGTAAGAAGCTCTATGATAAGAGACAGGATATTGCAAAAAAGGATCAAAGAAGAGAAGCAGAAAAGGACTTTAAGGTTAAAAATCTTTATTAAATCATAAATATCATAAATATTTAACTGCAGATTTATTGTTTTTCGAGAGATTATCATGTATACTAATAGTAATACAAATCGTTTATGAACCGTGTACCACGTTGCATATAGACTGAGTGTGCATCATTCGGGCTTGTACCGGTTTCGACGGGGGTTTGGAAATTAGGATAGCCATCTGTGATTCGGTATCACATTAAACAACCGAAACTTAAAATTAAACGCAAACGATAATTATTCGTTAGCAGCAGCCTAGTCTGCCGCTTGTCGGCCTTAGATTACTTGCGATTTAAGAATCCGGCATCAACTAAGCAAGGCACTTTGTCTCCAAAGCTTTGAGGAGATAAAAGAACTTATGAAGCTACTGAAGTACAGAGCCTGTCATTCGGCGTTGTACAGAGGGAATGTTAAATGAATGACTGTGATGGGAGAATTCTTAATGAAAGGGCTTTCGGACGCGGGTTCAACTCCCGCCAGGTCCATCAAGATAAGTTGACAAGTTTTCGAAAGAGAATTTGTCAACTTTCTTTTATTTATGAGGGTTTGCAAGGCTTCAATTCCACGACGTAGGATGGAAGCCCAGTTACTTTTCTGAAAGAGGAAACGCACAATAATAACACGATTCAATTCTTCTGAAATGATGTAGAAGGCAAGATATCCTTTTACCATTACAAAGCGTATTCCCCAGGAAGATAAGACTGGATCATCAACCAGTTTATACTTTTCTGGATATTCAGCAAGAGAAGAAATCTGCTTTTCAGCTTCATCCAGTAAATCATCAGCCGCCGTTGGATTTTTCAAAACGAATTCTATATAGTCTGAGGCACCGGCAAGATCCCGTTCCGCAGCGGTGGTGATATGGATCTCATACGTCATCGGTTTCGTCTGTTCCTTATAGAAGAAATTGCCTCAGAGAAGGGGCGGGTATTGCCATCTGCAATATCATCCATTCCTTCTTTTATCAGTCCGTATAATTCAAAGCGGCTGTTTAATTCTTCGTAGGACTCAATGCTCATAACTGCTAAATCACCTTTTCCATTTTTAGTAATGAAAACGGGTTCAGCATAAGTGTGGCAGAGAGAGGATATTTCATTATAGTTGTTACGCAATTCTGCACTTGATTTAATGGTGGGCATAGGAACACCTCCTTTATATAACAAAATTATAACTGAATTTTGTTATATAGTCAATGACGATCAAATAAGTTCCCGAGAGCCATTGTTTTTTGTATCATTTTATACTGCTTTTAGGTGTTCATTCTCAGCTTGACATTTCGAGTTAGTGGCATTAAACTAAAAATAAGTTAGATATTACTAACCTATTTTTGAGTATTCGTTAGCAAAGCAGTCGAAAAGACGAAGAAAGTGAGATCAGTACAGATGACTGCGACAAGGCGTGAAAAAGAACTCTATGGCTGTGATGTGAAGATTGTGCGCCGCAAGGAAGACTGTACCGTGTTCCGCATTGCCAACGATAGTGGTGATGTTGTGATGACCAGCTACGAGGTCTTTCCTGGCATTCACTTGGTCTATAACGATGTGCATATTCGAAAATGCAGAATCGGGTGTGCAGATATTGGGGATATCATCGAGATCAATCACTGCTTGGAAGGACGCATCGAATGTGAATTTCGGGATGATTTTTTTTATCTCTCTCAGGGGGATGTATCCATCAGCCGTAAAGGGGATACAGGGCACGACTTCTATTTTCCTAGCAGCCATTATCACGGGATTTCCATCATGATCGATGTAGAGCGTACACCAGACTGTTTTTCCTGTTTTCTAAAGGATGTGAATGTAAGACCAGCAGTGCTAATCGACAAGTTTTGTGGTGGAGACACCTGCTTTGTGATGCGTGCTAAGCCTGAGCTGGAGCATGTCTTTTTGGAGCTTTATTCCGTTCCCGAATCTATCCGAAAGGGATATTTCAAAGTAAAAGTGCTGGAAATCCTTTTGTTTTTGAGCGGCATTGACCCACATGGCGAGCCCTCGGTGCAAAGGAGTGTTCCGAAGTCTAAGGTTGTTCTTGCAAAGCGCGTATGCCGCTATCTTACGGAGAACATGGACAGCCGCTTTACCATTGATCAGCTCTCAGTATACTTTCATGTTTCTGGGACGCAGATTAAGAGCAGCTTCAAAAGCGTGTACGGAACCTCTGTGTATTCGTTTGTGCGGACGCAGAAAATGCAGGAAGCAGCACGTATGCTGAAACAGACCAATCATACCATTCTCGATATCGCTGGACGATTCGGCTATGATAACGGCAGCAAGTTTGCCAAGGCATTTCGTGACGTGATGGGCGTCTCACCGGCAGAATATAGAGAAGTCGAAAAAAGCTTGAATGAGACTGGATGACAAATATAAATTAATTTGTTGGACCAAATGTCTAAATGGAGCCTCATTCACCTTTTTGGAGTGGAGAAGACTTCATTTATTCGGTACAATAACCATCGTATTCAAAGCGTCCTAGGACGCTTATATTTAAAAGCGGTAGTTAACTATAACTAACTAAAGAAAGGAGATGACCAATGAGCGTAGTCATATTGGGCGGCAATCAATGTATGGAGCGTCGATATAAGGAACTATGTCAGGAATATCAATGTCAGGTAAAAATATTCGCAAAACCAATCGGAAACCTGAAACGAAAGCTGGGGAACCCTGACCTGATGATTTTTTTTACCAGTACGATGTCCCATAAGATGGTGAATAGTGCCATGAGTGAAATGAAGGGTACAGACACGGTAATTGCCCGCTGTCGGACAAGTTCCATATCGGCCTTAAAGGATATTTTAGAAATACATGTTGGGAGGGATGCAGTATGTCAGTAGAGATGGTTATCAGGCATTGCGCTCCCACGCTGGCGGGTATTAAAACAGGAAATATTTTTACCTGTGACTATTCCACCCGACAGGAACTCTTAAACGATATAAGACGATTGAACAAAAAGCTCGTACCAAAGGGACTTCGTATGATTCCGTTACGATATTCAGAAGAAAAGGTACTGATTTATGTATTTCGCCCGAACAATCTCGCATCGGATTTATCAGACGAGGAAGCTCGTCAGCTACTTCGAGAAGCGGGATATCAAAGTGAACGAGCAGAGAAGTGTGTTCTGGAGCTGATTCGCAGGCTGAATAGCGGCGAAGGATTCCCACATGAGATTGGGCTGTTCCTCAGCTATCCTCCAGAGGATGTGCATGGTTTCATCCAAAACAAAGCCAGAAACTGCAAATGCGTTGGCTGCTGGAAGGTCTATGGAGATGAAGCGGCGGCAAAGCTACAATTTGAGCGGTATAGGAAGTGTACGGAACTTTATTGTAAACAATGGGCCATGGGCGTTCCAGTGGAACGGCTCACAGTCGCAGTTTGATTATAAAAAACAAAGAAAGGTTGGATTTAACATGAAAAAAATAGTAATTGTTTATTGGAGCGGCACAGGAAATACCGAGGCCATGGCTGCCGCCGTGCTGGAGGGTGCAAAGGCAGCGGGCGGTGACGCAGTGATGCTGACCTCAGCAGAGTTTGACAACTCCATGCTTTCCACGCTGGATGCTATCGCATTTGGCTGTGCGGCTATGGGTGCCGAGGTGCTGGAGGAAAGTGAATTTGCACCGATGTTCGATTCTTGCATCAATCAGCTTGGAGGAAAGAAAGTCGCACTGTTCGGTTCCTATGGCTGGGGTGACGGTGAATGGATGAGAACATGGGAAAAGGACTGCGATGATGCAGGCGTTTTTCTTGCCTGTGAGAGCGTGATTTGCTGTGATGCTCCAGATGACACGGCACAAGCAGCTTGTCGTGCGATGGGTGCAACTCTGGCAGAATAAAAGAGAAAAAGAGAAAGGACAAACCCTCATGGGGTGGGTTCTTTCTTTTTTTGTTATCATAGTGACAGAGGAAATCATCTCAGAAATCACCTCAGAAATCACCTCAAATGTATATTTATACAGAAATTATCTCAAATGTATATTTAATGTAAAATAAATGTATAATTAA
>CAZACC010000110.1:0-2407 GCA_964483545.1 uncultured Lachnospiraceae bacterium
CTGCAGTTCTCAGTGCTTCATCATATTTAAAATCTATTTCATGCTGGGCAGGTGCTACCTCATGATGGGATGCCTTCACCTCAAAATTCATATCCTCAAGAGTCAATACCATGTCACGTCTTGCATTTTCACCGAGATCTATGGGTCCCAAATCAAAGTAGCTGGCTTTCTCATGTGTGATCGTTGTTGGCAGACCATTTTCATCTGTATGAAACAGGAAAAATTCACACTCTGGGCCTACATCAAAATTGTAGCCGAGATCCTGTATTTTCTGAATTTCATTCTTTAATATATAGCGCGGATCGCCTGCAAATGGTGTTCCATCTGGATTATATACATCACAGATCAGACGTGCGACTTTGCCCTGCTGCGGCCTCCACGGAAATATACAGAATGTATCCAAATCTGGATATAGGTACATATCTGACTCTTCAATCCGTACAAATCCCTCTATAGAAGATCCATCAAACATGCACTGATTGTTCAAGGCTTTCTCCAGCTGGCTCGAGGTAATCGCTACATTTTTCAGATTGCCAAAAATGTCGGTAAACTGCAGGCGGATAAATTCCACATCCTCCTCATCTACAATTCGCATAATGTCTTCTCTTGAATAATGATTCATAGTCTTTCTCCTTTGGTTGTCCCCGTATAATAAAAAAGCACCCTCTAAACAGCGATATATCTGTTACCGCTTTCGAGAACGCCATTGTCCACAAACATCATACCAAATACTTCCCCAAATTGTCAATGATGTTCTGAGATCCATCCCTATTAACACCCTCTAAAATCACAGCTTAACACGTGATCGTTAATCACGCCAATTGCTTGCAAATAGGAATAAATAATTGTACTGCCAACGAACTTGAACCCTCGTTTTTTCATGTCCTTGCTGATGCAGTCAGAAAGCTCTGTCTTTGTCGGGATTTCGGACATCTCTACCCATTCATTTATTATTTGTTTGCCCTTAGTAAAGCCCCATATGTAGTCGTTCAGAGAACCAAGTTTCAGCACTGCCTGCGCATTTGTCACAACAGAACAGATTTTCAAGCGATTGCGCACAATTCTCGCATCAAGAAGTAGTGTGGCTATTTTATCTTCGTCATATGCTGCTATTTTTTCAATATTCCAGTGATCGAAGGCCTCACGGTAGTTTTTGCGTTTATGCAGAATGGTCGCCCATGATAGCCCGGCTTGTGCGCCTTCAAGTGTAAGCATTTCAAAAAGTTTTTGCTCATCGTGACAAGGCTTGCCCCATTCCGTATCGTGATATTCACGCATCTGCGGATCACTGTCTTTACAGCTTGCCCAGGTGTCACCCCAGGCACAGCGAATTTTATGATCATCCATATTGGTACTCCTCTATCTTCAGCTGCCGCTTTCATTTTGGTCATTGCATCTGCAAATATTCATATGTTTTGTTTAAAAAGTTTTGATAATTTGGCTGCATAGCACGTGTTTTTTATTTCAATTTTCCCAGCTGCTCTTTCCAGATACGAACAGAAGCATCGGACGGCATACGCAGATCTCCACGCGGTGAAACAGCCACAGAGCCAACCTTGGGACCGTCAGGCAGGCAGGAACGCTTGAACTGCTGGCTGAAGAACCGATCGTAGAAGGTGCGCAACCATTTTAGGATCACGGCATCATCATACTCTCCTACAAATGCAAGTTTGGCTACACGATAAATCTTTTCCGGCTCATAACCGAAACGAAGCATATAGTATAAGAAGAAGTCATGGAGTTCGTAAGGACCCACGATATCTTCTGTCTTTTGTGAAATCTTTCCATCTGTCGGAGGCAGCAACTCTGGACTGACCGGCGTATCCAGTACATCATACAACACTGTCTTCAGTTCATCATCTCCGCAAGTATCTGCATAAAACTGTACTAGGTGCCTAACCAGCGTCTTTGGAACACCTGTATTCACGCCATACATAGACATATGATCTCCGTTATAGGTCGCCCATCCCAGTGCCAACTCAGACATATCCCCAGTTCCGATGACAAGTGCCCCAATTTCATTTGCAATGTCCATCAGTATCTGCGTCCGTTCCCGAGCCTGTCCATTTTCATAGACCACATTTTTATTTTCTACGTCATGTGATATATCCAAGAAATGCTGTGTCACAGAAGCTTTGATATCAATCTCTCTGAACGTGGTACCTAGCTTTTCTGCCAGCTTACATGCATTCTGATATGTTCTATCGGTCGTTCCGAAGCAAGGCATCGTCACTGCCATGATTCCTTTTCGATCCAGTCCGAGCATATCAAATGTCCTAGTCGTCACTAAAAGTGCCAGTGTAGAATCCAGTCCTCCTGAAATCCCGATGACAGCCTGTTTGCAACCGATGTGCTCATAGCGTTTCTTCAAGCCCATGGATTGGATATTTAAAATTGCATTGCATCG
>CAZACC010000110.1:2507-6794 GCA_964483545.1 uncultured Lachnospiraceae bacterium
AATACAACATCCTGTGTGGACTCTCCCTCTCCTGCACTCGCATAAATATAAGCTGAAAGCAATCTTGCTGACGCTGACTCTACCAGCAGTCTGCGATATGCATCCTTTCCAATCGTCTCATTGCTGGCTGATAAATTGACAATAATCGTAGCACCTGCCAATGCATGTGCTGTACTAGGTGGATTTGGAACCCATACATCCTCGCAAATCTCAGCTGCGATTGATAGTCCTTCCAATTCCTTACTTTCAAATAAAATATCTGTACCGAACAGAACCTGCTTTCCCTCAAACTCTATCCATTCAGCCTCTTTGGAGCCCTCTGTGAAATGCCTAACCTCATAAAATTCCGAATAATTAGGTATATTGGTCTTAGGCACAAATGCCCTCAGTTCTCCATTATAAATAACAGCTGCTACATTATACAATTTAGCCGCATGTTCTAATGGAAGTCCGATAAACACCAGTGCATCCTTATTTTCTGTAAAAGTTATAATACGTTTTAATTCTTTTCTAGTCTCATTTAGAAGCAAATTCTGCAGAAATAAATCACCACAGGTATAACCTGTCAGACACAGCTCTGGAAACACAATGATCTTTGCACCTTTTTGTATGGCTTCCTCCATCAGTCTGCAGATTTCTGCTCCATTATATTTTGGATCCGCTACCTTGATCTTTGGTGTGACTGCCGCTACCTTTATAAATCCATTCTGCATGATATTGTCCTCCTTATTTAGCTCGCTGATAGATGTCCTTCAATTCATCCACACTGAAGATATAGGCGGCATTGCAGAAGTGGCATTTGACCTCTATCTCTTTACCGTCCTGTATCATTTCCTGAATATCCTTTTTCCCGACACTGATAATCGCCTTCTCTACCCGTTTTTTATCGCAGTTGCAATAAAACCTTGTCGGAACTCTGTCCAATACTTCAAGCTTTGCACCATCTAAACCATCCAGCAGCTGTTCTAGGATCATCTCTGGCGTATTACCTGCATCCAGCATTGCCGTCACAGACTGAACCTCTGAAAGTCTCTGTTCCAATGCTGTGATGACTGCATCGTCTGCAAATGGCATCAGCTGGATGATAAATCCACCTGCCTGTTTTACTGTATTGTCACGCTCCATTAGTACGCCTAGCCCAACCGATGACGGAACCTGCTCTGAGGTGGCAAAGTAGTATGTAAGGTCTTCCGCAATCTCGCTTGTCTGTAATACAGTCTGCCCGTTGTAAGGCTCTTTCATGCCCATATCCTTAATAACACTGAGAATTCCCTGTCCAACTGCACTGGCTACATCCAACTTGCCTTTGTTATTTGCTGGCAATATTACGACTGGTTCAATTGCATATCCTTTGACATTAGCCTGTGCATCTGCTGTTACAGTCAGGCCCTTCACAGGTCCACTGCCTTTGATCTGCAGTGTTAGAATATCTTTCTCCCCCTTCAGCATCGTGCCCATCATGGCTCCTGCTGTCAACAATCTGCCTAGTGCCGCTGTCACTACAGGACTGGTATCATGCCTGCTCCTAGCTTCCTCCACTAGATTTCTTGTCGTCGCTGCAAATGCCCTAATCTGGCTGTTCGCCGCCATCGCTCTTATAATGTAATCTTCTCTGTAATCACTCATAATGTCCTATTTCCTATCTTATTCTATGCCAAACCCACCTAGTTTTTGGCTTGCTTAGTTGCTTTGGGCTTGCTTGGCCGCTTTTGGCTTGCTTAGCTGCTTTTGGCTTGCTTAGCTGCTTTTGGCTTGCTTAGCTGCTCTTGGCTTGCTTGGCTGCTCTTGACTTGCTTGGTTTTTGGCTTGCCTGGTAGTCCGTTATTCATATGTAATTTTACTTTGTATGTTCGCGAGCAATGATATAGATACGCTCGCTGTCTTTCCGAACTGGATTTCTCGTAAAGGCATCGTAAGCGGCAACAAACTCTAAATGGGCTTCTTGAAGCAGATTTTTAATCTCATCCAACGAATATGCCCTTTGGTAATGTGTTTCCTCATATTTATGATACCAATCACTACAACCCTGTTCAGAATTATCCTGCTTTAAATCCCTTAGACTATGTTCTGTTTCTATTTGTTCTGTTTCTTTTTGTTCTGCATACGGATGGATTCCTTCCTTGATAAACAGGGTCAAATCATACTCATTGATTCTATCCTGTTCGTCGTAGAAATTCTCCCAGATAAAGCTTCCTTCGTCACGTTTCTCTGCAAATACATTGTCTGCCAGTACTTCTCGATATTTGTATTCTGTATTCAAATCAAAAATAAACAAACCACCGGGATCTAAATAATTGTTGACAAGTTTAAATACCTGCAGCAAATCTTCTTCCCCGGTGATATAATTTATACTGTCGCAGATACTGACTACTGCTGCAACTGTCCCATATAATTCAAATGCACACATATCCTGAAGCAAATACAAAATGTCCAAACCAGAATCCGCTTGGCGTTCTCTCGCAATCGCAAGCATTTCCTCGGCTGCATCCACACCAATCATATCAAAGCCTTTATGAGCCATCAATTCCGTGAATTTTCCCGTCCCGCAGCCCAAATCCAATATAATACCATCTGTTATTTTATAATCACCCAGCAGAGTGTTTACATACTCACACCACTCATCATATGGCACATCATCCATAAATAAATCATATACACTTGCAAACCCTGTATATGCATCCATATCTATACACCTTTTTCTTATCTAAAAGATTGCCCCAATGGCTCCAAACAATCCTGCACTGGCAAGACCCATGATAATTCCTGCCATCAAAACTCCTCCCAATACTGCAAATACGCTGGACTTAAAATCCATATCCAAAATGCTGGCTGCCAGTGTTCCGGTCCATGCACCGGTTCCAGGAAGAGGAATTCCCACAAAAATCAAGAGTGCTATGAACAACCCTTTGCCAGCTTTGGACTGCAACGCCTGACCACCCTTTTCACCCTTTTCAAGACAAAACGTAAAGAACTTTCCAATGAACTTCTTATCTGCACCCCACTCCAGAACTTTACGTGCAAATAGATAAATAAAAGGTACTGGTATCATATTGGCCAGTACGGCAACAATATAAGTTGGTACAATTGGAAGCCCCAGACCCACGCCGACTGGAATCGCTCCACGAAGTTCAATCAACGGAAGCATAGAAATAAATGCTACCCACAGATAATGTTTAATCATAATTTAATATTTCCTTTCTTTTGCAGTGTTCTTTTGTATTATACTTTTGCATTATCTATTTTCAGGTATTCCCGCAACACTTTCAGCAGTCTGTCCATCTGCTCATCTGTTCCGATGGAGATGCGCAGATAATTACTGATCCGCTCCGGTTTACTGAAATATCTCACAAGAATATCATGCTCTCGAAGCATCTGAAATAGCTCAGATGCAGGCACAGAGCGATGGGAAACAAACACAAAGTTTGATTTAGAATCTCCAAGTGTAAAGCCGAATTCTCGTAATAATGGTTTTACACGTTCTCGCGTATCCATGGTTTTTGCCACAACCTTGTGCATATATGTCGCATCATGAATGGCAGCTGTACCAAGACGAATGGCAGTTGTGTTCATAGTATAAGAATTAAATGAGAATTTAACATCGTTCATATACCGAATTAGCTTCTTATTTCCCATGGCAAATCCAATACGGAGTCCTGCCAATGCCCATGACTTGGAAAATGTCTGAACCACAAGTAGGTTCTCATACTTATCTATTAACGGAATTGCAGACTGTGCTCCAAAGTCAACATATGCCTCATCTACGATTACTACAGAGTCGGGATTGTGTCGAATAATATCTTCTATTTCAGCAAGATCCGCTTCTTCACCCGTAGGTGCATTTGGATTGGCAATGACCACACCACCGTTTTCTCCAAAATAGTCCTCTTTACGAAGCTTAAACTGCTCATCAAGTGCCTTTGTTGCAAACGGAATGCGGAATAAATCTGCCCATACATCATAAAAAGAATAAGTAATGTCTGGAAATAGAATTGGCTTCTTTCCATAGAAAAAGGTTAGAAAAGCAATTGCAAGCACATCATCTGATCCGACTCCTGAAAACACCTGATTTGGCTGCAGATGACAATACTCTGCCCATGCTTCATTCAAATCTGTTACGTTCGGATCCGGATATAACCGAAGTTTTTCGATATCCATCTCTCTTGCCATCTGTACCACCTTTGGTGACGGTGGGTATGGACACTCATTTGTATTCAATTTGATTATATCTGGATTCTTCGTCTGCTCTCCAGGCGTATACGGTTCGACCCGACGTACATTATCTTCCCA
>CAZACC010000111.1:0-6536 GCA_964483545.1 uncultured Lachnospiraceae bacterium
GGAAATACATTTAGTTCATTGATCCATTCTTTCTTTGCCTCTAATCGGTTTGCGCCAGCCAGAAACATCTTCGCAAATGTTTTGGCATCGATTGTTTGAATTGCCATCTTATTCCTCCTAGTTGATCTCTAATCAATCACACGAACGCCTTCAACATAAATATTGATTTTATCAATATCCAGTCCGGTGAACTCTTCTACCTTATATTTAACATTACTGATCAGATTATCAGATACTGCAAGAATGCTGACACCATAAGATACAATTACATGAAAGTCGAGTATGAACTTATTATCCTCAAGAGACACGCTGATTCCATGTGTGATACTTTCCTTTTTCAGAAGCTTCACCAACCCGTCCTTTACACTGACGGCAGCCATACCTACTATACCAAAACACTCTACTGCAACTGTGCCTGCATACTGTGCGATTACTTCTGTATCAATCACGATATTTCCAACCTGTGTATTCATTTGGCCCTTCATATAGTTTACCTCCATTATATATTCTGCTTCATAATCCTATCCTATTATAACCGCTTTATGATAAAAATGAAACACAAAAATACACATAATTTTATTTCCTGTTGTTTTCTTTCATGTTTTGCTTGCATTTATACAAAACTTCTGATAAAATGATTTTTGTTGCGAGACTATATGAAGTCAGAGGAGGTGCAATAATGGCTAAATGTGATATTTGTGGTAAAGGTGCTCTTTTTGGTAACAACGTCAGCCATTCTCATAGAAGATCAAATAGAATTTTTAATTCAAATGTGAAACGAGTAAAATGTATGGTTAACGGTACACCAAGAAGACTTCATGTTTGTACAAATTGTTTAAAATCAAACAGAGTTGAAAGAGCATAATTGAACTATTAAAAAAACAACCGCAAGGTTGTTTTTTTAATAGTTCAATATCCTTGGGAAGCAATCAATCAAATGCTGCACTGACTGCATCCTCATCCGATACCTGCTCATCCTCTTTCTTGGTTGTAAATTTATTTACCAAATCTGGTACCATATCTAGTATCTTCGTCATACTATCCTGGTTTTTGATGTTAACAAGTCTCGTACTGCCATTCTGAATCACCAATACCGCACTCGGAGACATCTTTCCACTCAAGCCACCGCCACCATTGCTCTTTTTTTCATTGTTAAACTCGCCTGCTCCAACGCCAAATGAAACATCCACAAACGGCAGTATGATTGTGTCGTCGATCCTTGTTGCTTCTCCGACAACTGTCTTGGAAGTCAGAAATCCATCCATACCCTTAATCAGAGAATTTACCACTTCAGTTATATTGTTGTTATTTGCCATTATTATTCATCCTCCTTATTTCTAAATGCATTCAACAATTGTTTGAAATCTTGATCAAAATAAACCTTCCATGCTGTCTTTAAAAGCACAACGCCAGTCACTCTCCCACGAAAATCCGTATCAGCCTCAAATACTGTCTGATCATAAAATGGTGTAATATGCATACCGCCGTTAAAGAACGGATAAATAATGCCCAGTATAGCCAGAATCGTACCCGTTGTAGCTGGATCCTCTGTCCCAATCTTCAAATCAGCCCGAAACCGTCTTGGCTTTACATGCCTTAGCAATACTCCGACTTGATTGAGCAGCAGTCCAAATGCACTCTGGTTGTGTTCATCTTGTAAAAAATCAATATAATACTCAATTTTTTCTTTTATTTCACCTATTTTATCATATATATTTCTAATTGTATATTGTATCTTATGAAAAAAGTCATACAACATTTTGATGAATTGTTTCCACTTTGTGATCAAAGTTAGTTTTTTCTCTTTTTCAGGTATTTCCTCCTTTGGCGGTTTCTCGGAGACAATCTCCTTCTCTGTTTGTTCCTCTGGAGCTTTTGTTTCTAGTCGATCTTCTATTTCTTCTGAGCGCTCTTGCGTCACTACTTCGTCTGCTGTCTGATTCTTCTGATCTGTCTTTTTCTTCTTTTCTGTCCGCTGCTTCTTTTCTTTCTTTTTCAATGGAATCCCGAAAATTCGTAAGATTTTCTTAAATTCACCATCTGCATAAATGACTCTCACACTGATAATATGCAATAACCATGAAAGTCGCACCTGTGCTGTCAGTGCATCATGATAATGCAGGATTCCTCGATAGCGGACTGGTACAAACAACACCAACATAACCATAAAGAGTAGTAGTCCGATTATGGAAAGCAGTACAAGACCTATCACCTTCAATATAAGTAATATTAGCTGTAGCATTTTCTGTCCTCCAGACATGCTCTGATGTTTTCATAACTCCCCGTTTTTTCATAAACATCTTCTATGATTTTCTGTACCAACGCCATTGCTTCACGTTTCCCGTCTGCAATACCCACAATATAAAGCTCCGCATTACGATAGTGCGGCTGCATCAGAACGGCATTATGACAGATATCAAACAGATCCTCTCCGTTTGTTGCCAAGGTAATCACGTAGGTTCCTACCATTCCTGCATGATGCTTCAGTTTCCAGATAACCTTATCTTTTTTTTCTGTGTATGAATCACTTGTATATAAATCATGATAAAAGAGCATTTTGATATCTCCGTTGATTGTAATAGGGCTCTAAATACTACACAAGTATAGCATGAACATCAGATATTTTCCATCAATTCTTGCGTTGACAATTATTCCAAAAGTTTCTATACTAAGATTATAAATTGAGAGGGAGTGACTCATATTGGAAAATGTAGCTGCAATTGCTTTGAAGCCTCAGATGGAACTTGCTGAAGATGTCATTGACTATCAAGGCAAAGTCATTATGAAAAAGAATACCGTTTTGGATATTCATATGATCAAAAAAATACAGGCACATTCTATTACTATTGTCAGTATCAAAGAAGATGAAGACTATGTTCCTACCTATTTTGAGAAGCTGAAAGTCAGCAAAGCTTTCAAACAGTTTGAGGATGTTTATGCTACGAACTTTGTCGCTTGGAAGGTAGCTGTCGATTCATTCATCTATAAAAAAGTTCCCATGAATAATTCCGATCTGCTGAAGCTGACTAACAATATCATTACACCCTTTGCCAGACAGAAATCCACCATTATAGAAATGCTATATGTTCTGCAGCATGATGAAACCGATATGACCTATTCCCATTGTCTGAATGTGGCACTGCTTTGTAATACGTTTGGTTACTGGCTCAAATTCGACGAAGAAAAGTTAAATACTTTGATTTTATGTGGTTTTTATTATGATATTGGAAAATTTCTTCTTCCGCATGATATTATTTGGAAAAAGGAAAAACTCAGTAATCTTGAGTTTGATCTTGTAAAAACGCACGCATTTCATGGGTATCATATCATAAAAAACTTGGATATTGATGATCATATCAAACAGGCAGCCTTGATGCATCATGAGCGCTGTGACGGCTCGGGCTATCCTCAAAAGCTTGCACTCTCCGAGATAGATTCATATGCAAAAATGATTGCCATTTTAGACTCCTATGAAGCAATGACCTCTTTCCGCTCATATCGCGAGCCTATGTGTCCTTTTAAGGTGATCAGTATTTTTGAAAATGAAGGACTGCAAAAATATGATGCTGGTTATATTATGACCTTTCTAGAGCGCATGGTCGAAGAATATATGAATAAACAAGTCAAACTCAGTGACGGTCGTGAAGGTGTCGTGATATTTATCAACAAGCAAAATCTTTCAAGACCAATGGTTCGCTGCGGTGATGACTATGTGGATCTGGCACAGAACAAATCCCTATCGATTGAATCGCTGTTGTAGAGCACCTAAACATACATTATAACCCGTTCTGACTGAAGTACTGATCAAAGATACGTTTCGCCATAGGAACCGCATACTCCCCGCCAGATCCAGCGCCTTCTACGACGATCGTTACTACAATCGATTTATCACCCATTTGTCCATATCCTGTAAACCACGCATGGCTTTCACTTTTATCTGTGGTATACTCTGCAGATCCTGTCTTCCCAGCTGCCTCATATGCCAATCCTTTGAGCTTTGTTCCAGTACCTGATTGAACGACCTCTTTCATAAATGTCTGCAGTATTCCTGCTTCTTCAGATGTCATCAGCTTTCCATAAGTATCTGGTTTATATTCTTTGATTACGTCTTTATTATAATTTTCGATTCTTTCAACCAGATAAGGCTTCATCAAAACACCATCATTTGCAATCGCCGAGGTGATCATCGCCATATGCATCGGTGTAACCTGTGTCTTACCCTGCCCGATTGCTGTCTGCATGACTTCTTCCAGATCAGAGTTTGCTTGAATCGGAACATAACTCTGCTTACATGCAAAATTCAAAGATAATTCCTGATTGAACAGAAGTTCATGACAGGTATCCTGAAATTTCTTCCTATTTAGTTGTGTACTGATATTAGCAAAGGATGAATTACAGGAATCAGCAAACGACTGTTGCAGGTTCACCTGCCCATGGCTTATACCATGATAGCAGTTAATGATCTGTCCGTCCTTTTCAAAATGTCCGTTGCAGCTATATTCATATTGATCGTAATCCTCCATATGTTCTCGCAGGTAGGCAAGTATGGTCACGATCTTAAATGTGGAACCGCCTGGATACAGTCCCTGTGTGGTTCGGTTGACTAATGCTCCTGTTTCTGTATCAGCTGTTACACTCTCCCATTCGGCATCTATCGTATTTGGATCAAAATCTGGTTTTGATACCATGGCTAATATCTTTCCTGTTTCAGGATCCATGGCAACCACTGCTCCACGATATACACCCATAGCCTCTCCAGCTACTTTCTGCAGGGCAGGGTCGAGTGTTGTGATGATATTATCTCCAATGTTCTTTTCTTCGGAAATCGTGTTTTGCAGACGTTCTGTAACAAATGCATTGGATGTCAGAAGATTAAAATTCTCCATTGATTCAATTCCGGTCTTGCCATGTGTAGAAAATCCTACGGCATGAGCGAATAAAGCTCCGAACGGATAATTTCTGGTTTCGGTTTTATCTGCATTGACTATGGTTTCCGCCAGTACCTGCCTATCTGATGAATAGATCTTGCCCCTGACTGTCTTTTGGGCGAGCAGCTCTTGTCTTGAATTGTAAGAATTATTGATGACGCTGCTGCTGTCCACTGCAATAAAGTACATAAGGTAACCAATCATGACAATAAATAGCGCAACAAAAATATAGGTGATATTTGCAATCTCCCTGTTTCCTTTCGTTTGAGCTACTTTTCTTTTTGTCGTTTTTCCACTATTCTCTTCTGTTTCGCGTTCCCTTTTTCGTCTTCCGAACATGATCATCCACCCTTAATATATATAATCCTTGTATGATTGCAAACATAATCAGTGTCGTCAAAACAGATGTTCCGCCGTAGCTGACTAACGGCAGTGTAACACCTGTCAGTGGTATGAATTTTGTAACACCGCCGATTGTCAGGAATACCTGAAATGCATACATGACAGCTAATCCTACTGCGATCAGCTTATAAAAATCATCCCTCAGTTTCATGGATATATTCATGAACATGACAAAGCAGCTGACACACACAAGAATCAGACATGCCCCGAATATACCTCCAAGCTCTTCGCAAACTGCTGCAAATACAAAATCTGCTTCAACCACAGGAATCTTATTCGGTGCACCCTGCTCGAGTCCCATACCGAACCACCCTCCGGTTCCGATTGCAAATAAAGACTGTGCAATTTGAAATCCCGCATTTTCGATTGTTCCTAACGGATCTTTCCATGCCTGTACACGTACTCTGACATGTGAAAATAGTCTGTATGCCACAACTGAAGCTCCTGCTCCACCCACCAGCCCGAGCAGAAGATATAGTGGATTTTTAGTGGCAACATATATCATCACAAAATAAACAACGAAAAAAATCAAAGCACTTCCCAAATCCTTAGAGACTACCAAAATCAGTACATGTGCTCCTGCCACACATGCAGTTATAAAGATATGAAACAGATCTGTTGATTTAGTAAGCATACCTGCAATGGCGAGTACAAAAAGGATCTTAACAAACTCGGATGGCTGGAAAGTATAACCACCGACTGTATAGGAAATCTTAGAGCCATTCGTCACTTGTCCGAGGATCATGACGACTCCCAATGCACCTAAACCAACAAGAGCATAAATCCATGAAAATTTTGATATAAATTTAATTTTCTTTACTAAATAAGGAACAAACATTGTCAATACAGTAGAGACAACTACTATTTTGAACTGTTTCACTGACCGGTCATAGGAAAGTCTAGTCAGAATAATAAAACTGACTGTTAACAGCAAGCACATATTATTGATAATCAGTCTGTTGGCTCTTGGATAAATCACTCGATACAAGGCAATCGTTGCAAACAGCGTAATCTGCTGCAAAGCATAGAAGATAATCAGCATCGAGTTCTTTGTCTCCAGACATAGTACAGCAAAAGAAACAAAATGAATCAGAAACATCAGTATATTCTGTCTGATGTAGATCCCATTTCGTTCTTCTTCTGATGCATATTTAAATACCGTAAAGCATTCGAGTGTATAGAATGCCATAAATATAATAATGGCAT
>CAZACC010000112.1:0-6447 GCA_964483545.1 uncultured Lachnospiraceae bacterium
TTGATCCCGATAAACTCAACTCCTGCTATATTTTCATCAATCATTCTATTTACTGCGTTATTACCTGCTCCACCGACCCCTATTACTATAATCTTTGCAGCAGACTCAGCCTCGTTCGTTTTTATTTCAAGCAAGGTTACTTCCTCCTTCTTATACCGACGCTTATATTTATTTATACTCCTACCTATAATACATTCATATTTATACTATCATATAATTTTTTAAGTGATTTATCAACCTAAATTTAAATATTTCTTATATTTTTTGTATATTTTGCAACAATTCATCCAGTTTTAATCCTTTTGAAACGTAAACATTTCATGGTCACTGGAGTAATTTTCCATATGAAGTGTTCCGCTCAGTCCATTCAGCTTTGGCAGCAAATACTGGAGTTTGTTTATTTTCTCATCCAGATTATCACTTGTTCCAAGATAAATTTTGGCACTTTTAAAGTATAACGTAATATGGTCACTTGTGTCAAAATAAATTCTATCCGTTGCAACTCCATATTTTGTTAACAGCTGTGTGATGTTTAAAATCAATTTAAAGACAGACTCATCCTCCACTGGCAGCTTTTCATGCAAGACTACATGATTAAAGGTCAGCCCTGTTACGAATGGAATTCCTGACATCTGCTCTGTGGAGCTTTCAACGATAATACCATCCTTGTCAAAATATAGATATCTTCCAAGAAATTCCACGTATCCAGCAATGGCTTTTTCATATACATGAATCACCAATGTATCAGCAGATTTTAGCTCCACCTCCATTTTCTCAATAAACGGTATATCCTCGATAGACTGGTTTCTGTATTTCCAGTAATAGTACAAGGTGCTGTTACCAAACTTTCCATCCAACACCAATGCCTCTATTTCCTCATCTGTATAATGTTCATTTCCATCGACCTGAACTGCTGTCACTGTATAATTTGCCCTCAAGACAACGGTCAGCAATCCCGCTACGACAAATACAATAGCCGATATGAGAAACATTTTCTGTATTCTGCTCATGATTCATCCCTGTCTATCAATGCTTAATTTTTCGTCTGCTGTACAATTGCTCTTGCTCGAACCTGTTACCGCCCACTGTTTTCAAGCTTGATGCTGCTTGATACATTGAGAACCATTCCAATCTCAATCAGCAGGAATACAACTGACGAACCTCCATAGCTGATAAATGGAAGCGTAATACCCGTATTCGGAATGGAATTTGTTACAACCGCAATATTCAGTATGACCTGTATTGACATATGTGCCATGGTTCCTACTACCAGCAGCGCCCCAAATAAATCCTGAGCATTATTTGCAATGACCATGAATCTCCAGATCAGCAGCAGAAACAAAATGATAACAGCAGCAGCTCCAAACAGTCCGAGTTCCTCACAGATGATTGAAAAGATCATATCATTCTGCGCCTCGGGCAGAAAACCAAGCTTCTGCATGCTCTGTCCCAGCCCCTTCCCAAACAGTCCACCTGAACCAATCGCATAGAGAGCCTGCAGTGTCTGGAATCCACTTCCGCTGGAATATGCTTCTGGATTCAGCCATGCCTTGATGCGTGAAAATCGATACGACAGGTCTTCTGGGATAACGCCCTTGGAAATTGCCAATACCATAACCGCAGATACAAATATAATGCACAATGCACCAATCACGTAGCCTTTGTAATTAGGGCTTGCAACAAACAGCATCATCAGTACAATTCCGAAAATAATAATTGCAGAGCTTAGATTACTCGTAATGAACAGAATCTCTGCAGAAATAGGAACTGCCCATAATACCGTAAATAAAAAACCTTTTCGATTCCTAATTCCAGCCCCCATCTTACATACTAATGAAGCAAAAAAGATAATCATACCAACCTTTGCGACCTCTGCTGGCTGCAGTGACATACCGCCCAAGTTTAGCCATCTTCTGGCTCCATTGGCTGAATAGCCCAGTGGAGTCATGACCAGAGCAATCAAAACTGCTGATACGATATAGGCCAACATGGCAAAACGTTCCCAGAGATGGTAATCTATGGCGGCAACAATAACCATAACGATAACACCAAGTATTGTCGCCTTAATCTGCTTCTTTAAAAAAAATGCAGAGTCTTCAAAATCAAGATTCGCCTCATAGGAGCTCGTGCTGTAGAGCATGATCAGGCCAAAGCATATTAAAAAGATGACAATAAACAACAGTGTATAGTCAAAAAAGAATTTCTGTTTCGTTCGTTGTCTCCTAACTCCATCTCGTCTTCCAGCCATGCATCATTCACTCCCCGAGTTCGTTTACCAGTGCTTTGAAGATTCTGCCGCGCTCTTCATAGTTTTTGAACATTCCCCAGCTGGCACATGCTGGCGATAATAAAACGGCATCCCCTACAGAGGCCTTCTCTGAAATATGCGTCATGGCCTCTTCTAGGCTTTCTTCAACAACAATACTATGAAAGCCGTGTGCTCTAGCACAGTCCGCAATGGCTTCTCTGGTTTTCCCCAGCAGAATTAGTTCCTTGACCTTTCCATCAAACGCCTCGATCCATTCATCATAGGTCGCTCCCTTGTCATATCCCCCGCCGATCAAGTATGTCGGCTTTACCATTGCCTGTATCCCTTTGATTGCTGCATCTACATTGGTGGCCTTGGAATCATTATAGTAGTCAACGCCACGTCTCGCTGCCACGAATTCGATTCTGTGTTCCACAGCATGAAATACCTTCACTGCTTCAATAATCGTATCCATAGAAACCCCATAAGCATCAGTCATTGCCATCGCTGCCATGATGTTCTCATAGCTGTGTGTACCCAGTAACAATGTATCATGTATGTTTAATAATGCCTCCGAAACTCCCTTTACAGCCTTATATATGATGTCATTTTGTAAATAAAAGCCGTCCTGCAGTACTCTTGCCGAACTGAAATATACAACCTTCGCTTTTGTGCGTTCTCCAAATGAACGTGTCACTTCATCTTCATAATTTAAGACAATAGTCTCATTTGCAGTCTGATTCATTGCAATTTTTTCTTTGACTGCGATATAGTTTTCCAGTGAATGATGTCTATCAAGGTGATCTGGTGTAATATTTAGAATAGCACTTACAGTCGGTCTGAACCGCTCTATCGTTTCCAGCTGAAAACTACTGATTTCTGCTACTGTTATAGAATTTGGTGTTGTATTCAAGACCTCTCCTGTATACGGACTTCCAATATTGCCCACGACAAATGTGGGTTCATTTGACGCTTTAATAATCTCACCTGTCAGAGCTGTTGTCGTTGTTTTTCCATTTGTTCCAGTAATGGCAATCACATGTCCCTGTTCAAATGCATAGGCCAGTTCTATCTCACCCCATATCTGAACACTGCGGTCTGCGAATTTTTTAACAAATGCATGATCGACAGGAACCCCTGGACTCAAAACCAATCTTTCTACGGAATATTCCACGTCTTCTGGTAGATCTCCTATATATACAGGCACATACTGATCCGTATCCAGCTTCTTTCTAACATCTTCTGCATTCAGATTTTCATTTCCATCATACAGAATTGGGGTTGCCTGTACTTTTAGCAGCAACTCGACTGCGCTGATACCGCTGATACCTGTACCGATTACCAGCACCACTTGATTCTTCAATATGTTATTCATATGCTACCTCTATTCAATCTATTATAACGCCATCAGTCCAATCAGGCACAATACCGCCGTCACGATGGAGAATACGGCTACCACTCTCGTTTCAGACCAACCGCAAAGCTCAAAATGATGGTGAATTGGCGCCATCTTGAATATCCTCTTCCCACCTGATATTTTAAAATATCCCACCTGGAGCATAACAGAAACCACTTCCATCAGATAGATAAAAGCAACAATTAGCAGGAACAACGGCATCTGTAGCACATATGCGGTTGCTGCCACAAAGCCTCCCAGTGCCAATGAACCAGTATCTCCCATAAAAACACTTGCAGGATACACATTATATAGTAGGAAGCCAAGCAATGCTCCGACTACAGCCAGAGTAATCGGCTCAATACCGCTGGAGACTCCGATCGCTACGACCGAGAAAAAGGCAGCAATCAAAACAGTTACACTAGATGCAAGACCATCCAAACCGTCCGTAAAATTTGCACCGTTCACAGTCCCTAATACAACAATAAATAAAAGTGGTATATTAAAGATTCCCAAATCAATGTATTGATCTGGCAGGAACGGAATCTTCATGGCAAGATCTATCTGAGCTATGTTTATCAAATAATATGCAAATACCCCTGTTACAACAATTTGCAGCAGCATCTTTTGCCACGCGCGCAGTCCCATAGATCGTTTCAGTACTACCTTGATATAGTCATCCAAAAAACCAATCAATCCAAATCCAAGCGTCATAAATAAAATGGGCAGTATCTTGGGATCATTCTTGATATAAATCAAAGATGTGATGACAACCGCACCCAGAATGATGATGCCCCCCATTGTTGGAGTACCGCTTTTCTTTAAATGTGTCTGAGGTCCATCATCCCTTACATTCTGTCCTACCTTCAGCTTCCTTAAATATGGAATCACAAACGGTCCAAGCAGTACACTGATTACAAATGCAATGATTACGGGAATAAAAATTGTATTGTTCATCTTTTCACATCACCTCATATATACTTCTTTCATGGTCAAAGTCAACCTAGGATAGTATAAGACTTTTCCTTGAATTTATCAACCGCTATATTCTTCTGTATGCTCATTTTGTATGCTCATTACAGACCCTGTAAGTCTGTGATGGTCGTATCGATCGGCTGACCAGTCTGCGGATCTAAAACAAGTCCAGTAGTTGGGTCAATCGGATATCCTGTTTCAGGATCATACTGAATTTCAGGTGCTGGGGTTGGTGTCGGGGTTGTTTGTTCTTCGGAAGTACCATCTACCGTTCCCTCTGTGTTTTCCTCCGGTGACGGAGTTGGAGTTGCCTGCTCTCCAGATGCTCCCGCTGAGAAGCTCTGCTGGGACTCTGCCAGTGCTGCCTGTTCATCCTCTGTTAATGTTTCTGTCTGATAGATTTTCATATATGGCAAAACCTCTGTCAAGATATCCTTGGCCAGTACCGTTGCATACTTTGCATTTGGCTGATATGACACATTCGGCTCATCAATGACAACATAAATAGCCAGTTGCGGATTGTCTGCTGGGGCGAACCCGATAAAGGAAACTACATAATTCTCTGTTCCACGTGGATACTTTTCTGCTGTGCCAGTTTTACCACCGATTAAATAACCCGCAGGACGGGCGCTGTGACCTGTGCCGTTGACCACTGCACTAACACACATTTCTCTGATTTCATCTGATGTTTTAGATGAAATGGTCTGTTTCAACATACGAGGCTCTATGACCTCTACCGTGGCTCCTCCTGCTGTCAGGATCTCGCTGACCATATGTGGCTGATAATATTCACCACCATTGATCAGAGAGCAGAAGCCCGTGATCATCTGTATCATTGTCGCATTGAAACCCTGTCCAAAGGCTCCGATTGCAAGGTCTGTCGGTGTCATTTTGGATTCATCAAATACAACTGTTGTTGTCAAAGTCTCCCCCGTTAGATCAATATTGGTTTTGAGCCCGAAATTAAATAATTGATTATATTTAACAAATGTAGAACGCCCAATCGTTGCACCGATTTTCATCAATGCCACATTACAAGACTGTTCGATCGCTCCTGTCAAAGTCAATGTGCCGTGTCCAAGTCTGTTATTACAATGGATTATGTGATCGCCTACTTCCATGGAACCATTACATTCATATGATTCATTTCCAGTAAGCTCACCTGTCTCTAATCCTGTCGCAATTGTAAACGGCTTTATTGTAGAACCTGGCTCATAGGTGTCAGAGATACAGAAATTCTTCCAGAGGGCTGCCAAGGCTTCCATTTTTGCATCTTCTTCAGAAACAGCATTTTCATCGGTTCCCTCCGAGCTGTTTGCAGGCATTATATCTTCTGTGTCTTCTGTGTCTTCTGTGTCTTCTGTGTCTTCTGTGTCTTCTGTGTCTTCTGTGTCTTCTGTATCTTCAGTTATTGTTTCCTCTGGAAGCTTGACTCTGGATAAATCACGCGGATTATTCAGATCGTAAACTGGATAGCTAGCCATAGCCAGTACTTCTCCACTGCTTGGATCCATAATAATGACACCTGTATTAGAGCTTCCTTCGCCCTCACGATATTCATTCTTATGTTCCTCATTAAAGGCAAGTATATGTTTTTCAACAATGCTCTGTATATTGACATCCAATGTCGTCACAAGGGTTTGCCCATCTTCTGCAGCTTTGATTGTCCGCTCCAGATTTTCATCATCATTTAGATAACCGTACTCTCTTCCGTTAATTCCATTTAGACGATCATTGTAGTATTCCTCCAGTCCGTAAGTTCCAAGATTATCGCCCTGTACGAATCCAATCACATCGCACGCCAGTGTATCATACGGATACCTTCTCT
>CAZACC010000113.1:0-1634 GCA_964483545.1 uncultured Lachnospiraceae bacterium
CTGCTTTTGACATATCAAGAATACTCAATCCCTTATATTTTTCAAATAAATTATAAATACTCAAAAACTCATCAACCGTAATTGCATGATTCCCCAGAACAGATGTTACCGCTATGCCTGGAAGACCTTGAACATACAGTTTTTCTGATAAACTTACATATATCCAGTTACATGGCGGAAATTGTTCAACACCCAATGGGTGAAATCCATCTGCTCTTGTGAAACCATGCTCTTTCAAAAAAACATATACCTCGGAATCCATAATACTATCAACAGAATTATCCTTTACCAAAATTGTGTTTACAAGTACCTTTTTGTCACTCATAATTTTCATCCCCATTTTTTTATTACATTGCATTTTGTCATTATAGCTTGTGCATTTTTTTGCACATACATATTCATCTAATATCTGTACAAAAGACTGTATTGTCAGGAATTCGTGTCAATAAATCCTGTGGAATATTTTTTCCGATTAGTATTGTAGTGTTTCCCCTATTAACACGATCTTGCAAAATCTGGTTCAACTTCTTCTTTGTAACTTGCCTTCCTTCAATCTGTTCCAGATCCCTGATTAATAGTTTCTTTATTCCATAGATAGACATATAGAAGTTATCATATTCATCCGTCCTAATTGCTAGTAACATTTTCTTCATCAAAGGCTCATATGAATATGAAATGTATTCTTCAATTTGTCCTGATAATACTGGCTCTGCGCCATTTTCAAAACATATTATTCGATAACCACTACTCATCATTCTTGAAATCCTCCTGTTTACTTGATAAGAGCACAGCATCCCTCTGCTTAATATTCTCATGACTATTTCAAATGCTACCACCCCCTCAATCTTCTGAATAAACTTCTTTATCCTCTGATATTTTAGAGTAGATTACTGCTCTATCCCGAACCTGTCCGTATGAAATTAAATTGATATAATGTTGGCTACTTCCATACATGAGTCGATAACGTACTATAAGCTCATCATAATCTAAATTCTCGTAAAGCCTTGCAAATCGTCTGCAACTTTCTTCCGTATCAAAGCAAAATATATATTTTGGTGCCAAAACTATTTCATCCTCTTCGTCAATACATTGAATAAATTCATAGGTATCTGTGATTTTGTTAAGAACAGAATCAATATACCAGCTCACTTCCTCCACACCAATTCCAACAAAATACATTTCCTCACACGTTCCAAGTTTCGTCTGCAAATACATCTCATACAGTTTCTTTTCAATATTGTCCGGCTCTGTTTCTTTGCAGAAAATACCTTCGCATATTTCTGGAAGCTGATACTTATATACTGGAATTTCTTTATCCAACATGACAGTTTGCCCCTTTCTTAAATCCTAACAAATATATTACTCGCTTGTATGTGCATTATTTTGCACATATAAACACAATTCTCTAACCACTAATATTTTTCAAATAACTTATGCGTTAGAACTGACAGCTCAAAAAAGGTAGTAGACGCAGGATTTCTCTGCATCTACTACCTTCATAATTAGAATTCTTATTATAGAAACGATACCCGTCTCAAAGGTTTTTATCCATCCAATTCCGAATATGTCCCCAATCATCTTCTTGTTTCTTTAGTTTCTCCTGATCCTCCAGATGAATTCTGCCATTTCTATTG
>CAZACC010000113.1:1734-6435 GCA_964483545.1 uncultured Lachnospiraceae bacterium
ATTGATTCGTGGCTTTGTCTCTGTCCCAGCAGAATAAAATTCATATCTATCAGAAGCATATTTTTTACCTAGTGCTTCCGCAATCTGACTACGGCAGGAATTATGGACACAAATAAACGCAATCTTCTTTTTCTCTGCCATATTATCCACGAACCTTTGTCAGAATATCGATAACCTCTTGCATTTTCAGTACCTTGCCATAACTTACTACTTTGCCATCAATAACAAGTGCAGGCGTACTCATAACACCGAAGGCTGCAATCTGAGAAAAATCAGTTACATGGTCAATAGTTGTATTCATACCCAGTTCTTCAAGTGCCTCTTTTACTGCAGACTCCAAGGCATTGCACTTTGCACACCCAGAGCCCAGCACTTTGACACCTGCACCAGTTTTTTTATCTTCTGCTTTTTCCATAGCTTCTGGGTTGCAATTTCCACCACAAGAACAAGTCGTTTTCTTTCCAAATAATGACATAATAAAATCCTCCTAAATGAATAAATAATGAAATATGTTAAACAAATAGCCAACTACAACAATACCAATCGTACAAATTCCAATGAACACTCCGAGTAGCTTTGGCTTTACTGCCTTTCGTAGCATAATAAGTGACGGAAGTGATAAGGTGGTAACTGCCATCATAAAACTTAGCACTGTTCCGAGCATTGCACCTTTGGCAAGAAGTGCCTCTGCTATTGGAATTGTTCCAAAAATATCAGCATACATTGGCACACCTATCAAAGTGGCAAGAATGACACCGAATGGATTATTGTCTCCAAGAACAGTTTCCACCGCACTCGCTGGAATCCAATTATGAATAACCGCACCAATGCCCACACCCACTAAAATATAAGGAAATACTTTTTTAAAGGTGCTGACCACTTGGTCTTTTGCATATTCCAAGCGTTCTATCTGTGAGAGCGTTGGAGAGTCAATATCAACACTGCTGGCATTGCGGATAAAATCCTCCACATAGTTTTCCATATACATTTTCTCTATCAGCGTTCCGCCAATAACAGCTACTACCAATCCTACAACAACATAGGCTATTGCTATCTTCGCTCCAAAAATGCTCATAAGAAGTACCAGACTTCCAAGGTCAACCATTGGTGAAGAAATCAAAAATGAAAATGTCACCCCAAGTGGCAGTCCCGCACTGGTAAAGCCGATAAATAGAGGAATGGATGAGCATGAACAAAACGGAGTTACTGTACCAAGAAGTGCTGCGATACAGTTTGCCCAGATGCCGTGAAATCTTCCCATTATTTTCTTGCTTCGCTCTGGTGGAAAGTAACTCTGAATATATGAAATCATAAAAATCAGCAAGCACAAAAGAATCGTGATTTTAATCACATCATATAAAAAGAATTGCACACTTCCACCAACTCGTCCGGTTACATCGAGGCCAAGTGATAAGAGCAGCTGACCTATCAATCCATTCAGCCATTTCATTCCTAATATTTGGTTCTGAATAAAGTTCCATATCATTTACAATTACACCCACCTTCCTTGCAGCAGGACAGTCCTCCGATAAAATCCTTGAAGCCATTCAATGTTTCACAGTTAAGAGAATAATGGCTCCATTTTCCTTCTTTTCTGCTTTCCACAAGTCCGCATTCACACAATACTTTCATATGGTGGGATAACGTAGGCTGTGTAATATCAAACTGTTCCAACAACTTACAGCCACATTTTTCTCCGTCAGATAGCATCTGTACAATCTGTAAACGGTTTGCATCACTTAATGCTTTACATATCAAAGCTACATCAATAGAATTCACTTCTTTCACCTCACATAGATATTTGTCTATGTGTTTCATTATACACATCGCATAGATAACTGTCAATGTGTTTTGTGTGGAAATTAATTCCTACCACGTATTTTCAAGGAAGGCATATCATCAGTTATTAAAATCATGTGTAATATCCAAGTAAAAATCTGCTAATGTGCATCTTTACAATCTCCTCATCGCCTGCACCTGCATCAAAGCAACCTTCCTCGCCTCATCGCTTTTTATTCCAAGAAATGCCTTCATCAATTCCATCTGCTCTTTATCCAATTCAATCTCCACACCATCTACCAGATAGGATGCTGTGACCTGCAGATGGTTTGCCAGCTCCTTGATCACGCTAAGTGACAGATCCACTTTATTTTTCTCATAACAACATACCAATGATCCCGTAATATACATCTTTTCTGCAAGATCCTCCTGTGTCATCCCTAATGCTTTTCTTGCTGCTCTAATTCTTCCGCCTATTGTACTTTTATCTGTGTTTTTCATTTTTCTCTCCGTTTCTGGAGCTCAAAAACGGAAATAAGCACAGAATCCCAGACAACAAAAAAGGACCCGACCAAAACGATTTACAAATAAACCACAGACATAGTAACTATGCCACCTGGCGTTATTTCCGTTTTGTCGGCTCCTAAAAGTTCTCTGCTTTTTCCAACTCGTAACAAACTCTTGATCATCAACTGTCGGTCCTGAGGATTCAGGATTTCTATAAGAGCCTGTCCAATCTACCGCTTCCCTTGATGTCTCATTCTATTCAGTTTAATTTAGTACTATTATGTCTGGTCAATCACATAGCCATTGTGTTCAAACATCTGCTTTTCTTATTTTCCTTCATAACACTGACGCTAACAGCTCCCTGTCTTTTGGGAAGCTGGTTTCTTCTGTCTTCCATGGTGGAAATCATTCCACCTGTAACTGTCGCGATAATATCACTATTACATCTATCGCAATGTATATCTACTTCTGATTCATCTTTTGCTCTGCACAATACCTTCCCGCACACTGGACAATGAATTTCTCTCTTTTCTATACTTTCAATCATCAAATAATCCTCCACATAATAAGTTTTTTCTTATTACCAATGGATAAAGGGAAATCAAAACCATTGATGATCTTTTTCTGCCAAATGTGTTCCGATGTGCCGAAGGGCGCACCACCTGTCAGTATCCTTCTATGCTGATCCATTCCAAAAATATTCTTCAATCCTAAACTCACTTACCCTCTACAAACCACATGTTGTTATCCTCATAATACAAATGGCTCTCCTTACCATCGATTACACATGTGTACCTCATGCTTGCACCGCCTGCCCTTAAGCTGGCTGCTCTCCGCACATCTTTGATGCGCTGGATTTCATACGTATGTCCGTCCTTCCAGATAAAACTTATGGGAATCATTCTCCCATCCTTGGAAAAACGTGCATTTACATCTACATAAATTTTGCTTGTTTCCATATCTTACTGCCTCACTTACTACCAAACCACGAACTGCCGCATACGAACTACTGCATCTCGATTTCGCTTCGCTTCATGCCTAACCAAAGTAACCATGAGGATGAACCGTGTGATCCTCCTTCGCATTGATTGCAGATAGTGCTGTATCAAAATGCATCAACCCCCTCTGCACACTGTAGAATCCAAATCTTTTACGGATGGTATCTACCGCTGTATCCATCTTCATCTGCTTTTCTCTCTGCTCCACACTGGAAAATAAATCAATTTGTTCCCAGTATGTATCCAGGACAAGATCAGCACCTCTGACTCCCACACTTCGAATCGGCTTCTGCCAGTTATAATTCTCCTTGAAAATACGGTATGCTTCCTCTGCAATTTCCTTTGTCACATTGGTTGCATGGTCGATCTTATGCTGCCTGGTAAATGAAAATAATTCATTATCCCTGACACTGATTTCCACTACCCTGCATTTAAAACCATTTTCGCGAAGCCTTGCTGCCACGCTCTCTGCCAGGACAAATAGAATAATCTTCACATCTGTATCTGTCAGCAAATCCCTTGGTGTGGTCGTACTGTTTCCGATAGATTTAATCGGTGCACTGGTATCTTTCAGTTTCACAGGGGAATCATCATAACCATTTGCAAATGCCCACAGGACACTTCCCATCTTTCCAAGCTGTGCATGAAGTAAATCTTCCCTGGTGGTTGCCAGATCTCCGATGGTCTTAATGCCAATCTTCTGCAGCTTTGCATTGGTACTGCGTCCTACATACAAAAGATCCGATGCCGGTAATTTCCATGCCTTACTCTGATATTCATCTCGGTACATGGTCGTAATTGCATCCGGTTTCTTGTAATCAGAACCAAGCTTAGCAAATATCTTGTTAAAAGATACGCCGACACTAACTGTGATCCCAAGCTCCGACTTTATTCGATTGCTGATTTCCTCAGCCACCTTACAGCCATCTCCCTTGATACTCACACTATCTGTAATGTCTAACCAGCACTCGTCAATCCCATAGGGCTCCTGCAAATCTGTATACTCGCCATAGATCTCATGTGCCATTCTGGAAAATCTCAGATACAGATCCATCCTGGGTGAAACGAAGTTCAGTTCCGGGCATACTTGCTTTGCCTGCCAGAGTGCCATGCCCGTCTTCACTCCACGTCTTTTGGCCATGTAGTCGGCGGTCAAGACAATACCATGTCTCGCTTCCGGATCTCCTCCTACTGCCAGGGGCTTGCCGGCTAACTCTGGATGATGCAGATGCTCTATGGATGCATAACAGCAATTGATATCTGAATGCAATATTGTTCTGTCCATTCCTCCTTCGCTTCCTTTCCCTATTCACAAAACCATGCGTATCAAGCTATCTCTAATCATTTCAAAACATGCGTTCTGTGTTTCTTACAGTGTCTAATATAAATCAATCCAAAGGATATTTCAACGGGATTA
>CAZACC010000114.1:0-6353 GCA_964483545.1 uncultured Lachnospiraceae bacterium
TACAGCACATCCTCCAGACGATGCTCAATAATCAGAATGGTTTTTCCCGTCTCCTTCTGAATACGCTCAATCATATCAATGGTACGTTTACCCGTTGCAGGATCCAGATTGGCAAGAGGCTCATCAAACAATAAAATATCTACATCGTCAATCAGAACTCCACCCATGGATACTCTCTGCTTTTGCCCTCCCGACAGCTCTGACGGAGCATGTCGCAGCAGCTTTTTTGCATCTACTATATCAGCCACTTCATCTACACGTCGGAACATCTCTGACTGCTCTACCATATCATTTTCCAAAGCAAAAGCAATATCCTCAGCTACAGTCAAACCAATAAACTGTCCGTCCGTATCTTGCAGCACGGTGCCAACTATTTTGGACATACCAAATATGCCTGTCTTACCAGGATCCTCTCCCTTGACTGACAGACTTCCGGTTGCTGTTCCTGCAAATGAAAATGGAACCAATCCATTGATGCAATGTGCTAATGTTGACTTTCCTGAACCGGATGGTCCCACAATGAGAACTTTCTCTCCAGGATATATAGAGATATTAATATCCTGGAGTGTCGGTTCTTCCTGTGATCGATATTTAAATGTATAATCTTTAAATTCGATGATTGGATTCATAGAGTTTGTTATTCCTCTTTCTTAAGACTCGAGGACTTGGCACCAATCTTTGAATATGCAAAACATAATAATGTACCTAAAACGCCCGCCACTACAATATTTCCAATAAATGCAAGTACGCCCTGCATAAATACCTTATTGGCTGGCTCAGCATAAATCACGATATCCAGCACTGGAGCAACTAAAATCCATGCAATAGCATTGCCTACAACCTGAACGATGTTAAAAAGAACGATTGTTTTTGTTGTACAGAAGCCTCCTTCTTTGATTGCATACTTCGTTGCAAACAAACCAACTGCAATACCAAATACAGCATCTGGAAATACCCAACTCCACCATACGCCACCATAGAACAGTGCATCGCCAAGAGCATGACCTACCAAACCGATAATACCACCTACAATTGGACCAAAAACAGCCGCAAAAAATGTGATAACTGCAACTCTAGACTGTAAAGCTGTGTTCGGAACAATTCCTAATGGAACCTGAACGTTGGTCAGAACAATAAATAAGGCTGTTCCGATACCAGTTGCAACAACTTCTTTAATACCAAATTTCATCTTCATACTCTACTACCTCCTGTGTTTTCCCTGTTTCCCTACATAATTTAAGAGTGAGTCTGTATACACAGTACCCACTCTTATAATATAGCGAATTATATTCTATTTTTCAATCACTTATTCCAAAAACCTTTTTTCTTCTTATCACCGTTCTCAGTTGTGTCACCCGAGTTTGCTGAAGACTTGCTCGCATTCTCTACCGCATGCAGAGAATCGCCTGTTGCTGCATCAAATTGTCTGAGCAGCTCCTTTGCTTCTCCAGTTAGATGATTCGGCACCTGTACGACCAGAGTCACATAGTGATCCCCACGAACATCCTTTCTCTGAAGAGACGGAACCCCCTTGCCCTTGAGTCTCACCTTGGTGTCTGTCGTAGTTCCAGCCTTTACTTCATAGATGACCTTACCATCCACTGTATCAATCATGATTTCACCACCGAGTGCTGCTTGCGCATATGTAATAGGTGCTGTTGAAAATATATTAACATCCTGTCTCTGAAAAATCGGATGTCTGGAAATCACTACCTCTACAAGTAAGTCTCCGCGTGGACCTCCATTGCTTCCTGGCTCGCCCTTATCTCTGATACGGACACTCTGCCCGTTATCAATACCTGCAGGGATAGATATCTGTATCTTTTTTCTGTTGGCAATATATCCGGTGCCTCGGCAGTCAGGACATTTCTCCTTAACCACCTTACCTGAACCACTACAGTCTGGACATGTCTGTACATTACGTACCATACCAAACAACGATTGTGATGTGTAAACGACCTGCCCCTTACCACCACATTTTGTACACGTTTCTGGATTCGTTCCAGGTTTTGCTCCATTGCCATGACAGGTATTACAGGTATCCTTTAGAGTCAGTTCGATTTCCCGGTCAACGCCAAATACTGCCTCTTCAAATGTAATGCGGACACTTGTACGCAAATTGGCACCCTTCATCGGACCATTGTTTGATCTTCCGCCACCACGTGAACGGCTGCCTCCAAACAAATCTCCAAAAATATCTCCAAAGATATCTCCGAAATCAGCACTGTTAAAATCAAATCCACCGAATCCACCTGCGCCCCCGTTTTCAAAAGCGGCATGACCAAACTGATCATATTGTCTCTTTCTTTCAGGATCACTCAGCACGGCATATGCTTCAGAAGCCTCCTTAAACTTTACCTCAGCCTCTGCATTACCGGGATTCATATCAGGATGGTACTTCTTTGCCAGACCTCTGTATGCTTTTTTGATTGTTGATTCATCGGCATTTTTCTCAACACCGAGAACCTCGTAATAATCTCTTTTTGTATCTGCCATCTTCGTTATCCTTCCATGTGTCAGAACTGCAATACGTGGCATATGGACAGGCGTAACCTTCGCCTGTCCTTACACCTTATCTACTGCTTTTTAGCATTTAAACCTCTTTGTAGTCTCCGTCAACTACGTCATCTGTATTGAAACCTGCATCCTGAGCACCTGCTCCACCCATATCAGGACCTGCTCCTGCAAATCCGCTCATGTCAGGACCTGCTCCTTGAGCGCCGGCTGCTCCACCTGCCTGCTCATATACTTTACTAAACAGCTGCTGTGCGCTCTGCATCAGTTTCTCCTGAGCTGCCTTCAGATCAACAACTTGATCCTCTGTCATTTCCTCGGCATTCTCATTTTTTGCAAGAAGCTCCTTAAGTGATGCAAGATCAGCCTCTACTGCTGTCTTATCATTGGCATCGATCTTGTCACCCACTTCTTCTAGAGCCTTCTCTGTCTGGAATATAAATGCATCTGCATCATTTCTGGCATCGATTGCTTCCTTGCGCTTCTTATCCTGTGCCTCGAACTCAGCTGCTTCCTTAACTGCTTTATCAATATCGTTGTCAGACATATTAGAGCCTGCTGTAATCGTAATATGCTGTTCCTTGCCTGTACCCTTATCCTGTGCTGTTACATTTACGATACCGTTTGCATCAATATCAAATGTAACCTCGATTTGCGGTACACCACGTCTTGCTGGAGGGATACCATCCAGTCTGAACTGACCGAGTGATTTATTGTCCTTGGCGAACTGTCTCTCACCCTGTACTACATTAATATCCACTGCTGTCTGGTTATCTGCTGCTGTTGAGAAGATCTGACTCTTCTTTGTAGGAATAGTTGTATTTCTCTCAATCAGTCTCGTTGCAACACCGCCCATTGTCTCAATTGACAGTGATAGTGGAGTCACATCTAGCAGAAGGATCTCACCTGCGCCTGCATCACCTGCAAGCTTGCCACCCTGGATAGAAGCGCCAAGTGCAACACACTCATCAGGATTTAATGACTTCGACGGTTCTTTGCCTGTGATCTGTTTTACCTTGTCCTGTACTGCTGGAACACGTGTAGAACCGCCTACTAAAAGTACCTGGCCAAGCTCTGATGCCGTAATGCCTGCATCTTTTAATGCGTTCTGTACAGGAGTTACTGTTCTATCTACAAGGTCATGTGTCAGTTCATCAAATTTCGCACGTGTGAGGTTCATATCAAAATGCTTCGGACCTTCAGCTGTTGCTGTGATGAACGGCAGGTTAATATTGGTTGTTGTTGCAGATGACAGCTCTTTCTTAGCTTTCTCTGCTGCTTCCTTTAATCTCTGCAGCGCCATCTTATCATTTGACAGATCCACGCCTTCATTCTTTTTAAACTCAGCCAGCATATAATCGGTAACCTTCTGATCAAAGTCATCGCCACCGAGTTTATTATCTCCTGAAGTTGCAAGAACTTCGATTACACCTTCACCAATCTCAATGATAGATACATCAAATGTACCACCACCCAAATCGTAAACCATGATTTTCTGTTCTTTCTCATTGTCCAAACCATATGCCAAAGCTGCTGCTGTCGGCTCATTGATGATACGCTTTACGTCAAGACCTGCGATCTTACCTGCATCCTTAGTTGCCTGACGCTGTGCATCATTAAAATATGCGGGAACTGTAATAACTGCCTCTGCAACCTTCTCACCAAGGTAGCTCTCTGCATCTGCTTTTAATTTCTGCAGAATCATAGCTGAGATTTCCTGTGGCGAATACTTCTTATCATCAATCTGTCTTCTCTTGTCTGTACCCATATCTCTCTTTATAGAGGATATTGTTTTCTCAGAGTTGGTCACTGCCTGACGCTTTGCAGGCTCACCTACAAGTCTCTCACCCGTCTTTGTAAATGCTACAACTGACGGTGTGGTTCTTGCGCCCTCCGTATTTGCGATAACGGTAGGTTTTCCACCTTCCATAACTGCTACGCAACTGTTTGTTGTTCCTAAATCGATTCCTATAATTTTGCTCATATTTAAGCCCTCCTGAATTAAGTTATTTGTGCAACTGGTTTTGAGTACGTCTATTGGGCGACTCCAACCATACTGTGTCTTACAACAGAGTCTCTGTATTTGTAGCCCTTCTGCAGCTCCTGTGCTACCACTCCGCTTTCAAATTCATCACTTTCCACCTGCATCACTGCATTATGAATATCCGGATTGAATTCCTCTCCGACTGCCTCAATCGGTGTGACACCAATTTGTTCCAGGCTCGTCATCAACTGCTTATAAATCATCTGCATGCCTTCCGCAAAGGGGGTTCCCACATCCTCTTCTGGAATCGTCTGCAAGCCGCGCTCGAAATTATCCACCACCGGCAAAATCTTCTCAATCACGCTCTTTGCACCGACCTCATACATCGTTGATTTCTCTTTTTCGGACCTTTTCCTGAAATTATCGAATTCTGCCATCTGACGTCTAACCTGATCTGTCAGTTCTTCGATCTTTTCATCTTTTTTGTCCTTCTTTTCTTTCTTCTGGAAGTACTTCTTGCCCTTGTCCTTAGGTACATCAACTGACTCTGTCTCTGCATCTGCCACTTCGTCTGTTTGATCTGGTGGATGGTCTTCCGCTTTTACTTCCTCAGCCTCAGTTGTTTCTTTGACGATTTCATCTGCATCCGGTTCTTTTAAGATATCCTCTACACAAGTCTCTTCCATATCCTGTTTCTGATTTGACACTTCTATGTCTCCTTTCGCTTAACCTCTTTTGTCATGTCTTCTTATATAATGTATCTAACTGATTTGTCAGTGACTTCAATGTTGAAACCACCTTGTCATAATCCATCCTTTTCGGTCCGACGATACCTATCGTTCCCTGCACACCCTCCTCTAATTCATAGGTGGCTGTGACTACCGAACAATCCTTCATATTCTGAATCGGTGTTTCATTACCGATGTATACCTTGATTCCCTTATGATCTTCACCCTCTTGTTTTGCAAGGGTTTCATTGACCAGATCAGTCAGCTGGATTTTTTCTTCAAATGCAGATATAATCTCACTGGCTCTCTGATTATCTGCAAGCTCTGGATACTTGAATATATTATTGGTTCCACTTGTGTAGATTTCCAAATCTTCATCTGTCTTAATTGCTTCACCTACTGCATCTATGACGCTACCAATCAGATCACAGTGGATGCCTGCCTGCTCTTTGATTTTGGAAATGATACTAAGATTAATCTCATCAATTGTCAGACCGTTCAAGTTGCTGTTGATTAATATATTTAAATTTAAAAGTGTTTCTTCATCAAGTGGTTCTTCCACGGAAATCATTTTATTTTTGATGATATTTCCTTCTACAACAATGACTGCTAATATCTGATCCTCGCTGACCTTTGACAGCTGTATGAATTTCAGCTTGTTGTGATAATACTGCGGTGCTGAAATCAGTGTCGCATAATTTGTATTCGTGGCAAGTACCTTTGCAACCTGCTTGAGAAGACTTTCCATCTTATCAGCTTTCTCCAGCAGCACTTCTTTCATCTCATCAACTTCACGTTCCTTGTCCTCCATCAGCATATCTACATAGAATCGATAACCTTTATCTGATGGTATGCGACCTGCAGATGTATGTGGCTGCATGATGTATCCGAGTTCCTCCAGATCTGCCATCTCATTACGAATCGTCGCTGAGCTTAAACTCAAACCCTCGTATTTGGAAATCGTTCTGGAACCAACTGGTTCGCCTGTCTCCAAATAGTTACGGATGATGGCAAATAGTATATTTTTCTTTCTTTCGTCTAACTTCATTTCGATTTCAAGATCTGCCACTTCATCACATCCTTTTGGGCTTGTTAGCACTCAACCGAGAGGAGTGCTAACACTCTAC
>CAZACC010000115.1:0-1736 GCA_964483545.1 uncultured Lachnospiraceae bacterium
TAAGCAGTCTTTTTACGAGGACGTGACTGCCCAAAATGAAGGAAGAGCAAGTTAAGCAGTCTTTTTACGAGGACATGACTGCCCAAAATGAAGGAAGAGCAAGTTAAGCAGTCTTTTTACGAGGACGTGACTGCTCAAAATGAAGGAAGAGCAAGTTAAGCAGTCTTTTTACGAGGACGTGACTGCCCAAAATGAAGGAAGAGCAAGTTAAGCAGTCTTTTTACGAGGACATGACTGCTCAAAATGAAGGAAGAGCAAGTTAAGCAGTCAGTTCAGTGAAAAAAGACTGCCCAAATGAGCAGAAGAAGAATTTAAGCAGTCAAGCAGGTGAAGAAAGACTGCTCAAAATGAAGAAAGAGCAAGTTAAGCAATCTTTTTACGAGGACGTGACTGTCCAAAATGAAGAAAGAGCAAGTTAAGCAGTCAGTTCAGTGAAAAAGGACTGCCCAAATGAGCAGAAGAAGAATCTAAGCAGTCAAGCAGGTGAAGAAAGACTGCTCAAAATGAAGGAAGAGCAGACTAAACAGTCAAAACATAAAAGCAAGATTTGTTAAGTATAGAGAAAAGGGGGAAATTTTATGGATTATTTGTATGAAGCGTTAGTAAAAAGACAGAACGAACTTCTTGAGCTAGTTCATCTACTGTCATCAAAGGTACATGTTGATCAAATAGAAAAGGGACGGTTAAGAATATCCAGCTCGAGAGGCGTATCTCAATACTTCTACTGCGAAAAAGATTCACGGACAAAGAAACCAGAGCAAAAGAAACCAGAGCAAAAGAAACCAGAGCAAAAGAAACCAGAGTTAAAGAAACAGAAGCAATATAAAACAGAGCAGTATATACCAAAACATGAAATAGAGAAGGTGCGTGAAATTGCACAGAACGAATATGAATATAAATTACTGCAGGAAGCAGAACATGAATTGAAAAGTGTTCATAGGATGCTCAAAACATATGAACCAGAAAAACTGAGCTGCATGTATGAAGAAATGAATCCAAGAAGAAAAGAAGTTGTAATACCAAGAATCGTTTCTGATGAGCAATATGCAATAGAATGGGAAGCGGTCACCTATACAGGAAAAGAGTTTATGAATTATGATTCAGAAATACTCACAGATAAAGGAGAACGCGTTCGTTCAAAATCAGAGAAAATAATTGCTGATTTTCTTAACCGAAGTAACATTCCGTACCGTTATGAACATCCGCTAGCATTAAAAGGAATTGGATTTGTCTATCCGGATTTCACAATACTTCGAAAAAGAGACAGGAAGGAGTTCTACTATGAGCATTTTGGAATGATGGATCATGCAGAATATTGTGAGAAGACAATACGAAAAATAGATACATATGCACGAAATGGAATTGTATTAGGCGACCAGTTGTTTATCACTTTTGAAACATCAAAAAGACCAATTCATACAGAAGTGTTAGGAAAACTAACATTGTTGTTCAAGTGAAAGAAGACACATATGGCAAAGAAGCCATTTTCATTGTGTAAACAATGAAAATAGAGAAAATGCTTGCAATATTGTTATAAATGGTCTAAAGAAGAAGGTATCAAAAATAATAAATACCAGCAGTAGTAATGTAGAATGATGTATGGCGTAAATTCTGTATAATAGACAGCTGATTGTCAATAACAGTATAATAGACAGCTGATTTGACATACTAACCAAAACCATGATATACATGTGAGGGAAGTAATGAAACCCTGAGAGGATGCCAGGAAAGCATGA
>CAZACC010000115.1:1836-6307 GCA_964483545.1 uncultured Lachnospiraceae bacterium
AGAGCGGAAAACTCATGAAGAGCGGAAAACTCATGAAGAGCGGAAAACTCATGAAGAGCGGAAAACTCATGAAAAGTCTAAAAAGAATTGTACATAAACTGATATCGGACATGAAAAATGCCATCTGGATCATCATAGGCCTGATGATCTATTGGATAGTCGCTTTTTTATGCTTTGGTGAGTTTTGTCCAATGAAGATACTGACGGGTATTCCATGTGCGGGGTGTGGGATGACAAGAGCAGTGACTTTGATGCTTACCGGACATTTTGTAGAATCGATTGAAATGCATCCCATGGCGCTTCTCTGGATTTTGCTAGGAATATACGTTTGTATCTGTAGATATATACTGAATCGAAAGCCAAAGGGAGCAGCAGTAATGGCAATCGTATTATGTATATTGATGATACCGTTGTACATTTACCGGATGAAGCTTCTCTTTCCGAACCAGCTTCCGATGGTTTACACTCCGACACCAGTTGGAGATGCGATTCTTTTATTACTGGGAAAGAAACCTGCCCTTCTATAATCCCTTTCTATAATCTTAAAACAATGCTAGTCAATGCAGTGAGCTTTTGTTACAATAGAACAGTAGATACAATAATTTACCTATGAGGAGGATCAATACTATGGATACAAACACGAATGTTGCACAGGCTTCATCTGTAGAGACTACAATCACAATCGGTGAGTGGATATTAACCACATTTCTGATGATGATACCCTGCGTGGGCATCATTATGACATTTGTATGGGCATTTGGTGATACAAAACATATAAAGCCCAGCAAGTCAAACTATGCAAAGGCAATGCTGATTTGGTATGCAGCCAGTATAATTCTTTCAGCGATCTGCTTTTCTACTATGGCTTCTGTAATCGCAGAAATCATCAGCAGCATGCAGTATAATTTATTTTAGTCGTACCATAATAACAGCGGCAGTGAATATGAGCTTCACTGCCGCTGTTTATGTCATAGATTCTACGTTGTCATTCGTATCTTCCTGTATATCGTCCGCTTGCACCACATGGAAGGATGAATCCGTTTTCCGTGACGGGAAGTCCTATCTCATCAGATTCAACATGACCACCGAACTGCTTGACCAGAGCTATATTTAGCATATAGGAAAGGACAGCAGGCTGTAGTCCAGTCGTGTAGGAATTGACTAGGAAAAACAGGGGATGGTCAACTAATATTTTTGTGCATAATTCTATAAACGGAAAGATGGATTCCTCTATCTTCCACGTTTCACCCTTCGGACCACGTCCATAGGAGGGGGGATCCATGATGATAGCATCATACTTGCTGCCGCGTCTGATTTCCCGTTCTACAAACTTTACACAATCATCAACTAGCCATCGGATCGGAGCATCTTCGAGGTGACTGCTCTTAGCATTTTCCTTTGCCCATGCTACCATGCCCTTAGATGCATCTACGTGAGTGACATGGGCACCCGCAGCAGCAGCTGAGAGTGTGGCACCTCCAGTATAGGCGAAGAGGTTGAGTACCTTGACTGTGTGACCTGCATTGGTTCTTTCATGAATGAGTTTTGAGAACCAGTCCCAATTAGCTGCCTGTTCAGGGAATAGACCTGTATGTTTGAAACTGAAAGGCTTCAGGTTGAATGTCAGAGATTGATATGAAATCGTCCATTGTTTGGGAAGATCGAAAAATTCCCATTCGCCTCCGCCTTGGCTGCTTCTGTGATAATGCCCGTTCATATGCTTCCAGCCAGGAAGTTGTTTTGGCGTGTTCCAGATGACCTGAGGATCCGGTCTGACCAGAATATATTTATTCCAGCGTTCTAGCTTTTCTCCTAAAGAGGTATCCAATACCTCATAGTCTTTCCATTGGTTGGCAATCCACATGGCTGACTCCTTACGATCTTGATTCTGTACTATTATAATACAGTATTGATAATAGAAATGATCATATCCTGATCATATGGTTTTGAAAGGAAATCACTGGCTCCACATTTGACTGCCTCGAGCATCTTGTCTTTCTGTCCAGCAGCAGTTACCATAATTACCTTGGCACTTTTATCATATTCCATGATTTCACGAAGAGCAGCAATGCCATCCAGCAGGGGCATTGTAATGTCCATGGTTACGAGATCGGGCTGCAATGCTTTGTACTGTTCTACACCAGCTCTGCCGTCCGCTGCTTCTCCTATTACGGTATGTCCGGCACTTTGAAGAATACCGGTCAACATCTTTCGTGATGTTTTTGAATCATCAACGATTAGTATGTTTGCCATGATTATTAATCCTCCATTAATATCTGTTTGATTTAAATGTTGATTGTTTGATTAATGCTGATGATAATTTCTACCTTTGTACCCATGATATAGACTGGAAGAACATAAAACGACTGATCTGACTGGACTGCAAGATTGCAGTAGGTCATTGGCGGCATCATATCGATTTTAATTCCTTCGTTGCTGAGCGCTGATGCATACAAACCATTGATTACATTGATGAATTCGCAGACGGCATCCAGTGAGTCGTCATCTACTACCTCGAAGTCTTCCTTGGCATAAGGACTAGCAATAGCAAGAAGAGCTTCCTCCTCGCCAGCGATACCAAGAAACATGGTGTGATCTCCGACAACAGTCTGTGAGGCAAGGTGATGAAATGGATGCCGATCGGTCCGATAAACCTTGTCCATATAGATGCGCGGGTTGACAAAACGTACGATGTTACGTAGCGTCAGACCAAATAACTCAGAGTAGTAAGGCTGATCAATCTTGATGAAAGCAGCAGCGGTTTCATCCACATCACCGCTCTTGATGAGTTCCATATCCTCATCTGATAAATCAAGCTCCTTTTTACACTCTTCAAGTGCATGTTCTAACTCTCCCAATGACATGTACTTTTGATCAACGACAGTTTGTACAAAAGAAAGATAGGGACTTCCTTGTAAATCAAGTAAGTGCGAGACATTATCAGCGGTCAGATATCCTTTTTCAATTGCAACATCACCAAATCGTCTGTCCATGGTAGCCTGAAGGCTATTGATCTCAGCTGCCTGCTTTTCAGTCAGCAGCTTTTCAGAAACGGCAATTAGACCGAGCTTTACACGGATTCCGCGCTGAGCTTTTAAAATTTCTTCGAATTGTGATTTTGTGATCAGATGTTTATTGATCAGATAGTGGCCACAAAATTGTGTAAACATAGCATACCCCTTTTCCACTACACGCGGCACTCAAATTGGTGAACCGGTGTCTTTTTCATAAGAATTGTCTAATAGAATTGTATAATGTTTTGCTAAAAAAGACAAGAGATATTGCTCTTTGCCAAAATTTATATTACAATCTTAAACGGTATGATACCAACTACGGAAGTAATGATAAGGATAAATCAGAATATGAAGCAGAAAACAGCATCTGTATATATTGTAGTAGCAGGAATCCTGTGGGGACTGATTGCTCTATTTGTGAGAAAATTAAATGCGAATGGATTTGAATCAATGGACATTGTGCTTCTACGTTCCATGGGTGCCATGCTGCTGATGTTTTTTGGGCTGTTGTTTTATGACAGATCGTTATTCAGGATCAGGCTTAAGGACTGGTGGTGTTTTGCGGGAACGGGGATTCTCAGTCTGACCTTTTTCAATTGGTGCTATTTTAAAACGATTGTTATGAGCTCATTATCAGTAGCTTCCATCCTGCTTTATACTGCACCAGTGATTGTAGTGGTGCTGTCGGCGTTTTTATTTCATGAAAAGCTGACCGTAAAGAAAGTAGTATGCTTATTTGTTGCATTTATCGGATGTGTATTGGTAACAGGAATATTAGAAGAGGGAGGCTCTTCTTTGTCTGTAAAGAGCATTTTGGTTGGACTGGGTGCTGGATTTGGTTATGCATTGTACAGTATTTTTGGGAGATACGCGATCGAACGAGGTTATTCTTCATTTACAATCAGTTTTTATACATTTCTATTCTCCACAATTGGAACGTTGCCACTTGTAAAGACAGGGAGCGTTGTAAAAAGATTCATGGATACAGATTCAGCGACTGACTTGTTACTGATTGGTGGTCTGGCATTGATTTCGACGGTGCTGCCTTATTTATTATATACGCTGGGACTGATGCATGTAGAAAATGGAAAGGCTTCTATTATGGCGTCCATTGAGCCGGTGGTTGCGACGACGTTGGGTATAGCAGTGTTTGGGGAAACATTATCAACACTTGGTGTGCTGGGAATCGTCTTAGTGCTGGGTTCTGTTGTTGCTTTGAACCATACACTATATATAGAAGAAACACGATGAATCAATACAAGAGAATAAATTGTTCTAAAAAAAATACACGATTTCACAAAAAAGCCTTGAAATCAAGGGATTTCTCGTGTATACTAAGTTTTGCTGTGACATGATAGCGTTGAAGCGTGAGGTTGCCGAGGGTCTTGTAAACACAGGATGTATCGGGTTTTCCGCGGAGCGAATGTCAAGTTAGGAAACTGGCGACAAGTCACTGT
>CAZACC010000116.1:0-6232 GCA_964483545.1 uncultured Lachnospiraceae bacterium
CATATACAACTCTCGCCATCAGCTCCTCCAGATGTGTGGAGCCACAGTTCGCATTAATATTTGTCCCGTCAGGATTATTGTGGATTGCAATCACATCCGCACCCATTTCTCTTAAAGTCTCTGTAGATGTATAGAATGCAGCACCCTCGGCACAGTCTACTACAATCTTTAGACCAGAAAGATCAACAGATACTGCCTTCATAGCATGGTTGATATATTCCTCTCTAGCATCTGTGCGGTATTTAATCTTGCCCACTTCGACACCAGTTGGGAATGGAATCCCTTCCAAACCACTATTAATATAGCCCTCAATCTCATCTTCAATGGCATCTGACAGCTTATAACCTTCACCGTTAAAGAACTTAATCCCATTAAACTCAACTGGATTATGTGATGCTGAAATCTCGACACCTGCATCCACCTTATATTTTCTTGTCAGATAAGCCACTGCAGGAGTCGGAAGTACACCAACATATACCGCATTTGCTCCAACTGAGCAAATCCCTGCCATCAATGCATTGGCCAGCATATCGCCTGAAATTCTTGTATCGCATCCTACCATAATCGTTGGTTTATGCGAATTATGTTTTGTCAGGGCAAATGCTCCTGCCTGCCCCAGCTGCATCGCTAACAACGGTGTTAACTCTGAATTTGCTACCCCTCTGACTCCATCTGTACCAAATAATCTACTCATTGCTTTCTTCTCCTTCAGTAAAATCTTCCTGTGTTATTTCCTCACCTATCTGTCTGAGGATAAAATGCAATGACTTCGGCTCAGCCTCCGATATTCCCGTTGGGAACGTAAAGGCTACACGTCCTGCATAGAAACCTGTAACTGTTGCTGATGAGTCCTCACTCACATCTGGTAGTACAGTACTCACATCAATCACACCCAATGTGGTATTACCATCCAGCATACTAAATAGTTCTCCCAGTCCCTTGATATTTGTCTTTAGTATGCCGCCTATATCAGTCAATACCGCCTCATATCCGTCTGGGATGTTTGAAAATGTAATGTTATCTGTCGGTATCTCTATTTCACGCATCTGCAGAGGTTCTATATATATCGTCACTGATACATTGCCGTCAAATTCAGGATTGGCCAACTCAACATCCTTTGGAAGATATTTCCTGATATTGATTACTTCTTCTACATTTGAGGTTGCACCCGTGACCGATAGATCCTCGGTCGGAATTACAATAGACTCCAGCCCTGTATATGTACTGCCTTTTCCTGCAACCGTTATCGTGGAAGGGGATGCATCTACCATGCCTGTCATGCCGTAATCACTTGTTGTTACACCAGAAGCATTAAAAATCAACGGAATATCCTTTGTCTGAAGCATACCAATATTCACATGGACACTCTCAATACTGCTTGTTATCATGCTTTCGTCAATTGCTTCTCCAGCAGAGTCAAAGAAGACCAATGCCTCATCTGTGGAAATGTCTCTGCTCAATCCTGATGTATCAACCTCAGCAGCCACACGGACAATCCTTGAAATAATGGATACTGGACCTGACACTGATACAACATTTACGTTGGTTTCAACATCTCCAAGTGTATATCCCTGTTCTGGTGTGCCGATCGTATCTACTTCAATGGAGAGCTGTTTTCTTGCCAAGTCTTCTATTTTAATCTTTAGGTTCTTAGTCTTTGGTGTTATAGACTCAATCTTATCTGAATATCGGTTAGATTTCACGTCAATTGCGACAGTATCCATAAAAGTCATATCCATCATATCTGCCGTAGCCTTAATATTATCTCTACTCAAATCATCCAGAACAGAGCGTTTGGCTGTTACGGAGACACTGATGATATCACTGTCATCTAGCACCTCATATACCTTGCCCTCATTTGTAATGGTTTCACCATGAATCACTTCAACTGGAATAGAGGAAAAAATTCTGGTATTTATGGGGTCATCAATATTGACCACGACCAGCCATAATAATGAAGATGCAAGGACCGCCAATATCTTCAGGCCGATATTATTGGTTATCTTTTTTTTCATCCTTCGGCCTTCCTTTCCACAGTCTGAACTTCTTTTCTTCAATCACTTTATTCTGTATCATCTGCAACTTCTCACGCAAAAAGTCAGCATTAACATTGCGGTACAATTCTCCGCCTAATGCCACTGATACTCTTCCTGTTTCTTCTGATACAATGATTGTTAATGAATCCGTCAGCTCCGAAATACCGACACCTGCTCTGTGCCTAGTTCCCAAATCCTTGCTCAGTTCCATATTATCAGACAACGGTAAATAACATGTCGCTGAGATAATTCTATCACCGCGTACAATAACTGCTCCGTCATGTAAGGGTGTATTATGCTCAAAAATATTGATTAATATCTGATTTGAAACAATAGAATCAAGCATGATTCCTGTTCGTTCATACTCAAGCAAGGAATCCATCTGTTCCACAACAATTAGGGCGCCGGTTTTCACCGTGCCCATCTCATAGCTTGCTTTTACGATTTCATTCATCGTTCTATCGCTAAATAGTTCTCCTGCAACTCTGGTGCTGTCAAACGGAAATAATACTGAAAAAAGATTCCTTTTCCCCAACTGTTCCAGGGCACGTCTGAGCTCTGGCTGAAACACAACAACTGCAGCCGTAATTGCTACCCCGAACACCTTTGTGACAATCCATAAAATTGTGGTCATATTGAAAATTGCGGCAATCAAAACAAACACCAAAATCACAAGAATTCCTTTTAACAATGCCCATGCTTTTGTGTTCTTTATCCACACCAGAAGATGATATACAAGAAATGAAATAATGCATATCTCTATGATATCTGTCAGCATAATATTTGGAATCGATAGCCATGACAGATATTTATCTCCAAATACCCCTATTTGCTCAAAAAAATGTTCCATTTGGTCACATCCTATAAATCACTTTTTATTCATGTCTCTTTGGCGCTGATTGTGAATGTATTCTCTTTACCTTTACAGAAGGAGTTGCTACTGAAATCTTTGGAATCGCCTTCACGTAATAATAGTATTCATCATCCTCGAACTGTACATACTCTGTTCTCGAATAATCAACATTGAACACAAAGAACTGTAAGACAATCATTAATAAAACCGATACAATCGTTCCCAATATCGTTGCGCCTAGGTTGGCATTGATGTCCAGTGACAGATCTCCTACAAAAATAATCAGGATATCTACAACGGCTCCGACACCGAGTGCAATCTTCCATGAATGATCAATAGATAATCTTTTAATCATATATACCAAAATAATCGTTGCTGAAAATGCTATGGACATCAAAATCATTTCTTTGTTATTAATAATATTGTCCACTACATACTTGAAATTTGTAACTGCACTGTCAGATTCCAGATTCCCAAGCTGCGTTGCATTATCCTTCACATATTTCAGTATATAATATACAATCGTACCGCATGTTACTGATATGATAGACATCGGATTTCCTACAAACCCCATCGCTAACGGCATAGCGTACGGAATCTTTAACGCAAAGCATATAGGTGTCAGCAGAACCGCCATAGAATCCTTTGGTGAAAATCTGAAATATAATACAAACATCAAAATAAACACCAACAGCACTACAATGGCGCACTCTATGGAGAGCTCATACATATGAAGTACTATAAATCCTGCCGCAAAAATGATAATCATGTTGGTCGGTAAGAACGAACATGCTAAAGCCACAATCAGAATAATTACCGGATTTTTTAACCGGCTCATATAGCCAATGTTACCGTTAATAATAATCAATACAAATAACGCCGCTAAAAACCTAAAAACCGGTAAAATATATACCTCATATTTTGCGTAAAACTTAATAATTTGTTCCTTTAATTCCAGTAAAGTGGTCATCCTTTAAATCCTTTCACTGGCATCAGCTCTTTATCGTCTGCCTTCTTTCTCGTACATCGCCTGAAGCTCACGCAGCTGTGTGAAGTATCTGTGCAGGCTTTGCTTCGCTTTCGTATATCGATAGGAGTAAACAATGTAAGAGATCAGCATATATCCAATCAGAATCGCTGCATATGCTGTTGTTACGGTTTTGAGCAATGCCACAATATCCATCTTGTATATATCCTCCAGAAAAATTTCTAGATCGTAATATACATACATCGCAATTACAAGGAAAAAGGCAACCGTTGCACTTAACGCACCCTTTACCACCTGAAAACTGATATAATCGCCTCTGAAATAATTGCTGATAGAAATTGTCTTTTTACCCTCATTTTCTTCATAGGCGGCCATTTTTGTCATTAATCTGATTCTATTTTCATTTAACATAATATAATCCTATTATTTCTTGTCAAGAAATCGCATACGTGGGTTTTCTGTACTACTTTTTCTTTGCTGCTGTATAGGCTGTATGCCTGATGGTCTCCCCGCTCCAAGCAGGTCGTTCATTGTTTCGGCCTTACATTTCTCGCAATAACGTCCTGTAATGATAGACGCCCCACAAAGTTCGCACTCCATCGCCATACCTGAACCTTCTGCAAATACAAGACGTTCTTCACGTACCCACTGCCTGAGCTGCGAAAACTCAACATCACATTCCTCAGCCACCACCGTCATCGGAACACTATCATGATCCTGAATGTATTTTTTGACTTCCTGAAACTTCTTCTCCAGATCTTCCTTGCAGACCGGACAAATAGGCGGTCCTGCGATATAATTAAATAATTTGTTGCATTTTTTGCAGTTTCTTACATTCATCGTATGTTCCTCCTGATTACCTTTGTCATGCTTATAGCCTATACACCCTGTCCAATAGACAACGCTATAAAGAATACTTTCTTAGTTCCTGTATTCTTCAGCAAGGCAGCTACTGCATCAATGGTACTTCCTGTTGTATAGATATCATCAAGCAATATGACCGTATCTAATTTTACATCATTTTGGCTGATTTTAAAAGCCTTTTTCAAATTATTTTGACGTTCTGTATGATTTAGTTGCTTCTGTGCCGTTGTTTTCTTTTCCCTGATTACATAATGACTCAAAACAGGGATAGAAAGGCTCTTGCCTACTCGTTCAGCAATTAATTGTGCCTGATTATAGCCTCGTACTTTTTGTCTGGAGCGGTGAAGTGGAATCGGAATCATGGCATCCGCTTTCCATGTAAGCATTTCCTTTCCCAGCCTCCTGCAAATCTCATATGCATAAAAATCAGCATATTCTCTTTTGTGTTCATACTTATACCGATATATGCTATGTTTCACCAGATCATCATATGTAAACAATGCCAGTCCCTTGTCAAAGAAATGCGTCTGTGTGCTGCAGTCCCTGCAGTATTCGTCCTCACTATGCCTGAGCGCCTTACCACATTTGACACATCTGGGTTCTGTAATGTAAGGTGCCTCTGTTCTACATTCTGGACATGCCAGTTCACCTTTTGGCATCACGATATCGTTGCACAAAGGGCATCTTCTTGGATAAATCAATTCAATTACTTTATGATACATCATCCTCCGAATCTCTGAATTGCTCTCTTAATTCTCTGATTCGTACAGCCAGACCAGTAAAGCGCTTCTGTTCCTCAGAATTTTCCGCCATCATCTGTATCATTTCCTCACTACCAACCAATGTAACACATTTTCGAGCACGCGTCACCCCCGTATATAACAAATTCCGGTTCATCAGCATTCTCGGTCCTGTCAGAATCGGAATGACAACTGCCGGATACTCGCTTCCCTGTGCTTTATGGATCGTGATTGCATAGGCAAGTTCCAGTTCATCCAGTTGTTTAAAAGAATAAACTATCTGCCTGTGTTCATCATATTCTACCGTAAGTGTTTCAGCATAATGATTGATTTCCCTAACAATGCCCATATCCCCATTAAACACACCCAGTCCCTTGTCAACAGGGATTCCGTATTTGCTCAAGATTTCCCATTCTATCTGATAATTATTTCGTATCTGCATGACCTTGTCACCTTCACGAAACAGTCCCTCTCCGTACTCTCTCTCCCGTTTTTTCGGATTAGGCGGATTTAGATATTCCTGCAAAATCGGATTTAGCCGCTCTATTCCAAGCAGTCCTTTGCGCATCGGTGTCAGAACCTGAATATCATAGGATGTTGCGTCTACATACTTTGGCAGCTTTTCTCGTACAAGTGTTACTATAATCTTCAGTATGACATTGGCATCACTTCTTTTCAAAAAAAAGAAATCCTTACTTTTATTATCCATGACCGGATGTTCGCCCTGATTGATCCGGTGTGCATTCACAAC
>CAZACC010000117.1:0-6203 GCA_964483545.1 uncultured Lachnospiraceae bacterium
ATAACGCAGCACCCTCTCCTTGACATCTCAGTTCTATACCTGTTTTACACCGTTTCCCACGCCTTACAGTGCCTCGTTTTCTCTTACCTAAAAATACCGGTCACAATCCTAAGACTGTGACCGGAGAGAGGGGAGTTATGCGATTGCAATATATTTCTTCTCTGGAATTGCAGGTTTCTTTTCTTCAGTTGGAAACTCCAGCGTTAGAATTCCATTGTCGAAATTCGCCTTGATATCTTCTTCCGTTACATGCTTACCTACGAAGAAGCTTCTGCTGCATTCGCCGCTGTGACGTTCATGGAAGATCACATTTCCTTTCTTGTCTTTCTTCTCATTAGACGCATCCTTCCTTGCGCTGATGGTCAGGTATCCCTCCGTCAATTCTGCCTTAATGTCTTCCTTACGATATCCAGGAAGTTCAATCTCCATATGGTATTCTCCGTCTTTTTCTTCGACATCGGTCTTCATAACCTCTGCCGTCTTCGACATTTCAAATACCGGCATACCGAAGATACCATCAAACAGGTTATCCATTGCTCTGTCATTAAAAATACTGGGTGTAAACATAGGTCATTCCTCCTTATTTTACTTATGTCAAGATGTCGAATTAACATCTCTCTTTGTTTGTTCTACAATAGTTATAACATGAGTTGTTAGCACTGTCAAGAGGTGAGTGCTAAAATAATCTGTTAACTTTTGCAACCCCAGTGTTTATACGGGTTGCGTGGTTTCTTAAATCTTTATAAACTGTATTTTTATGGGTTACTACACCATTACTACACCAAACGAAACATATTTTATTATCTACACCACTGCCGAATTAAGCTTCGCCAATTCTGTTTCTATACGGCTCTGTTCTGTAATATGATTGTACACATCCATGGTTACATCCATATGTGCATGTCCCATCAGATACTGTACCACTTTCATATCCATTCCACTTTCCGCCATTCTGGTGCATCCAGTATGTCTTAAAATATGTGCTGATATTTTAGGAAGTAACTCCGGTTCTCTCTTCTCCTTCTTCGCAAGATCCATCTCTTTAGCATTATAGACTTTTACAATGTTGTACAATACGTTGTTTAATGCACTTGGCATCATTGGACTATCATTTTTCGAATTGAAAATATAACCGGTTACATCATCAATCACAGCACTTCCTCTTAGACCAAGAAGAAAGTTTTGTTTTCTCTGCTTTTCAAATGCCTGATAAATCCTATCTGTCATTGGAAACTTACGAATTCCCGATTCTGTTTTGGGTGTTGTAATATGAAAGCAATAACCGTTTCCATCTTTAAAATCCTTGTATACCAGCTGATGATTGATGGATATTTCTTTCTTCTTCATATCAACATCTGACCAGGTAAGACCGATGATCTCGCCACATCGAAAACTTGTCTCGATCATGATTTGAATGAGCGGTTCATACATGCTATAAATATTGCTCTCTCGTACAAAGTCCATCATTTTCTTCTGCTGTAGGATCGTCAATGCCTGCTTTTCTTTTGGAGCTTCCCCATTATCCTTTAACGCATTTTTACATGGATTCTTTCGGATCAGATCATCTTCCATTGCCATTTCAAAGCTTGGATATAATAGATTATGTATCAATTTGATGGTATTATGCGCTAATTCCTTTTTCGATAAATCCGCATAAAACAATTTGATATGAGATGGTTTTACCTGAATGACCTTCATCGTTCCGATGGCATCCTTAACCTGTAGATTCCACATATTCAAATAATTCACCTTGGTAGTCTGCGCCAATTGTTTTGACTGCATATATCGCTCAAACAACATGTTAACTGTCATCTTACGCGCTGTCTGATCGGTTACGATATCATCATCCATATCCTTGGTAATCTGCTTTTCCTTTACCCTAAGAGACGCTAAATCCGAATCATATATGGTAGAACGTTTTCCTGTTTTTTCGTCAGTATAACGATACATATATAATCCATCTTTTCTCTGTGATTCTCCAACCTTTAGATTTCTTCCTCTATTATCTTTTCTTGCCATAAAATCATTCCTTTCTGCTTACGCTTTCCCGACACCTCCTTGTCAGTTGGAATGATTTTTGTCTTACATCGTCAGTATATCACAACCATTCCAACCCTTGTATTGATTTCTATAAATCTTCTTCACTTCTTATGTAGAAATATTATTTAAATATTCTTCCACCTTATGAATGGAATACAGCACTCTTCGACCAACTACAATTCTTGCCTGGGCATCTTCCCCTATCTTCTTTGCCGTAGCATTTCCACAGGATAACATGGCTGATAATCCTTCAATATCTACTGCAATTTTGTTTTCTGAATCTCTATTTTTTGTTTCTCTCATATTAATTTTTCACCCCTTCCTCTGTTGTAAATATCCCTTTGAAAAAGTCTTTCTTTTTCTCAGCAGATTCCACTCTTTTACTTTCACCTATCACCATCACTGGAGTACACATATCTAGTAAACGGTCATAAATCCTTCCTTTTGCGAGATCTGTTTCCTGATGGATATCCTCTAAGGACAAATTTGTCGTAACAATTAATGGCTTACCAGATTCCCACCTTCGATTGACCACATCGAAAATATTTTGAACTGCATACTCTGTCTTTCGTTCTGCTCCTAAGTCATCAATAATGAGCAAGTCATAAGCTGACAGTGACTGTACATATTCTTGAATGTCATACATGGAAATATTGGTTATGGATACAAAATCTGTCATAAGAACTTTCTTTCCTTGTTCCAATAATGCATTTGCTATACAGGCTGCCAAATAGGTTTTACCTGAACCAATTCCACCCCAAAGCAATAGTCCTGCGCCATTCTTACGAACATCATCCCAATGCCCCACATAGAGCTTTGCTTTTTCCATCGCTGGTGTTCTTCCATTGTCATGAGCAAAGTTCCAATCTAGCATTCGTTTATCGTGAAAACATACACTTCGGTTTCTTTCTAATTCCATACTTCGCTGACGCTGTTCCCTTTCTAACCGTTGCTGTTCTTCCTTTGCGCGTTCACAAGCACACATTCTACGAACTTTAAAATCAACTCCCATAATTGCATTGGGTAATACAAGTTCTAGCGATTCCCTGCAAACAGGGCAATATTTCTGTTCTTGCTTTTCTTTTCCTTTGTCCATTAAAAGCTCTCCCCTTCCTGATAGTTATATTCTTTTGTTCTATAATTTGTTTTACTTATATAGTTAGTGGCTACTTTTTTACCCTTAGATGAGCCAGCTTTCTGACCCTCAGCAGGCTTATTTCTTGTCCCATTACAAGCCAGATTATTGGCTCCAAGACTTTCCTCTGGCACCAATACATAAATCAATTTTGCTCGCACATCAATTCGTTTTCGTACAATAAATCCCTGTTCTGACAGTTCTTTGAGACTGTTTTTCACCGTAGAAAGACTTTTTCCTGTATCATCTGCCAACTGCTGATTGGAATATCTGATATAAACACGCCCTTCCTCATCAATCCATCCATTCTTTTGAGATAAGGTGGCTCTGCTAATTAGCATTCCATAAATAAGAATGGTCGTACTGTTTAATCCGCATTTTATGAGATAACTTGGAAGTGGAATAAAACCTACTATTTTTGAATTCGATACTAAATATTGTAATTTCATTATCATTCCTCCATCTTTTGGTCCACTGGACTAAAGGTTTTATCCATCTGATATTTCACCCTGCATTCCAAGTTATTGACATCTCTTTGCAGATTGTATAGTTCATTCACTGGCACCAGCTGAAATCTTGTCATCTGCCCATTGTATTTGGCTTCAATACTCCATTGTTGCTTGACTAATTCCTCTGCAAACTTCATTCGAAATAGATATTCACTATCCGTCTCAGCTAATTTTAAAGCTTCTAAAAAAGCTTCTTTGGTTTTCCTACTTACAAAATATGTCTCTAAAATATGTATCACAAACTCCGCATTAATACCGTTTTTTGCTGCCTCCTCCAGAATCTCTTTTACTTCCTTGGAATACCTTTTTGAGAAAAATGCATACAATGCTAATTTTTCCGAATTAGTCAAACCATCGTAAGAAAGCAATTCCTCTATTGTAAGTACATCTCTGTTGGGCCAAATACTATTTCTCAATTTCCTCAATGGTGTGATATGCTCCACAACTTTTCCTAAAACCTTGTCTGAGAATACTCTGGAAAATATTGCAGAACGCAATTTCATTGCAGTTAATTTATTTTCCATTTTCATCTTTTGAAAATAAGAGAACAATGCACATGTTTCAGGGTCTAAGCTCGGGTATACCTCTTTCATAGAAAAAAGCTTTCTTCCTGAGGAAGTCCAGGATGCCTTTATTCTTACAGATGCAGTATCTACAACAGCCTGTTCTGATTTCGCTTTTATGACATCATTTTCTAATGCCTGGTTTTGAAGTCTGTCTGATTTCTCCTTTTGCTCAAGCTTCTCTATTTCTTCCATGTGATCTGTCATCACTTGAATATTCAGCTCATCCAATTCTGTAATACTTTTATTTGCTTTGTTTAAAGCCTTTTTGTAATCTTTTAATTTTCTAGATCGATCATCGTATTCCTCCCAATGAAAAATATCATTTAAGGCTACTTCAAATTCCATTACTTTATCAACATCCAATCCGATCTTATCTTCATGTATTTGCAGCAACCCTGCGTTTGATTTTTTCATTGCCTCAACATGGGATCTTGCTGTTGATTCTGGTTTGCCACAAGCCTCCATCAAATGCAATTTTACTTCTGAGATTGTTTTTTCATCGTCTTGAATAAATTCATAAATTTCAATATAGCTTTGAATGTGTTTGCATACTTCTGCTACGTTTATCATGTTTCTTTTTGCTCCTTTCTTCATTTACTTGTATGTGGGTTCACATTTCTTTTTTGCCACCAGTGAACGTGACTTCTTATAATACTCGCGGGGGCAAAGAAATTAATTTTCCCGGGAAAAGAATAAATATCCTTACACAATATACTTGGGGTCTTAAAAAGCTGATTGCAAAAAATCTGAAATATTTCTCCCTACAATATCTTTTTGGGTTGAAATTTTGCTGATTGCTAAATTTCCGCAATAAAAAAAAAGAAGTTCGTCAGATTTTTTTCTGATAAACTTCTTTTAAATTTTATTATTCTATTTTATTTAAGGACTACCTGTTAGATCTCAAATTAATGGGTTTGCAGTGGCTCTGCGGATTTTCACAACACTGTTGTTGGTACACTTTTATTGTCCAATTCCATCTTAACTGCTTATTTGATTAGATCATCCAATCGCCAACTACGTTGTGCATCTGAAATGCAGTAAAATCAATGGTTTGCAGACTTGTTACGTAAATAACGGACGGAACGGCCGTTTTTACTGGAATGTGGGTAAAAAGAATAACAGGATACGCCTAAAGTTGCATGGCAATTTAGGCAATAATTCCGTTCTCCTACGTCGTACGCGAAAAAACGTCCTTAAACACATTTACAGAGCTCATCATACAGGTGATTTAGCAGGTATTGAACACATTTTTTAACTATACTTCGAAAATGCCAAGCACTTAACGTAATATATAATCCAATTTTTCAAAGTACTTTCTTTGTCTCAATTCAAAAGCAGGCAGCGTTCCTTCCAGTACATCCACTACATGCTTTCGAATCTTTGGATTTTCAATAGAACCTGAGCAATAATCAATGCTATATTTATCCTTGTCCATCTCACAATAAATAATCTGCTCTGCATCACATGCAACTGCAATATTAGGATTATGAGTTACAATAATAACTTGACGTTTTTCCTTTGCCGCGTTTATACAAGGTACAAGATTTGAAAAAACAGATTGATTATCAAGGTTATCTTCTGGTTGATCCACGATAATAGGTGTTTTTTCTTTACTTAACGCAAGATAAAAAATCAAAAGAACAATTCCTCTTTCTCCAGGTGAAAGTTCTGATAATTCACGACTACCTACTTTTAGTTTAAAATCAACACCAATATATTCCAATCCAAAAATGAAGTCATAAAAGTTCTGTCTATCTGGCACTTTTTTCCCTGCCAAGTCCATATCCTCTGTTATAACAGTATTAATTTGAGACAACATGTTACACACATTATCGAACGAGTCAAATGAGATTCCATTAACTATTTGATTCATTTTTTCTCTTGATTCTACCTTGCCTTTAAATATTCCTGCATATCTCTGAACGATATATGATAAGGTTTTATCAACGAATG
>CAZACC010000118.1:0-6165 GCA_964483545.1 uncultured Lachnospiraceae bacterium
TTGATTAATTTTCATAAGTAGAACCACCTCTCTGTTTTAATGCAACAATAAATGCCTTTGCTGTTTCGTATAGTTCTTTTGTACCTGTTTTCTCAGATGTTTCTGTCTGTTCACTTCTCTTTGAATCCTGACGACGGCTTTGTCCAAATTGATTGATATCTAGTTCCTTACTGTATATAAAATTCAGATTCTTTACTTCCTGTGTCTCCGTCTGCAGCAAATTTCTCAATGATTGATCCATCTGAGATAATTGACTGAGACCTTCCCTACTGTCTGATCCTATATATCCTTCTATCTTTCCGTTTTTGATTCGGAATTCCGCCGCTACCTGCCCATATTCCTCTGTCTGCATCGTAATGTCAACACGACCTTTTTGATCACTGTCCTTGATAATCCTCAGATTGATAGAGGTCATTTCCCCGTTCAGCTCTATCGGAACTTCATAATTTCCCTCTCGGGCAAGACTAGACGCTACAGATAATTGTTTATATAACAGGTTCATACTCTTGACATCCACTGCATAGATCTGTCTATCCATACGTTCAGATAGTATCTTTTCTCCCGACTCTGCAAGCTTTTCATATGCTGCTTTCGCACTAGCTTCATCTCCCATGCTTTCCTGCAGCTGTTCTCCGGCTTTCAGAAACGCCTCTTTAAATCCACTCTCGTTTCCTTCCACATTGTCATCAGCCTGATCTGCCTGCTCGAGAATCTGTCGAAAAGTAGAACCTCTCTGATTCATCAAAACAGTCTTCGCCAGTATACTATCGGGAGTGATTCCCTGATCGTACTGTAGCAGTTCATTCAGTACATAATCTTCTGCCTGATTGGCCTGTTTTACTTCCTCCAACTGTTCCCTTGCATACAGCTGCTGCATCTTGGCATCCTCTTGTGCTGACCGTAAATCCTCTGCAAAGGCTTCCATTGATGTATTCATATTGAAAGACATATTTTGTAGTTTATTGGGTGAGAGCTTATCCAGTATCTCCTGAGCCAGTGTCTCGTAGTACCCATCTATCTGTTCCGAAATAGAGTCTTCTCTTCCCGTAGCAGCTTCCAGTAATCCGAAATCCTGATCAATCGTTACATCCATGCCACTTGCCTTGCTACTTCTGGCTGCAGATAACAAATTTCTCAATGTTAATGGCTGTTCATTCTGTAATACTGTTCCAATCACTCCGCCATCACTTTTTTCTATCTGATGAAACAACCTGTAAACACCAATATACGCTGCACGTTCTTCTGTTGTTATTTCTTGATTCTTTTCTAACTTCCACAGATACTCACTATATTTTTCTGTTTCTTCGAGTGATGTTTTCTCACTGATTTCCTTAGTCAACTGATAAATATCTGTTGACAATGGATTTTTTCCACTGCGTATCATATCTAGTGTAGCTGCTGGTGTCATCTTCTCAATCAGCCGTTGTACTGCCTGATCTGCTTCCTTCACTTTCTGTACGGATTCCTCGTTGATTTCCATCTGATTATATCCGAGTATTCTGACAGCACGCCGATTTGTTTCATTTGCTTCTAGGTTCATCTCCGATAGCAAGGTATCCACATTCTGGAAGGCCTTTGAAATAGAATCCCCCATATCCTTACGGGGGGCAGTGCCGAGAGCCTCATAGGTCTCACCCGCTTTATCATATATGGCTTTTTGAATGACACCTTCACTGTACACATGCGAAAGTGTAAATGTGGCTCCCGTAGTACTCATCTTTCCAAGTACTGCTGCCGGTAAAGATTGAATGCCCGTTAGTACAGATATTGTTCTCTTATAAAGAGAAACCTTTTCTTCTATATTCTCTGTATGATTACCAAATAGTGTATTATAATAGTCCTGTTCTGCAGTCTTCAGTTTGGACACTAGCTCCTCTAACGGTGCTGTATCTATAGAGTACCCACTTTTTAACAGCTTGATATTGGCTTCTATTGTCATTTGCAGTCGTGTTTCTTCCAGTAATCGTTGTGCTGCAACAGCTTCATAGGAAGATGACATCGTACTTTTATCAGCCATTTTGCTGTGTTCCGCTTCAATAGCCTGCTGTGCCTCATACAGATTCTGTAGTGTCAGATCCTTCCCCTGCTCTGTCACATCGTTCACTGCTTTTTCTGTAATTTGTCCTGTCTGACATATAATTTTCTGTGCCTGAACTATGGCACTTTCGCTTTCCGTCAGCAGAGCCTGCTTCGCTTCTTTTCCATCTGAAATTGCTGCAATAATACTGTCGATTACAGCCTCTTTGTCCATTGGCAGAGAAAGCTTTTTTAGCTCTCCCAATTCATTGATTGTATTTCCAGTTAAAGGAATTCCCTGTTCAATCAGCCATCTACTATTTGCTTTTGTCTCTTCATTGACTTCAAGTCCAGCATCTTCTATGATTTTATTGATCTGACTATCAAGCTGCTCCCAGTCAATATAATCTGCCTTTTTTGCATAGTATCCTGTGCTGTCGGTGAAATATCCCTTTGACTGGCGAGATGTTCCTACATTTGCTGAGCTATACTCTGCCTTATAGAGATGATCAATTGTCGGCTCCATATCGTTGGACAACATATATTTGATCATACTGTCTGACAGACCTGTCATTGTACTCACTTGATTTGCTGCCTGCTCGATGCTTCCTATATTTTCATCTGTCACAGGAAGGTCATTTTCCCAGAGTTTCTGTTTGATCATAGCTGCACTGCTGACACTACCAGTGATTTCCTCCAACTGTTCATCACTGATGTCATCTGTATAACCCTCAACTGCCACACCTGCTCTTGCCAGTGTCGCCTTGATCTTATCCAGAATCGTCACAGATGTCTCAACCGTCGTGCTTCCAGGCGGATATCCTTCTTCCTGTAGTTTCGTAAAATCTTCTGTTGACATAGAATTAGACATAACTGCCATATAATTTCTCTGTAAGGCGACGTCCGTTCGCCCTGCATCCTGCATCACTTCCTGAGCCGATTTTAGTTCCTCAGTTCCATATGCAGCGTTATCCATAACTATGCCAGAAATGTCTACTTTATACCCACTCTCTGTATCTGCCTTCCTGGCAGAAGAAGCGGTACTCTTTGAAGTTTTCTCTACATCAACATTTTGATTTACGTCTAATGACTGAAAATCTATTTTCATAAGCGCATCTCCAAATGTTTATCCTTATGTCATCTATTTCGGCATATTTACTCATTTTCTTTAGAGATTAAAACAGAGGTATCCGACTGGATACCCCTGTTGTCCATATTAAAATAAGAAAATTGCTGCCCCATATGCTGGTAACGGATAAGCGATCGAAAACTCCTGTCCATCCCATTCCATTTCGTCAGCTACATAATACTCTTCTTGTTCTCTTCCACTTCCGCCGAATCTTTTTTCATCACTGTTTAGAATCAGACGATACTTCTTGTTCTCTGGAACTCCCACTCGATAGTCATCCCTGGCAATCGGTGTGAAATTTAATACAAAAAGCATATTATTTTTGCCTGTTGCAGAGTATCTGACAAAGCTGTATATACTCTTATAGGTATCATCTGCATTAATCCAACGGAACCCCTTTGTATCATAATCCATATTATACAGACTAGGATATTTGCTATAAAGCTTTAGTAATTCTCCTACATAAGCTTTCATTCCAGCATGTAGATCATCCTCCAGCAGTCCCCAGTCTAGTTCCTTTGCCTCGCTCCACTCTGAGTCCTGCCCAAAATCCTGTCCCATAAACAACAATTTCTTTCCACAATGGCCAAACATATAGGTATATCCAGCTCTCAGATTTGCAAATTTATCTACATAATACCCTGGCATCTTGTTGAGCATAGAGCATTTCAGGTGAACCACCTCATCATGAGATAATACAAGAATATAATTTTCACTGTAATTATAGCTCATTGCAAATGTCATTTTATAGTGATTATCACGACGGAGAATCGGATCTAGCTTCATATAATTACAAAAATCATGCATCCAGCCCATATTCCACTTAAAAGTAAAACCAAGACCATCATTCTCTGGAATATCTGTCACCTTTGGCCACGCTGTCGATTCCTCTGCAATCATCATCACGCCTGGATTTGAACCAATCACAACAGAATTCAAATGCTTAAACAACTCTATTGCTTCCAGGTTCTTATTTCCGCCATACTTGTTTGGAATCCACTGCCCGTCTTCTTTTCCGTAATCCAGATATAACATGGAGGCAACTGCATCTACCCGCAGACCATCTACATGAAATTCTCTAATCCAGAACATTGCATTCGCAATTAAAAAATTCTTGACTTCATTTTTACCATAATCAAATATTTTTGTTCCCCAATCAGGGTGTTCTCCCTTTCTAGAATCCGCATATTCATACAGACAGGAACCATCAAAATTAGCAAGTCCATGTGCATCCTTTGGAAAATGTGCCGGAACCCAGTCCAGTATGACTCCGATATTATTTTTATGTAGCACATTAATCAGATACATAAAATCTTCCGGTGTTCCGTATCGTGAAGTCGGTGCATAATATCCTGTTACCTGATACCCCCATGAACCGTCATACGGATATTCTGCAATTCCCATTAGTTCTACATGGGTATATTTCATTTCGCCCAGATACTCTGTCAATCTGTCAGCAAATTCACGATAAGAATAGAAACCATCATCCTTACGACCAGGATGTCTCATCCATGAACCAATATGACACTCATAAACAGCGACAGGCGCTTCCTTAACATTTCCTGCTGCCCTTTTCTTCATCCACAAAGAATCGCTCCATTTAAATTTTGTGATATCTGTGGTAATAGATGCTGTTGCTGGGCGCAGCTCTGCATAGTTTGCATATGGATCTGACTTATACAGTTTCTCATCATTGACTGTTGTAATCTCATATTTATATAATTCTCCAGTTCCAAGCTGAGGTACAAAAGTCTCATATATTCCACTCGGTTCCAGTCTTGTCATGGGATTAGCAGTTTCATCCCACTCATTGAATTCACCAATCAGACTGACCGACTTTGCATTTGGCGCCCATACTGCAAAATTCATTCCCTTTGTTTTTCCTTCTGTCGCCTGATGTGAACCCAACTTCTTATAGATATCATAATGGGTTCCCATGCCAAACAGATATTGATCCATTTCTGACAGGAAGGGAATGTCTTTGATTTCCTTTTTTTCTTTTTTTACCGTTGCTGCTTTTTTGATTCCGGCCATAGAACTTCCTCCCGGTTCTTTATTTTTTTGTAATAAAGTCTTTTTCCCTTAGTATGATGAAGTCCTCGTCATCATACCTCTTAGCAAACAGTACGTCCATAAAATGTGACATATTCTTGCGGTCTACATGCTTAATAGCGCTATCCACAATTTCCTTGACTTCTTCCAATGAAGCAATATGATCTAGTGTCTGCAGTTCACCTATCCTAGTATATAATGCCAATACTCCCATCTCATCTATCACATATTCCAGACTCTTTGCATATCCTTTTGCATAGGAAACATAATCATCATTGCTGTATTCTGGTATATCAATGACCGCATTAAACACCTGTTTCATAGACTTTGTAATATCCAGATGCGGTTGCAATTTTGCTTTTGTATCCTCTAGTACAACAACGATATTCTCTATCTCACTTTTCAGTGTGTTCACGATAATCTGCATATTATCCTTCGTGATTTCACCAGCCTCTTCAATGACCAGCGCACCTCCTGCAAGCTTTCCCAGAGTAATCGGGATGTCTTTCTTATTCAGAGCTTTACCTGTAATCTTTGCCACTTTTCCAGAAAATCTGGAATCAATGATCTGCATTGCCCTAACAATATCAATTGCCAGTCCTTTTCTTCCTGACTCCAATGACCCCATCAGCACTACGTTTCCAATGCCGCCATCCATGCTGATATCTTCCATTACATCTACAATCTGTGCTTTTACAACTTCTATACCATCAAAAGATGCAAATATTCTTCTTTCCTCTTCATTAAAGTCTCTCTTACTCTTTGGACTACCCTCGAGTGTCATATAGCTGGGAAGATCCTTCCTTCCCTTTTTCTCTGGCTCCTTAACTTCTTCTGGTTCCTCTTCAGGTTCTTCCTCCAGTACTTCTTCTACTGGTTGCTCTACGTATGGCTGCTCTGGTACTTCCGGTATTGGTTGCTCTACGTATGGCTGCTCTGGTACTTCTTCTACTGGTTGCTCTACGTAT
>CAZACC010000119.1:0-6053 GCA_964483545.1 uncultured Lachnospiraceae bacterium
ATCAGGGATTGTCTTATTACTGTATCCATATATCGGAATTACAGGAAGTGCGTATGTGGCAATACCAGTGGTAGCACCAATTGCACTTGGAGGATTTTATTCCTATAACGGAATGAGCTTTTACAATGTGATGCAAAGAAAGCTGCATATGATGTTTGGAAACAAAGCATTGGTCAACTCTTAGCTTTGAATAAGAAACTTCTTGCAACCATACTTAATGGTCACAAGGAGTTTCCCTATTTACATCTCTATTTAACTTTATCTGGCAGAGTTTTTAACACTCTCGTAAGCAGATGTATAAATACAGTTTAGTACTTACTTCAACTTTATGTGTTCCAACAAGTAAGTTATTATCCTGCGTACACCTGTTTTCTATTATAGAAAAAATAAATATTGTACTTATTGACATTCATATTGTAATCTAGTATGATAATCATGTTATCGATAATTGGATTATCACAAAAAGAGGTGACAAATTGGCAGTTGCAGATAAGACAATAGACCCAAGAATTCTTGACAGTGCACGGAAAGAGTTTTTGGAGTATGGATTCGAAAGAGCATCTTTAAAAAATATTTGCACGCTGGCAGGTGTTACAACGGGCGCATTATATAAGCGTTATGCTGGGAAAGATGAACTGTTTTGTGCAGTGGTAAAACAGACCACGGATGATTTGACACAAGTTATTAATCAGAAATTAAATAAGAATCTCACTGAAATGAGTGATCAGGAACTGATTGATGTCTGGTATATGGATGAAGATTATATGATGTGGTGGTTTGATTACCTAAATCAGAGGTACGATGATTTTGTACTACTGTTAAAGTGCGCATCTGGATCTAGTTATTATGATTTTACAAATACATGGGTAGAACAGATGAATCAAGCTACCTATAGTTATTATGAGGAAGCTTATCGAAGAAAACTAGCGGCAAGGTATGTGGACCGAGAAGAAATGCATATATTAATCACGGCATTTTGGACAACAATCTATGAGCCATTTATACATGGAATGGATTGGGCACAGATACGAGAACACTGCAAAATCGTATGTAAATTTATTAACTGGCATAATTCACTTGGTTTTATTAGAAATGATAAGTAGCCATAGAATATGAGAAATGTTTAAAAACAGTTCTCAATATTTTTGGCTTACGGTTATACAAAACTAACCGAAATTACACAACACTAATAAAGTGATATTGTTTTGATGAAAAATGAAAATGGAGGAAACAAAGTTGTTAAACAAAGTATTGGAGTACGCTGGATCTTATCGAAAGAAGACATATCTGGCGGCAATATTTATGCTTGCTGGTGTAGTCATGAGTGTGTTGCCATATCTGTTTTTATACCAGTTGATTATACCGATTGTAGAGGGAGAGAGTATGAGTGTGTCTTATATTTTCCTTAGAATTGGAATCATGGTGATATGTGGTATTTTGTATGCTTTTTTATATGGTCGTGGGCTGGAATTATCTCATATTTCAGCATATCACACATTAAAAAACATTCGTATTTCTCTGCAAGGAAAGATGGAAAAACAGCCACTTGGAACAATTCTTGAGTATGGAAATGGAACAATTAAGAAGATGTTCATAGATGATATAGAGTCTATTGAACTGCTTTTAGCACATGCGCTTCCAGAGGGAATTGCGAATGTGGCAGTACCAGCTATTATCTATATTTCCATGTTCTTTGTAGACTGGAAGCTTGCATTGTTAAGCCTAGCATCACTTCCTATTGGGCTGCTGGCGATGGGAATGATGATGAAGAGTGGAATGAAAAAGATGGGAGCTTATTATGAATCAGCCCAGGCAATGAATAACACTATTGTGGAGTACATAAATGGTATGGAAGTTGTTAAGGTATTTAATCGAGATGGAGATTCTTACAAACGTTTTTCAAAAAGTGTAAAAGAATATCGCGATTTTACCTTAGATTGGTATAAAGTATGCTGGCCATGGATGGCTCTCTATAACAGTATTCTTCCATGTACAGCAATGTTCACATTGCCAATTGGAGCTTATCTGGTACTGGCTGGGTATTCAACACTGTCTAATTTAATCCTTGTTTTATGTATGGGATTTGGTGTGGGTACACCACTTTTGCGCTCTTTGAGTTTTGGATCTACCATTCCGCAGCTTCAATATAAAATTGAATCATTGGAAAATATGCTGGCTGCGCCACCATTACAACAGAAGATGCGAGATTTTATTGGGAAGAATCACACGGTTACCTTTGAAGCTGTTTATTTTTCGTATAAGGAAGAGGAAGTGCTTCATGGGGTATCTTTTGAAGCAAAAGAAGGAACTATGACAGCGCTTGTAGGAGAATCAGGAAGTGGGAAGTCAACACTTGCAAAGCTTTTGGTTCACTTTTATGACATAGCTTCTGGCGCTATTAAGATCGGTGGTCAGGATATTACGGATATGAGTGTGGAAGCCTTGAATCAGGAAATTTCTTATGTATCGCAGGAGCAGTTTTTGTTTAACATGAGCTTGCTGGAAAATATACGTTTGGGAAAACCAGAAGCAACGGATAAAGAAGTACTAGAAGCGGCTGAGAGAGCGCAGTGTAATGAATTTTTGAAAAAATTAGAACATGGAATTTGGACCATGGCAGGAGATGGTGGAAAGAAGTTGTCTGGTGGTGAAAGGCAACGAATTTCCTTAGCCAGAGCGCTGTTGAAAAATGCACCTATCGTAGTTCTGGATGAGGCAACAGCATTTATGGATCCAGAGAATGAGGAGAAAATGAATCAGGCTATTGCAGAGGTTATTAAGGATAAAACGGTCATTGTCATAGCACATCGTTTGCCATCCATTATGAATGCAGATCAGATTCTTGTCATGAAAGAAGGAGAGCTTGCAGCGGCAGGAAGACATGAAGAACTGCTTCATAATAGCAAAGAATACCAGAAACTTTGGAGAGCAGCAGATCAGACGGCTTCCTGGAGTATTCATTTTGAAAAGGAGGTGCTGGCATGATCGCATTAATTCAAAGAATTGTAAATGTATCCGGTGAATATAAGGGGAGAATTAAACTTGCGTTTATTTTTGCTTTTTTGAAATCAATGTCAAGTAAGATGCCATTATATCTGGCATTTGTAATGATTGCTGCCTTTTTAGAAAACAGTATTACAAAACAACTGTGCTTGACTCTTGGAATCGGAGTATTGATCAGTTTAATACTGCAGGTCATATTTCAGAATATTGCTGATAGACTGCAGTCAGCAGCTGGTTTTATGATTTTTGCAGACAAGAGAATGGAATTGGGTGAACATCTTCGAAAGATGCCAATGGGATATTTTACAGAGGGAAATATCGGGAAAATAAGCTCAGTTCTTTCCTCCGACATGGTGTTCATTGAGGAAAACTGTATGACAGTTCTTGCTGATATGATGAATTACATTTTTTCAGAAGGAATTATGATTTTATTCTTGTTTTATCTGAATCCAATTTTGGCATTAGCTGCCATCGTTATGGTGGGGGTGTTTTTACTGGTTGGCAGAGGCTTAAAGAAAGAAGCCTTAGAAGATTCTGCACATAGGCAGGAACAAAGCGAGAAGCTTACAAGTGCTGTGCTGGACTTTGCAGAAGGAATTGGTATCATCAAGACATATAATCTTTTGGGAAAGAAATCAAAGGAATTGTCAGCTAACTTCGAAAAGATGTGCGAGACGAGCCTTCATTTTGAAGCAGAACATGCCCCATGGCAAAGAGCATCTAATATGGTTTATGGCCTTTCATCTGTTGTAATTTTGGCTGTGTGTATGTCCTTATACTCAAAAGGCAATATGGAAGCTTCTTTTGCAATTGGAATGATTCTCTTTACGTTTGATGTATTTGGACCAATGAAAGCACTGTACGGAAATGCAACAAGACTTACGGTAATGAACAGCTGCATGGATAGAATAGAAGGCGTGTTTGAAGAAAAGGAACTAGAAGATAATGGAAGCAACTTTATTGTAGAGAAGGAAAATGTTCCTGCAATCGCATTTAGGAATGTGAACTTTTCTTATGGTGAGAAGGAAGTGCTTCATCGAATATCTTTTGAAGTTCCAAAGAATACTATGACGGCACTGGTAGGACCTTCTGGTGGCGGAAAATCAACTGTTGCCAGCCTTCTTGCAAGATTTTGGGATATCAATGCCGGAGAGGTGCAGATTTATGGAAATAATGTGAAGGATGTTCCATTATCTGAACTAATGAAACAGATCAGCATGGTATTTCAGAGAGTCTATCTATTCCAGGATACGGTTTATAACAACATCAGTATGGGAAGACCAGATGCTGCCAAGGAAGAAGTTATAAAAGCAGCAAAAAAGGCACGATGTTATGAATTTATACAAAAGCTTCCACAGGGCTTTGATACGGTAATTGGAGAAGGTGGTGCGTCCCTTTCTGGAGGAGAGAGTCAGAGAATCTCGATTGCGAGATGTATTTTAAAGGATGCACCTATTGTTATCTTAGATGAAGCAACTGCAAGTGTTGATGCTGATAATGAAAGATATATTCAGGAAGCAATCTCAGAACTATGTAAAGGAAAGACATTGTTGGTCATAGCCCATAGATTAAATACGATTCAGTGTGCAGAAGAAATACTTGTAATTTCCGATGGACATATTGTACAGAGAGGAAATCATAAGGAATTGATTGCAAAGGAAGGTACTTATCGAAATTTTGTGAAGATGAGAACGCAAAGTCATGGCTGGAACCATAGATAAAAATAGGTGTGGTTGACTTGAAACGGATCATTCTGGTAAACAAAGTATCGATAAATAGAAAAATGAAATCCCAATTATGTAAATTCATATGTAAATTCTGGTATGTAAATTCACAGGGGCAATTCATTGACAGTATGCATGAATCAGCGTTATACTATACTTTATCGAGTAAACGCATTAATGTAGCGAAGAAATAATGTTACTTAGGTGTTAGAATAAGATAAAAAGTATGGAGGAAACAGATATGCCAATTACCGCACTACTGGAGAGAAATGCTCGTGAATATGGAAACGATATTTGCCTTGTAGAGATTAATCCTGAGCTCAAGGAAGACAGAAGAGTGACATGGAAAGAATATGAACTGATGGAGTCAAATTCGAAGGAGCAATACAGACGTGAGATTACTTGGAGCGTATTTGATGAGAAAGCAAATCGCTTTGCAAATATGCTGTTAGCAAGGGGAGTCAGAAAAGGTGATAAGGTAGCAATTCTAATGATGAACTGTCTGGAGTGGCTGCCAATTTATTTCGGAATCTTGAAAACAGGAGCTATTGCTGTACCGTTAAATTTCAGATATGCATCTGATGAAATTCTGTACTGCGTAAAACTGGCACAGGCTGATGTCCTTGTGTTTGGTCCTGCATTTATCGGACGTATTGAAGAAATCGCAGATGAAATCAGTAAAAAGAGACTGCTCATCTATGTAGGTGAAAATTGTCCTTCTTTTGCAGATGATTACAATTCATTGGCGGCGAATCAGTCCAGTCAGGCACCCAATATAGAGATTACAGACGATGATGATGCAGCGATTTATTTCTCATCGGGGACTACAGGGTTTCCAAAGGCTATATTACATAAGCATATGAGCCTGATGCACTCCTGCAGAGTAGAGCAGAATCACCACGGACAGAAGAAGGATGATGTATTCTTATGTATCCCGCCTCTGTATCATACTGGAGCCAAGATGCACTGGTTTGGAAGTCTGCTCTCCGGAAGCAAGGCTGTTTTATTAAAAGGAACCAAACCTGAATTCATATTGGATGCGGTATCAAAGGAGCGTTGTACGATTGTATGGCTCTTAGTTCCATGGGCACAGGATATTCTGGAAGCCATTGAGAGCGGTCGTGTAAAGCTAGAAGACTATGAATTATCCCAGTGGAGACTGATGCATATTGGAGCACAGCCTGTTCCCCCCAGTCTGATCAAGAAATGGCTACAATATTTTCCAAATCATCAGTATGATACCAATTATGGACTGAGTGAATCTATCGGACCAGGCTGTGTACATCTTGGTGTAGAGAATATCCACAAGGTAGGAACGATCGGCAA
>CAZACC010000120.1:0-1242 GCA_964483545.1 uncultured Lachnospiraceae bacterium
TCACCTTCTACTCGAACAGACATACTTGCAATTTTAATATTGGAAAATTCGGTATCTTCTACGACCTGTTCCTCAATCGAGTTCCCGATGACACGCCCAATCACGCTTGTTAAATGCTTTTCATTCAACAGCTTTAATATCCTGTCGACTTCGCCTGCCGGTCCGGACATTTCCGTGATCCTTTGACCATCAGCGTCCGCACAAAATAAGAACAGTTTTGCAACGGAAGCAAACGAATCTTGCAATTTCTGGATATCAAGTGCATTGATCAACCCTGTCGGCATCATAGACTTACGACCCTGCTCATCTACCGTAGCCATAAACACTCCCTCTAAAAGTATTCATATTAAACTTCTTTTTTCTTATTTCCACACTTCCTTAATATACACGAAAGTCACACACATTTCAATACGAACAAAAATATTTTGTCCACGTGTGACCTTTCTTAAAACTTCTTCTTATTAAATGCAATGATACCTGCCACATTTGCCAGTATAGAATAACCGATGCCGATTCCAATAATTAATGGCACACTTCTGTTCGGATCTGCCGGATACGGGAGTAAGCTAAAGTTTTGCGATATCAGGAAGCTCCTGATATTACGGAACAGCGCCCACTCAAACGGATATGCAGCAAAGAACATGACGATCCTAGGTGCCGCAACAGTAATAATGAGGAAAGCAATATATGCCTTTTTCTTATGTTTGGTCATAAACAGGCACATATTTCCGATGGATATCCCAGCAACCCATAGCGGCAGTGCCAGCAACATCTTGTCCAGAAAGTCTTTCACTACCCACATCTGCATTGTACCGTCACCCAGCTGAAACAGTGTCGTCGTTCCCATCAGAAACAGAAAGGCAATGATTAGGAAAATCACCGCCACGATCAACGATGTCAGAAACTTTGACAGATAAATCTGCGTCCTGCTCATATTCTTCGTGATTTTGTCCTTGATTCGTGGATTCGGATATGTCTTGCCAAACACAATATCTGCAATGATGATACAGCTGTAATATGGCAACACAAAACACCATGTTGCATACTCGATCAGATTGTAAGCAAATGTACCGTCATTGGTTCCATAAATCATTCTGAAGCCAACGACTGCGATATTGGCAATCAAACATAGGGCGATGATACCAATCACATATGCAAGCGTAAAGCGCCTGTGAGCGACTGTTTTCAGATTGCGTGTAATGTATTGTAGCATGTTGATGTAAATTCCCTTCTTGTATATAT
>CAZACC010000120.1:1342-5900 GCA_964483545.1 uncultured Lachnospiraceae bacterium
TCAATGACTTAATCTCCATCCGACGAGTAATTTGGCGCCTCTTTGGTGATATGAATGTCATGCGGATGACTCTCTTTGAGTGACGCTGCAGATATCTTGACAAATTTCCCATTTTCCTTGAGATTTTCAATGGTTCTTGTTCCACAGTATCCCATTCCAGAACGAAGTCCACCAACCAGCTGGAAGATCGTATCCTCGACCGTTCCCTTATATGCGACACGGCCTTCAACGCCTTCTGGTACCAGCTTCTTGGCATCTGTCTGAAAGTATCTGTCCTTACTGCCCTTCTCCATTGCAGAGATAGAGCCCATGCCTCTGTATACCTTATATTTTCTGCCCTGATACAGTTCAAATGTTCCCGGACTCTCATCACATCCTGCAAATATAGAACCAAGCATGCAGACATTGCCGCCTGCTGCGATTGCTTTAGTCATATCTCCTGAATACTTAATTCCTCCGTCTGCAATGATCGGAATATTGTAATCCTTCGCTACCTCATATGCATTCATAATTGCAGAAATCTGTGGTACACCGATACCAGCTACGATACGGGTCGTACAGATAGATCCAGGTCCAATACCCACCTTCACAGCATCAACACCTGCATCGATCAGAGCCTTTGCGCCCTCTCCCGTGGCTACATTACCACCAATCAGCTGCAAAAACGGATAAGCATCCTTAATCATTCTGACACAATGCAATACATTCTCGGAATGTCCGTGAGCCGAATCCAGAACGACTACATCGACCTTTGCATTGACCAGTGCCTCGACACGCTCCAGCACATTAGCCGTAATACCCACTGCTGCACCGCATAACAGTCTTCCCTGCTCATCCTTTGCTGAGTTTGGATATTTAATCTGCTTTTCAATATCCTTGATTGTAATCAGACCCTTCAGATTAAAGTTCTGATCCACAATAGGAAGCTTCTCTTTTCTTGCCTTTGCCAGAATCCGCTTTGCATCTTCCAGCGTAATGCCCTCCTGTGCTGTGATCAGCCCATCTGACGTCATTGACTCGCTTATTTTTTTTGTAAAATCTGTTTCGAATTTAAGATCACGATTTGTGATGATACCAACCAGTTTCTTGCCCTCTGTAATCGGAACGCCCGATATACGGAACTTTGCCATCAGATGATCGGCATCTGCCAGTGTATGTTCAGGTGATAATGAAAAAGGATCAGTGATAACACCGTTTTCAGAACGTTTTACTTTATCTACTTCTTCGGCCTGTGCCTCGGCTGTCATGTTCTTATGAATAATACCGATGCCGCCCTGTCTTGCCATGGCAATTGCCATGCGATGTTCTGTAACAGTATCCATACCAGCGCTCATCATTGGAATATTCAATTTGATGTTCTTTGTCAGATACGTTGAAATATCAACCTGATTCCCGATTACCTGTGAATAAGATGGGATTAGGAGCACATCATCAAATGTAATTCCTTCGCCAACTATTTGACCCATTTTTCTACTCTCCTTTGATTTTAATGTTACCAATTCTATCAAATCTAATACAGTGTGTCAATCGCACAAAACAAGAACTTATCCTGAAAGTAGGAGCCGTTTTTGTCAAAACTCACGAATTTTTCTAGGAAATACAGACTTAATACACTTTAGCATCTCTGCATTCGGTTCTATACAGTGCAATTCAACACCTGCATTACCGTTGTATACAATGATATAACGCTTTGCCTCTGGCTCTCCAGATGTATAATCCTTGATTTTGGGATTTCGGCTCTTGTAGGAATCCAGCTCATGAGAATTCTCTGGTGCGATCAGCTCCATTTTATTCAAATCCAATGTCGCTATGCGCTTTCTTTTCTGCTTATTCATAACCTTGTCAATGCTGATTTCCTTATCCAAATAGAGATACTCGTACTCCAGATCCAGATTAGGCATCCAGAAAAAGATAAGCAGCCCCAGTCCGATCGTCGGGACAAACATAATCATCAGTCCAGACAGTGCCAGGATCGCACATGTTGCCGTAGCCGCATAGATGAGAGCCTTAATCAGGATATTAAACGGATTCTGTTTTTTCTTAACCATACACTCTACATATGTATCATTCATGTAAAATTCCTCCTTGTGAACAATTTCATTTCCACTCTGCAGGCAGACAGCCTTCTGCCGTTTGCAGCTGCACTTCATTGTAGTCTTTGAAAGACATTGTATCAAATTTCGGTCTTTCCCACAACCACTTTCTATCTTGTCAAACAGTTATGAAACAGTTCTTGCCCTTGTCAGACAGTCTGAACAGTTACTATTTTACAAAGATTTCACAAAGTTTTCAGTCATGCTCAATTGACATCATCCCACACAAAATGTATGATTGTTAGATATCTGTATAGAATGATGAATGAGGTGAAGGACATGCCCGTCAATGATGACATCCGTGCTGAAAATAGCAAGCTCAAAAATATGACCACGAAAGAGAAGCTACTATATATCTGGGATTATTACAAGATACCGATTATTCTAGGCATTGTATTTGTAATCTTTGTTTTTTTCTTGGTCAAAGACCTCATCAGTAATAACCGTGAGACCTATCTGACTGCATGCATACTGAATTCCAACTATACTTATGAGACTGATTCCTCACTGGTCAACGAATATGTAAACTTCTCTGGTGTTGACACCGAAGCAATGCAGTTAAATATGGATTTTTCCATGCACATAGATTTAAACGCTGCTGACCAGATGAGTCTGGCATACCAGCAAAAGGTTATGGCTCTCTTTGCCGCAAAAGAAATAGATGTCATGGTCGGCGACCAAAACATCATCCATTCCTATGCCAATGCAGAGGCATTTTGTAATCTAACCGAACTGCTTCCTGCCGATTTGGCAACAGAGCTTGAACAAAAGGGCTATACATATTATACCGCCACATATGAAGACGGCACCACAGCCCCTGTCGGACTCTACATGGAAAACTGTACCCGCCTCAAGAATGATGATACCTACCCAAGCAGTGTTCGTCCAATCTTCGCCATCTCTGCCAATGCCCCACATCCAGAGCGAGCGATTGGGTTCCTTCAATTTTTGATTTCATTAGATTAATATCCTGTTGAGTCCCGGGATTATATCTCCCATCGTATAGAATGCTATTCCTATAATGATCAGCAGCAGCGCCAGCAGCTTCTGCTTTGTCAGCTTTTCCTTGAAAATTACAACCCCAAATACTGTAATATAGAGATAACTCGTTGTCTCCAGTATCGGACCGAGATTCAGCGGAATCCCCTTATATGACAGCATGCTAAGTATCGTCGTTCCAAGAAAAAATGTATATGCAATCACCACTAGTGGATTCAGGTATTCCTGTAGGACACTTTTGTGTGGCTTCATTGCCTCCTTTTTCAGCAGTACTTGCGATATTGCTGCAATGAATACACTTGATATATATAAAACAACATATGGAGTCATTCTTTTACCTCCTGTTCACCTGTCTGCTTACTTCTGACATCAACCGAGTCATCTTCAAGCTGTGTTTCTGCTTTCTCTGCCTGCGAGCTCTCTGGTTCACCCACCTTAGAATATAGCACGATTCCCAGAATGATGATGATACTGCCGATCACCTGATTTAGGGAGATATGTTCATGAAATGCCACAACGCCCCATACCATACCCCAGATGACCGTTACAGCCTTATTGGCAAATGCTGTTGTCAGCGGCAGCCTCTTGATAATCTGCTGCCAAGCAACTGCATAAACTGCCAAAATTGCCAGCATCAGTCCATAGTAAACTATAAACGGAACGCTCATAAATTCCTGATTTGCTGCCGTCTTACTACAGATGCCCATCACCGAGAACATCATAAGCAGAAGATGAAGCACGATGTAGAGCTTCACCTTCTGTGTTTTTGATGTTTTTTGATTTCTTTCTTTATTCCGATTCAATCTCTGACCTCATTTTATTCCTGTTATGTACTCTTTTCTATACCTGATCACTATACTTTTCCACAAATGAATCTACATCATCAAACTCCGTCACATGTTCACGCATCCACGTCTCATCATGCTCCCACCATTTGATTTTCTTCAGCTTTTCTACTGTAGCCTCATCAAAGCGATCTCCAATCTTCTTAGCCGGAACCCCTACGTAAATTCCATATGGTTCCACATCTCTGGTGACCAATGAACATGCTCCAATAATTGCACCATCACCTATTGTAACACCCGCCAAGATGCGCACATCGCTTGCGATCCAGACATCATTTCCGATAAGGACCTGATATGAATCCTGCAAAGTCCTGCCATTGTGACCTGTTTCACCGTTGCAATCCATTTCACCGTTGTGATCCGTTTCACTGTCCTGCCCTTTTGACATTCTATGATTCACTGGAAATTTCTGTTCTTCAAATACCGTCTTATTTCGATACGTGTAGCCCAGTGTTTCCCTTGCAGAATAAAATGCAGAATGCGTTGACACGAGCTTTCCCTTCACAGGATGCTGTCCGATGACGATTTCCACATTTGGTGCAATGCTGCAGTAACGTCCGATTTTCGCTTCGGAAATATTGGAATACCGATTGATATTCGTTCCATATCCAATATAAGAAT
>CAZACC010000121.1:0-2307 GCA_964483545.1 uncultured Lachnospiraceae bacterium
CGAAGAGAAGCTCTAACACAAAGGCAAATGACAATATTATCAGCAACGGCTCTATCGTAGCGGTCAATGATGGTCAGTGTATGCTAATTGTTGAGCAGGGTAAGGTTGTAGAGTTTTCTGCTGAACCAGGTGAGTTTGTATATGATGCATCCACAGAGCCAAGTTTGTTTTATGGCAACCTAGGTGACAATCTGAAAAAGACATTTTCAACAATTGGGAAACGTTTTACATTTGGCGGAGATACTGCAAAGGATCAGAGAATTTATTATATTAACACAAAGGAACTGATAGGTAATAAATACGGAACACCGAATCCAGTTCCATTTAGAGTGGTAGATAAGAATATTGGGCTGGATATTGACATTGCAATCCGTTGTCATGGTGAGTATTCTTACAAGATTGTAGATCCTCTGTTGTTCTATACGAATGTAACAGGTAATGTAGAGGATGAATACGATAGAGAAGAGATCGACAGTCAGTTAAAGACTGAGCTGATGACGGCACTGCAGCCAGCATTTGCCAAGATTTCAGATATGGGTATCAGATACAGTGCACTTCCTGGACATACGATGGAAATGGCAGATGCACTGAATGACGTTCTTTCCAAGAAGTGGTCAGAGCTTCGTGGTCTGGCGATTGTTTCTTTTGGTGTCAGCTCTGTAACGGCTTCCGAAGAAGACGAGAAGATGATCAAGGAACTGCAGCGTAATGCTGTTATGAAGGATCCTACAATGGCAGCAGCTACATTAACAGCAGCACAGGCTCAGGCTATGCAGAGTGCAGCAGCGAATGAGAGTACAGGTCCGATGATGGCCTTTGCAGGTATGAATATGGCCAATATGGCAGGTGGTATGAATGCTAACAATCTGTTTGCCATGGGCGCAGCTCAGCAGGCAGCAGCCCCTCAAGCACCTCAAGCAGCGGCACCAGCGGCAGGCGGATGGGCATGCGCATGCGGAGCGACTGGCAATAATGGTAAGTTCTGTGCAGAGTGCGGAGCGGTGAAGCCAGACGAGAATGGATGGACGTGTACATGTGGTACTGTCAACAAAGGTAAGTTCTGCGCTGACTGTGGAAAGCAGAAGCCGGTAGGAGCACCTGTATACAAGTGCAACAAGTGCGGATGGGAACCAGAAGACAAGAGTATACCTCCAAAATTCTGTCCTGAGTGCGGCGATGTATTTGATGATAGTGACAGAGTATAAATAAAGATTATAAAACACCTCTTTCTTTGCGCATAGCGTGAGGACAGAGGTGTTTTTGAATGAAAAAGAGACAGACTATGGAGAGGATGAACAGAATCTTAAATAGATTTGATCACTTCTACACGCGTAATGATATCTCCATGCATTTTCGCAATACGCAGTGCAAAGTCACTGTAATATACACAGGATCCAGTTGCCACTTCTTTTTCATCTTTTTCAAGCTTCATCCGAACAACTTCACCAAGAGTCAGGCATTCATCAGCAGGTATCTGTATCCGGAACAGCCAGTTGATGACCTTGATGTGCTGTGTGGCACGGAAGATAGCAGCAGAAGTCTCATCAAAGGCACAGAATAAATATTTTCTGGTGGCAAACAGTACTGCGATTGCAGACACTCCAATCAACGTATCTATAGCATGGAGGTGATATACGATCATTTGCCTCGCAGTTGCAAATAGTAGTACCTCTATGATGGTATTAGGAGTATGCTTACAGAGCATCTTCACGAACTCAATGCCGACAGCTAGATTCAGAGCCATGGTTAGAAAAGTTGTCAAATCATCTGGACCATTTACATAATTGCTAGAATCAATGATCGAAACAAAGAACTTCAATGACAGTATGATCAGTATGATAATCATAAGGATAGAAACAAATAACTCCAGACAATTGGCTACATGTAACAGACTTTCTTCAAAACGTTTTCTCATGTAATCCTCCATGGGGGTTTTTATTTTGTGATTTCATTATACGGGATAAGGATATGGTACGACAAGAAATATTTCCAGAGAATTAAAAAGTGAGAATTAAAAAGAGTACAAAAAACACGTAAGACGGTTTCAGATTCCTACGTGTTTTCAGTACGCCAGAGGGCGTTATGGTAAAATAATGATTATTTTGCTTCTTCCTTCTTTTTTCCTACCATCGTAAAGCAGATGATAGCAGCAACTATATAAAGAGCGATTGTCACATATAGAACCATCTGGTATCCGGTCGGATTGACTTTAATGATCTCTTGTGTACCATCGGCGAGTGCATGTATAATCTCTTCCTCTTTACCAAAGGTCTTAACGATCCATGAAGCCAGCTGATTGCCTGAGAG
>CAZACC010000121.1:2407-5827 GCA_964483545.1 uncultured Lachnospiraceae bacterium
CCACATGTGATGTTAATATAGAACATGAGCCAGATACCGATGAAGGTCACAGGTTTTGACTTGATGACATCAAATGGACGGGATCCCTTTTCTGTACTTACCGGTTCATGCCAGCCTTCCGGTTTCTTTAACAGAAGGTGTCCAACAAACATCATGACGAGGTAAATTGCTGCCATAATGAAAAACATAGGAGCAGGATTTGCAACTCCGTCTGCTGATTTGAACTTGGCTAGAATTGCCTGCATAATCGGACTTGCAATCGCCTTTGCAGCACCGAAACCTGCAACGGCAAGTCCTGTAGCCAGACCCTTACGATCTTGGAACCACAGCATTAAAGTTTTAACAGGAGACAAATAACCGGTTCCCAGACCGATACCCATGATAAAACCGTAGCATACATAAATACCAATCAAAGAAACAAGGCTTCCTTTGTGTGCACCACCATACCAAATAAAAAATCCGGTGCCTACCATACCTAACGTAAAGCAGATTGTGGCGATTAAAGAAGACTTATGAATGTCTTTTTCAACGATACCCCCTAAAAATGCAGCTGACATACCAAGGAAAAAGATTGCAAAACTGAATGCCCATTCTGTAGCACCCTTGGAAAATCCGATGTAATCTGCGATTTCCTGACTGAAAATTGACCAACAGTACACTGTACCGATGCTACAGTGAAGCAGTAGCGCGGGAATAGCGGCTCTGGTCCATTTGTTACTGTATTTCCCCATTTGAGATACTTCCTTTCTTTTGCTTATGCACAAAACTCTTGTCATTATAGCAAAACAAAGGTAAAATAACAAGCATTCCTTATTTTATTTCCTTCTCTTTTTCTTTTTTCTTATCATCAACGATTCCGATAATCATACAGAAAACCAAAGCAAGACCTGTAAAGATTAAAACTGCATATCCGTCAATACCCATGATGTGCCCCCTCCTTTCGCGTTATTGATTGTTGCTATTTTCATACCAGATACCACCTACGATACCGAGCACGCAAATTACGATTCCGAGTATGCCCCAAATATCTAATTCCATATTGATCCTCCGCTAGTATTATGAATCATATTACATTGATTACAAAATAGTAAATACAACAAGGAAATACAATGCTTTCGGAGAAACTTTAGCGAGAATTTAACGATTTTTTAGCGGTTTCTTAACAATAATTAGATTGCGGTTTATAGATGTCCGTTGCATAATAAATTTATGAAAAGAAACGATTGGCTCTATACAATTTTATTAATGGTAGCAGCGACTGCAGCTGCATTTTTACTGTTTCATCTTGTGCCCGAAAATATGGCTAATGTAGCTTTAGTCTACATACTGGCTTTGGTTTTGGTCGCACGTTTTACAAATGGCTACCGTTATGGTGTGATTGCTTCTCTTTTCTGTGTTGTTGTAATCAACTACTGTTTTACCTACCCGTACTTTGCATTGAATTTTACCCTGACAGGCTATCCGATTACTTTTATAGAGTTGCTGTCTATATCCTTGATCATAAGTACAATGACGTCTCATATGAAACAACAGTCTCGGGTACTGGCAAAGCGAGAGCATCAGCTGATGGAGGCAGAAAAGGAAAAAATGCGTGCCAATTTGCTGCGTGCAATCTCGCATGATCTGCGGACTCCGCTGACCGGAATCATTGGTGCGGCATCAGCATGTATTGGGAATGACGACTCTCTATTACCACAGGAGCGCCTTGAAATGCTCGAGCACATCAAGGAGGACTCAGACTGGCTGCTGAATATGGTCAATAATCTGTTGACTGTCACGCGGATTCAGGAAGAGAATGCATCTGTCCACAAGTGCGAAGAGATTGTTGAGGAAGTCGTTGAGGAATCCATTACTAGGCTGAAAAAAAGATTTTCCGAGGCGGATATCCGTGTAAAAATACCAGAAGAGCCAATCTGTATTCCTATGGATGCAATACTGATTGAGCAGGTTATTATCAATCTTTTAGAAAATGCACTGGTACATGCGGAAAGCGAAGAACCCATTGAACTAGATGTAACAGAGACTGATCAAGAAGTGGTATTCTGTGTCAGAGACTTTGGTATCGGTATTAAAGATCAGGAAACCATCTTTGACGGTGTATCGATGGATACGGCTCCTAGTTCAGACAGCCATAGGGGGATGGGAATTGGTTTGACAATTTGTAGGACAATCGTTAGAGCTCATGGTGGCATGATTCTAGCACGCAACCATGACCATGGAGCAGAATTTATATTTACATTACCTCAGGAGGAAATCAATCATGAAACCATCATTTCAAATATTGATCATTGAAGATGAAGAAAACATCTGTGAATTTATGAAGCGTGTCTTAACAGCACAGGATTACAAGGTTTACATAACACATAATGGACGCGACGGATTGTCAGCAATCTCATCACAGTGTCCAGACTTAATCATACTGGATTTGGGACTGCCTGATATTGATGGCGTAGAAATTATTACTAAAGTGCGCAAATGGAGCAGCAGCCCGATTATAGTTGTCTCTGCCCGTACTCATGAAAATGATAAGGTACTGGCACTGGATGCCGGGGCGGACGATTACATCACGAAGCCCTTTGGTACATCAGAGCTTTTAGCTCGCATCCGTACATCACTGCGTCATGGAAACCGGCTGAATACGGATGATTCGGTAACGATCCGTCCATATCATGCACTGGATTTATACATTGACTTTGATAGAAGACTGGTTTCGATCGGGGAGCAGCCGATTCATCTGACTCCGGTAGAGTACAAGATTGTGATCTGCCTTGCCAAAAACTCAGGAAAGGTCTTGACCTATTCTACAATCATGCAGGAGGTATGGGGACCGTATATTGAAGAGGACACAAAAATCCTACGTGTCAATATGGCAAATATTCGACGCAAGCTGGAGGTGAATCCTGGAGCACCACAGTATATCTTTACTGAAATAGGTGTTGGATACCGTATGCTGGATGGCTAAAATGTATGCTGTTAAAATCCTGTTAAGAATTCTCTGAAAATCTTTCTCTTCTTTATTACAACTGTTAAAATACAGCTGTTGTAAATAGGTTGGTAAAGGGAGGATTTCGCATGAATATAGTAGTGTTACTAGTTGCATTGATAGGTGGGATAGCTGGATTGCTCTCTACATTGTATCTGGTTATTAGTTTTCCAGCAGTCTTGATTTGGAAAGTATATCGCAAAGTACGTTTTGGAATATCCATGACAAATTGACACATACGAATGAGCGGCACATCAAGCTTGTGATGCTTGTCAAATAAAAGAGAAGTCACTGTTTTGTGTAAATACAACAGAGGCTTCCCTTTTTTTGTCTGATCACAAAAGAATATTTAGGAGCACACACGAAAATTTAGTTAAAATTTGATGGAATATTGAATTCAATTCTGATATAATCTATAAGATGTACGCCTAGAAATG
>CAZACC010000122.1:0-5640 GCA_964483545.1 uncultured Lachnospiraceae bacterium
GGATTTATGGAGACTGGACGAATAAAAAGGCTCCGCGCTGGGAGAAGGTGGCACTAGAGAATTCCTTGACACCGATTCAGCAGTATGTGTATACAAAAGGAAAAAATGCAACAGATTCAGCTATGATTATCGATGCGATGGACATTCTGTATTCGGGAAATGTAGATGGATTTTGTCTGGTATCAAGCGATAGTGACTTTACAAGGCTGGCTTCGAGACTCAGGGAATCAGGCATGTTGGTAATTGGTATGGGAGAACAGAAGACAAATGAAGCATTTATTGCTTCCTGTACACTCTTCAAATATCTGGAGATTCTGGCAGCCGAGGATACAGACGATGATGAAGCGGAGAGCGAATGCCAGACCAAAGCAGGATCATCCAAAGAGAAGACTACAGCAAGAGCCACCAAAGGTAATTTCGCACCCAAGGAAGTCATTGAGGAAACAATCCTAAAGATCATTGCGGATAATGATGCAAAAGACAAAGTAACGACAGCTGGAGAGGTCGGGAGTAAGATGAACAGTCGTTACCCAGATTTTGATGTCAGAAACTATGGATATTCACAGCTTTCACAGTTTTTACGCAGCTGCAAGAGCATTGAGGTGATACAGCAGGGGAAATCACTGAATGTCAGACCAGTTACGAGTCAGATTACAATGAGTGAAATCGAGGCAACAGTACGCGATCTGGTATTTACAAGCAAGGACGGCAAGGTAAATATGAGCGAGATGAAGCGTCAGCTGGAGAAGAAATACAAAGGCTTCAATATTCGTGACTATAAGTACAGCAAATTTTCGCAGTTTATTGAGGATATGAGTTCTGTAACAGTAAAAGAAAATCACGTGGTGTCTGTTGAACAGTAGTATGAACAGAGCTGATTTGGCAGGCGGTTCAGAGTATGTAACAGGCAGATTGCAGATGGACACAGCGAATAAAGAAGGAGGAACTGGTGATGAAAATAGGAATTTTAGGTGCAGGCGGAATCGCAGTGACTATGGCAACCACCCTGCGAGGAATGAAGGTGGCGGGAGATGATGTGGAGTTATACGCAGTCGGAGCAAGAGATGCAGATCGAGCAGCAAAGCTTGCAGCAGATTTTGGATTTGAGAAGTCTTATGGCTCTTATGAAGAGCTGGTTTCTGATCCAGAACTGGAGCTCGTATATATTGCGACACCTCATTCACATCACTGTGAGCATACGAAGCTATGTCTGGCACACGGTAAACATGTATTGTGTGAGAAAGCATTTGCCGCAAACGCTGCACAGTCAGAAGAAATGATTAAAATGGCAGTGGATAAGGGATTATTGCTGACAGAGGCTATCTGGACGCGGTATATGCCCATGAGACAAACAATTGATGAAATCGTTGAAAGCGGCATAATCGGAAACATCACATCCCTGTCAGCCAATCTGGGATATGTGATTCACAACGTTGAGCGTATCATGGATCCAGCACTGGCAGGTGGAGCATTGCTTGATCTGACGGTGTATCCGATTAATTTTGCATTGATGGTATTCGGAGATCAGATTGCAAAGACAGATGCAATGTGTGTGATGACTCCAACTGGTGTGGACGGACAGGATACAGTTGTATTTACCTATCAGGACGGCAGGATGGCCAATCTCTATACGACTGTATATGCACAGACAGACCGCAGAGGTATCATCAACGGTGACAAGGGCTTTATCCAGATTGAGAATATCAATAATTATGAAGAAATCAATATCTATGATTTAGATCGTAAGATAATAGCAACCTATAAGGTCCCAGACCAGATCACAGGGTATGAATACGAAGTGCGTGCTGCTATGAAGGCTGTGAAGGAAGGAAAGAAAGAGTGTCCAGAGATGCCGCATGCTGAAACCATCAAGGTCATGAAGATCATGGATGGAATTCGTGCGAAATATGAAATCGTATATCCGTTTGAGTAACTACGATATAGGAGGAAGTGACATGAAACAGATCATTGCTGATCAGATTGGCTATCAAACCAGAAGCCGTAAAAGTGCAGTACTGCGTGGAAATGTACCAAAAACCTTTGAAGTAAAGAATCTGAAAAGCGGGAAGGTAGTGTACACTGGGTCATTATCAGAACCTGTGAAAAATAAACAGGCCGGAGAGACAGACTATATTGCCGACTTTACAGAAGTAATAGAGCCCGGTCAGTATATGATTCAGGCAGAGGGGTGCAAGCCTTCCATGCCGTTTACAATCGGAGATCATGTCTATGATCAGGTGATACATGACCTGCTTAGGTTCTTCTATCTGCAAAGATGTGGTGTAGAGGTTCAGGAAAAGTATGCAGGCGTATTTGCGCATCCGAGCTGCCATGATACACCAGCACGTGTCCATGGAACGAATCAGATACTGGATGTCAGAGGCGGATGGCATGATGCTGGCGATTACGGAAGATATATTGTGGCAGCGGCTGTAGCCGTGGCTGATCTGCTTTTGGCATATGAAAATGATCCAGCTCAGTTTGGACAGAATCTGAACATTCCGGAGAGTACACTTGCAGTGCCGGATTTGCTCAGCGAGGTGCGTTTTGAACTGGAATGGATGATGAAGATGCAGATTCCTGAAAGTGGGGAGGTTTATCACAAGGTAACATGTGCAGGCTTCCCAGATTTATCGGTCATGCCAGAGGAAGAAAGAGAAGAACTGATCATTTGTCCGCCCTCTATTACAGCGACAGCAGACTTTGCAGCAGTGATGGCGATGGCTACTAGATTTTATATGGACTATGATGAAGAATTTGCAAAAAGATGTCTGAGGGCAGCAATCAAAGCATATGATGCTATGCAGGGAATGTTTCTGCCTGGTGGGTTTAAAAATCCCAAGGATATCGTGACAGGAGAGTATGGTGACAGCTCTGATGTGGATGAACGATACTGGGCTGCTGCGGAGTTGTACAAAACGACGGGTGAGGAGAGGTATTACGAGGATGTCAGACGACAGCTAAAAAAAGGCTTTATACATGGCTATGGCTGGACAGACGTTGCCTCCTTCGGAAATGCTGCATATCTGTCTACGCATCAATATCCTGTGGATGAGGAACTGAAAAAGCAGCTGGAACAGTCTATGGTGAACTATGCGAATATGCTGTTAGGCTATGCAAGAAGGGACGCATATGGATTTTCACTGCCAGAGTATGAATGGGGATCCAATATGTATGTTGCTAACAACGCATATCATTTACATGATGCGTATCGGATTACTGGGAAATCTGAATATTTGGAAGCGGCCAGAGAACAGGTGCATTATTTGCTAGGCAGAAATGCGAATGCAGTTTGCTTTGTGACAGGATCGGGAACGGTATCTCCTGAGAAGCCTCACCACAGACCATCTGCAGCAAAACGTCAGGCAATGCGCGGTATGCTGGTTGGAGGTCCAGACGAGGGCTTTCATGATACATGTGCGCAGGACAAATTGAGGGATGCTGCTCCTGCCAGAGTCTATATAGATGATCTGGAAAGCTATTCAACAAATGAGGTTACGATTTACTGGAATTCAGCTTTATTGATGGCATTATCGGTGATATAATACAACATTGAATACGAAACGATGAAGATTTGTTAAATTAAAAAGAACCTACATGACGGTGCAGGTTCTTTTTATATGTTTCTTATATTGTTAAACAATTATACGATTTTGTTAACTGCTTTTGACATACGAGAAACTTTTCTTGAAGATGTGCTTTTGTGATATACACCCTTGGAAGTCGCTTTGTCGATTACTGAGATTGTTTCCAGTAATGCAGCATTTGCAGCTTCTTTATCGTTTGCTTCAATTGCAGCGTAAACTTTTTTTACATAAGTTTTAACTTTTGACTTTTCTGCCTTATTTCTTGCAGCCTTTGTCTCATTTACAAGAATTCTCTTCTTTGCTGATTTGATATTAGCCAAGACCCACACCTCCTATTACGCAAAAATAACTGTTACCGTATGTCCCTAATCAGAACAACGTAGAATTCCGGACACGGACGTATCTACGCGGACACTAGTCTAGTTTAGTAGAGATTTTCGATTCTGTCAAGTATAAATCAAGAAGAATTTACAGAATTTACACAAGAATTTTTTCCATTGGCCATTGTTCCAACATCATCAATATGTCTTGTCCAGCGAAAAATAAAATGCTATAATCAGTGGAGAGTTCTCGTTGCGAAGCAATGAGAAACCGCTGATACGATAATCAGTGGAGAGTTTTATTTGGAGGAGTATAACATGGCAGCAGATCAGACAAAAATCAGAAACTTTTGCATTATTGCACATATAGATCATGGAAAATCAACGCTTGCGGATCGCATCATAGAGAAAACAGGGCTCCTAACGAGCCGCGAGATGCAGGCACAGGTATTGGACAATATGGATTTGGAACGCGAACGTGGAATCACCATTAAGGCACAGAGTGTCAGGACAGTATACCAAGCAGAGGATGGGAATGAGTATGTTTTTAATCTGATCGATACCCCTGGACACGTGGATTTTAATTATGAGGTTAGCAGGAGTCTAGCAGCATGTGATGGAGCGATTTTGGTCGTAGATGCGGCACAGGGAATCGAAGCACAGACTCTGGCAAATGTGTATCTGGCACTGGATCATAATCTGGATGTGTTTCCCGTCATTAATAAGATCGATCTTCCAAGTGCCGAGCCACAGAGAGTCATAGACGAGATTGAGGATGTGATCGGGATAGAGGCACAAGATGCGCCTTTGGTCTCTGCCAAGAATGGTCTTGGAATCGAGGCTGTGCTGGAGCAGGTCGTAAAGAAAATCCCTGCGCCCACAGGAGATCCAACCGCACCACTGAAGGCACTAATCTTTGATTCTATTTATGATCCGTACAAAGGTGTTATTATATTCTGTCGTCTGCGTGAGGGAACGCTGAAAAAGGGTATGACTATCCGGATGATGGCAACAGGAGCACAGGCAGATGTTGTAGAAATCGGCTATTTTGGCGCTGGTCAGTTTATTCCGTGTGATGAGCTGACGGCAGGCATGGTAGGCTATATAACAGCCAGCTTAAAGAATGTACATGATACAACGGTCGGAGATACTGTTACTGATGCAAATTGTCCATGTACAGAGCCTTTGCCTGGTTATAAGAAAGTACTTTCCATGGTTTACTGCGGTTTGTATCCAGCAGATGGTGCGAAATATCCAGACTTACGTGACGCACTTGAAAAACTGCAGCTCAATGATGCTTCCCTGAATTATGAGCCAGAGACCTCCATTGCACTTGGCTTTGGCTTCCGGTGTGGATTCCTCGGACTGCTGCATCTGGAAATCATACAAGAACGACTGGAGCGAGAATACAATCTGGATCTGGTGACCACTGCCCCTGGTGTTATTTATAAGGTGTATAAAACCAACGGAGATGTGATAGAACTGACAAATCCGTCCAATCTGCCTGATCCGTCAGAAATAGAATATATGGAAGAACCAATTGTCAGTGGAGAGATCATGGTAACGACAGAGTTTATCGGATCCATCATGGAGCTATGTCAGGAACGGCGTGGCAGATATCTGGGTATGGAGTATATGGAAGAGACCAGAGCGCTGCTGAAATATGAGCTTCCGCTGAATGAAATTATTTATGATTTCTTTGATGCACTGAAATCACGCTCCAAGGGATATGC
>CAZACC010000123.1:0-5603 GCA_964483545.1 uncultured Lachnospiraceae bacterium
GAGAAATGTTAATCACTTTTAGTCCACTGGACTAAAAAACGGTCATTAAATTAAAAAATCAAAGTTGTGTAAGTAAGCAGTGAAATTGTTGATTCAGTTTCACTGCTCTGTTATGTCCATAATCACTGCAATAGATGGATTTGGTGAGAATAGATTATTTTCTTTTCTTGCCTCTACCATTTCCTTTTGCTGGCTTAAACGCATCCGAGTACCGGTTCAAAATATCAGTAAAAGTTTTAAGCTCATAAGGGTCCATTTTCTTAAAATTGATTTTGAAGATTTTGCTATACATGGCAAGCTGTGCCTGTGTAGGATCAGAGGCAGATTTCATTTCTTCAAAAGCACCCAGGACATCATCTACAGCATTGGTTGTATTTCCGGTATCTGAATCTTTTTTGTGGGCGTCTTTGATGTCTTTTGCAATTTTTCGAATATCGGTATTTAACAGATTTCCGAAGTAGTCATCATCGATGATTTTCGCTTTTTCCAAAGTTTTCATATATTGGTCAGAATCAGAAATGTTGTGTTTGCTCTGAACCTGAATTCTTGCATGTTCAATAAAGGTATTCATATTGTGAATCTGCATACCGGCAAGATTGTCAACATAGATTTCTAAATCAGATAGAAAGTTTGCAAATTCCGGATGCTTAATCATTTCACAAATTAATCGCACATTTAGATTTCCACGCTGCAATTCTGCAACAGTATCATCATCTAATCCAATGGAATCTATATCAGAAGAGTGCTGCTCTCGATTATCGGTAAAGCCTAACAGATAGTCTGTGGACACTCCATAATATTTTGCAAGAGTGACGATAGCAGAACTGGTTATTTCTTTTGTATCATCACTTTCATAACTTCCAATGGCTGACTTTGACAATCCAGTCTCTTTTGCCAATTCTTCTAGGGATAATCCTTTTTCATTTCTGAGATCTTTTAATTTTTCTTGAGTCGTTAATTTACATTTCAAGAGAGAAGCCTTCTTTCGTCTATAAGTTTTATCATAATAATTCAAATTCATTGTCAATCATAAGTATCAATCATTTCAATATCAATATCATAACAGAACAATTTGTTCCTATAAATAGGAATTTCCGAAAGCGTGGAAATTTCTATTTTTTTTGCTTCAATCCTACCTTTCGGATATACAGGATGCGCCTCTTATTTTTGCGAAAATCAGTTAGAAAACTGAATGAGCATTCCAAATCAATACCGTATCAGTGAAGCTAAGCGATGACCAAAAGGGAGCGAGCCAAGAGCGAGATAACGGCACAGTCCAAAATAGTCTATGAGGCTAACGAACCCAGAGGTTACCTGCCAGGAAATGATAAGGGGAGATGACATGATTTATTTTTGTTTTACGCAATCAAATTGATTGCGTAGCTCAGACAAGAAATGTCTGTTCTTAGGGATTGGGGATTCGCCCCAACAAGTAATTTGGAAGCAGTATACACTGCCTACAAATTTGCATATGTCTGTCATATGCACTGCTTGCAAATTTAGTGAGTTACTGTATATTTCACAAACTTGCAAGCAGTGCACTTAGGCGTACAAAGTGCTTTTTTGCTTGTTGGGGTAGCACCCCAATCCCCTTGAACATTCAACTTTGTTGACTGAGCTTTTGATGATTATTTCAAAAAATGGGAGGTAATATAAGATGACACTTTTTGAAAAAGTGAAAGAAAATGTAAGCGTAAAAGATGCAGCAATCGCTTATGGATTTAAGCCCAATAGAAGCAAAATGATCTGCTGTCCATTTCATAATGACAAGCATCCTAGTATGAAAGTGGATCAGAGATATTATTGTTTTGGGTGTGGAGCCAAAGGTGATGTAATTGACTTTGCTTCGAATTTATATGGATTAAATTTGAAGGAAGCAGCAATGAAGCTTGCATCTGACTTTGGAATATCTTATGAGGAACCACAATCAGAATCGATCAAAATGAAAATCATGAGAAAAGAAAAACAGATTCAAAAATCAAAAGCAAGAGAGTGGGAATTGCAAAAGCGTGAGATGTTTTCGGAAATATCAAAGCTACATCAGTTTTTACATGAAAAGAAAATAGAGTATGCACCGAAAGAGGATTCCAATTGGAGTTCTCTTTTTCAATCTGCGGTAAATGATTTTCAGTATGTGGATTACCTATATGAATATTTCATTCTACAGGCAACAGATGAGGAACAGAAGAAAGAATATGCAAATATACGAAAGGAGCTGGAAAGAATTGAAAGAAAATACGAAGATACAGATTGGAAATGTGGAGGAAGTAAAGACCATGCTACAGATATCAGAGAATGGATTGCCGTATAACACAATCGATAATGCATTAATTATTTTAGAAAATGATTCTCTTTTCAAGGGAAACATCAAGGATAACTTGTTCCGTGATCGAATTGAACTATTCGGAGAAATGCCATGGAGCAGAGCTTATATCGATGTGACAGATAAGGATGATACACATATACGTCATTATATGGAAAAATATTATTTTTACAGAAGTGAGAAAGGTTTCCGAGATGCATTACTAATTGTTGCATCAAAAAATGAATATCACCCAATAAGGAATGTTCTTAATTCCTTAGAATGGGATGGTGTGGAACGAGTGAGATACGCACTTACACACTTTTTAGGTACAGCAGGGACAGAATATGAGTATGAATGTTTGAAGTTATTTATGCTCGGAGCAATCAGTAGAGTCTTTCATCCAGGATGTAAATTTGAATATATGTTATGTCTGGTAGGAGGGCAGGGAGCTGGTAAATCAACTTTTATCAGATTCCTATGTCTGATTGATAAATATTTTACAGATGATGTCAAAAGGATGGACGATGAAAAAGTCTATGAGCATTTAGCAGGGCATTGGATCTGTGAGATGGCGGAAATGCTTGCTGTTCTGAATACGAAACATAATGAAGTGACGAAAGCATTCTTAAGTAAGCAGTATGACAATTATCGTAAGCCTTACGGAAAAAGAGCAGAGGATGTGCCGAGACAATGCGTGTTTGCCGGGACATCCAATGTTGTCAATTTTCTTCCATTAGATCGAAGTGGCAATAGAAGATTTCTTCCAATCATGTGTCACGCAGATAGAGCAGAAATTCATATTTTAGAAGATGAAGACGCATCTCGTGAGTATATCAGACAGATGTGGGCAGAGATGATGGTGCTTTATAAAAAAGGAAATATCAAACTGAAGCTTCCAAAAGAAATTGAGGGAAATCTCATTGAATACCAGAGACCTTTTATGCAGGAAGATACCTGGACGGGATTGATTCAGGAATGGTTAGACCATACAGATAATAATCAAGTCTGTGTGCAGCAAATTTACAATGAAGCGTTGAAGGAATTTGGAAAACCTAGAAATAATGAAGCAAGAGAAATTGGCCTGATCATGAATGGAACAATTTCAGGTTGGAAAGCTTATCCGAATCCAAGGAATATTCCTCATTATGGAAAACAGCGAGGCTGGATGAGGATGGAAACAAACTCTGGAAACAAAGACGAAACATTTCAATCTGTGGAAGAAATGCAAATTGAAATTCCCTTTGATCCCCTATAAACAAGGGATTTCATGGTCAGGAAAAAATAATTATAAGAAAAATAAATGTTTAAGCAATCTGTTTCCGGACTTTGTTTCCAGGAAAACAGATATGCAGAAAGGAAAAAAATGAATCAGTTAAATGTCTATGTAGAAAACAATATAAAAGCAAAAGCAGTTCCAACAATTGTGCCTTTGGCTTATGGAATAATTAATGCATTGAATGAGAAGATTGCACTTGCTAAAAACATTCAAATCCCATCAGGAACAAGAGAGGAAGGAATTCCAATCTGGAAAAGATACTCACTAAGTGTTCCAGAGGCAGCACAGTATTTTGGAATTGGTGAAAAACGTCTCTATCAAATTATCGCAGAACATCAAGGAGATGATTTCCTTTTAGAGATTGGTTCTCATACAAAAATAAAAAGAGAATTATTCAGCAGATTTTTAGACAGAGCAACCTGTATCTAACAATCTGCCATATGAAAACGGCAAAAATGCTGTAGTTTTGGGACTGTCCTATGTTATAATATTGACATCGGGCAGTCCTTTCTAATTCGAAAGGAGTGCAAAGAAATGAGTGAAAAAAGGAGAGATAGCAAAGGCCGTATCCTACATAACGGCGAGATTCAACAGAAAAGTGGAAGGTATCGTTATAAATATTATGATGCCACCGGTAAAGATAGATACCTTTATAGTTGGAGACTTGATAAAAATGATAGAATTTCAGTGGATAAGGCTCCTGGCCCGTCACTGAGAGAATTGGAAAAGCAGGTACTGGCAGATCAGTTTCACGGGATTGTGATAGGTGGAGGTGACTTGACAGTGGTAGAACTTGTTGAAAAATATGTAGCAACACGAACTGGCGTAAGAAGTTCTACCAAGGCGGGGTATCAGACTACGATCAATTTCCTGAAAAAAGATTTTTTTGGTCAGAAGCGAATTGATCAGATTCATATTTCAGATGCAAAGTTGTGGTTGATTAAACTTCAGCAAAGAGATGGCAAAGGTTATAGTACAATTCATACGATACGAGGTATTTTAAGACCGGCATTTCAGCTTGCTTTTGAAGATGACTTGATTAGAAGGAATCCCTTCGATTTTGAACTTGCTACTGTAATTGTAAATGATAGTGTTACTCGTGAAGCAATTACAAGAGACCAGGAAAGAAAGTATCTGAAATTTGTGCAGGAGGATAAACATTTCTGCAAATATTATGAAGGAATCTATATTCTTTTCAATACCGGACTTAGAATCTCAGAGTTTGTAGGACTTACAACAAAAAATATTGATTTTAAGAATCATAAAATTATCGTGAATCATCAGCTTCAAAGAACGAGCCAGATGGAATATATCATCGAGGAGCCTAAAACAGAAAAGGGTGTTAGAGAAATCCCCATGACGGAAGAAGTGGAAGAAGCATTTCGAACGATTATAAAGAATCGAAAGCATCCAAGGGTTGAACCAATGATAGGTGGATATTCTGGATTTCTATATCTGGACAAGAATAATATGCCAATGGTTGCACTTCATTGGCAAAAATATTTTCAGCATATTCTTGAAAAGTATAACAAAATCTATAAAGTGCAGATGCCTATTGTGACGCCACATGTATGCAGGCATACGTTCTGTTCTAAGATGGCAAAGAGTGGTATGAATCCCAAAAGTTTGCAGTATATTATGGGACATTCAGATATTAGTGTTACGTTGAATACCTATACTCATGTGAATTTTGATGATGCAGCAGAGGAAATGAAGCGTGTTTGCGTCATCTAATCTGACGAAAAAAAGGTAAAAAAGTGCTTCAAACCTGCTAAAATACGTGGGGGTACGAACGCCCTCCGTACCCCCATTTGTACCCCTATTGCTGACTATTTTATACCAAATTATGCGATAATATACGATAAAAAAGGGAAAATGAAAAGAGACGAAAAGTCCAAAAAATCCAGTAAAATCAATATATGCGAGCCTATGCGACAGTATACAAGATAATGATAAAAATACTTTTCATCTGCCACGGCAACATCTGCAGAAGCCCAATTGTCGAGTTTGTTATGAAAGATC
>CAZACC010000124.1:0-5547 GCA_964483545.1 uncultured Lachnospiraceae bacterium
AGAGGGTTCAGAGGACAGGTATTTGCAACAGATGCAACTGCTGATCTGTGCAGTATCATGCTTCGAGATAGTGCGCACATCCAGATGTCTGAGGCAGAGTGGCGCAACCGTAAGGCAAAACGTTCAGCAAATGTACAGGAATACGAACCACTCTACAATATGCAGGATGCAGATGGAGCGATTAAGTGCCTGGTACCCTGCCGATATAGTAAAGAAATTAATGTATGTGAAGGCATCAGAATTCAATTCACGGATATGGGTCATCTGTTGGGCTCAGCAGCTATTGAAATCTGGGTCACTGAACCAGAGGGGACAAAGAAGATTGTCTTTTCAGGCGATGTCGGCAATACGAATCAGCCGTTGATCAAAGAACCCACGCCGATTAAGGAGGCAGACTATGTAGTCATCGAGTCGACATATGGAGACAGACTGCATGAAAAGGACAGAGCAGACTATGTGACAGAGCTGACTCAGATTCTGAAGGCGACATTTGATCAGGGTGGAAATGTGGTGATTCCATCTTTTGCAGTGGGGCGTACACAGGAAATGCTGTATTTTCTGCGCAAGATCAAGGCAGATAAGCTCGTTCCTGGGCATAAGAACTTTGAAGTCTACGTGGACAGTCCGTTGGCTGTGGAAGCTACCAATATCTTTAATAGAAATATATATGATTGTTTTGATGATGAAGCGATGGAGTTGGTCAACCGGGGAATCAATCCAATTACGTTCTCTGGACTGAATCTGTCTATTACAAGTGATGAATCTAAGTCCATCAACTTTAATGATGAGCCGAAGGTTATCCTGTCAGCATCAGGTATGTGTGAAGCTGGACGTATCAGACACCATTTAAAGCATAATCTCTGGAGACCAGAATGTACGATTCTCTTCGTAGGATATCAGGCAGTTGGTACGATGGGACGTGCCCTTATAGAGGGAGCCACAGAGGTAAAGCTGTTTGGAGAGCCAGTCGAGGTCAGAGCAAGGATTACATCCATCAAAGGTCTCAGCGGTCATGCGGATAAGGCAGGGCTGACAAACTGGATCAATGGATTTGATCCACAGCCTGAGCGTGTATTTGTTGTTCATGGTGATGATACTGTGTGTGATCAGTATGCTGATTATCTGCATGAAAATTTTGGATATGACGCAGTTGCACCTTACAGCGGTACAAGTTATGATCTGATGAGAAATGAATGTGAATATGAGGCTGAGGGGATTCGTGTGGCAGCGAAGAAACCAAAGGCTGCAACGGCAGTATTTGCAAGACTTCTGGCAGCAGGACAGCGATTGCTTTCAGTCATTCAGAAGAACGATGGGCTGGCAAATAAAGATCTGGCAAAGTTTGCAGATCAAGTCAATTCGCTTAGCGATAAGTGGGATCGATAATAGGAACATAGAAAGGATTATTATACAGTGAGCATTGCAGATAGAATTTTTATAGATATGTGTACGGACATCATAGAGAATGGATGCAGTACTGAGGGCGAAAAGGTACGTCCGAAGTGGGAAGATGGATCATCAGCCTATACAATCAAGAAATTTGGCGCTGTAAATCGATATGATCTAAGAAAAGAGTTTCCGATATTAACGTTGCGCAAGACGGCACTCAAGAGTGCGACAGAGGAAATGTTGTGGATCTGGCAGGAAAAATCTAATAATGTGAACTGGCTGCATTCTCATATCTGGGATGCGTGGGCAGATGAGGACGGCTCCATCGGAAAGGCGTATGGCTATCAGATGGGTGTCAAGCATCAGTATAAAGAGGGAATGATGGATCAGGTGGATCGTGTCATTTATGATTTGAAAAACAATCCTTTTAGTCGACGAATCATGACAAATCTTTATGCGCATCAGGATTTGCATGAAATGAATCTATATCCGTGTGCGTACAGTATGACCTTTAATGTCACACAACGTAAGGGAGAGGATCGTCTGACACTGAATGCGATTCTAAATCAGCGCTCTCAGGATGTTCTGGCTGCAAATAACTGGAATGTGGTGCAGTATTCAGTGCTGGTTCATATGCTGGCACAGGTTTGTGATATGAATGTAGGCGAATTCGTCCATGTTATTGCAGATGCGCATATTTATGACCGACATATACCGTTGATCAAGGAATTGATCACTAGAGAACCCTTTGCGGCTCCAAAATTCTGGTTGAACCCCGATATTAAGGACTTCTATCAGTTTACACGGGATGACGTCAAGGTAGAGGGCTATGTAACGGGATCGCAGATTGAGAATATCCCAATCGCAGTTTAATCGATGTATCATAACTAGGCAATACAAATCACTGGAACAGATATCGAGATAAGAGATAGGAGAAATAAAGCATGAATATCATTGCAGCAGTAGATAATCACTGGGCAATCGGCTATAAAAACCAGTTACTTGTGAAAATCCCCAGCGATCAAAAAATGTTTCGTGAAGAAACGACAGGAAAAGTGGTTGTGTTGGGGCGCAAGACGTTAGAAACCTTTCCAAATGGTCTTCCATTGAAGAACAGGACAAATATCATATTGTCAACAGATCAGAACTATAAGGTGAAGGATGCGATTGTAGTTCATTCTGTGGAGGCACTTTTGGAGGAATTGAAGCAGTATCCGTCAGAGGATGTCTATATCATAGGCGGAGAGAGTATTTACAAGCAGCTGCTTCCATACTGTGATACTGCGCATATTACAAAGATCGCCTATGATTATGACGCAGATGCCCATTTCCCAAATCTGGATGAAATGCCGGAGTGGAGGATTACTGGGGATAGTGAAGAACAGACTTATTTCAACATCGAATATGCGTTTTTAAGATACGAGAAAACGAAGTCATCCGACAACGAATAAAGTTGTCGGATGAGACGTAATCTTCATCTACTAAGGAAGTACTATATTTGAATCTACAGCAGGAAATGTCTGGGATGCATCAGGTAATGAAAGTCCAGGTGAAGTGGCATCCGGCAGCACAGTTCCAGCACCATCAACTGAGGTTCCTCCTGGCAGTCCTATTCCATCTACAGAGAACATCGGAACCCCATTGATATAGCTGTGTATACAATATGGAGTCGATGTATACGGATTATTTTCTGGGTCTACCATGATGACACCCTGTACCTTATATGGGCAGGAATCAGCAGCACGTCCACCAGTCAGTCCACAGACATACCCTACCATATGACGATCGCAGACGGTAGTCGGCTGTGTGCCGACTGCAAAGTATTCAGTATAAGCACTGCCATCTAGATCGCACAGACCTGCAACAGCCAGCTTACCAGATTTGTTACATACAGTGGCCGAGGTAATGCCCTCAGGTGTAGTGAAGGACTTGTTTTCCAAATTTTCATGGACACGGGACATGACCGCTTTCCATAAAGTCTTTGCCAAGCCGGTTTCAGAGCTTCCCATGTGAACATTATTATCATAGCCAGCCCAGGTCGCACAAGTATAATAAGGGGTATATCCAGCAAACCAAACATCGACATCGCTCGTGGTGGTTCCTGTCTTTCCGGCAATCGACATATTATCAAAACGTACTTTGCCTCCCGTACCCTGTGTGACAACATCGGTCATGGCATCTGTCAGCAGAAATGCAGTGGTCTCTTTAATAACCTGACGTTTCTGCGGTGCATTTTCAATTAATACATTTCCATCATGGTCTACGATCTTTGTATAAAACATCGGTTTGATATAGGTTCCGCCATTGGCAATCGTCCCATATGCGGATGTGAGTTCCAGGTTGGTCACGCCATCAGTCACACCACCAAGAGCAAGTGCCTGTGTAATATCAGAAGTAACAGTCCCGTCTGCCTGTGTGCGGCGATCGACCAGAGTAGAGAAGCCGAAATTCAGCAGGTAATCATATCCCAGCTGTGGCGTAATATCAGTTAGTGTCCTAACCGCAACAATATTCAGGGACTGTTCAATACCATAACGTATTGTACAGATGCCCTTGTAACCAGTGTTGTACCAGTTGGAAACAGGACGACCATTGGCGTAATTAAAAGGTTCATCAACTTGGGTAGATGCAAGGGTAAACCCAGCGCTGTCCAAAGCAGGTGCATATGCAGCCAGTACCTTGAATGTGGATCCAGGCTGTCTCATAGTATCAGTTGCACGATTCAGAGTCAGACTGGCCTGTTTGGTACCACGACCACCGACAATGGCAGATACCTGACCAGTTGTATGATCGATGACACTGATGGAGACCTGCGGCTGAGGGGTATAACTGATGTTTTCTGCGACAAATTTGTCTGTAGGTCCCATAACGGAAGCTTTATATTCATCAATGCATGCCTGCGCATCTTCCTCTGTATTAAAAATGCTGTTGAATTTTTTGTTCTGTTGCTTGAAGTAGGATTCAAAGTTCTGTGTACTGAAGTTCTCCATTTCACCGCTGCTGTTTTCGATAGATAATTCATAGGTCAAATACAGCTTTGTATTTTCAGGGTAGTTTTCAGGATTGCTAAATTCTTCATCACAGATTTTTTGAATGCTCGGATCCTGTGTGGTATAGATGCTCAATCCACCACTATACAGTGCGTTGTATGCCTGTGTATAAGAGTATCCCTTCATGTCCTGCAGGTCACTGATCACCTCATCGGTCAATGTATCAACAAAGTATGTATAGATGGAATTTTTCTCTGTCTCAGCGTTGACATTTTGGATTCTGGAGTATACATCATCTGCCAGAGCCTCGTTATGCTCACCCTGTGTGATATAGCCTTGTTCCAGCATATTGTTAAGTACCTTGGTGCGACGTTCCATATTATAATCAGGATGTGAAATGGGATTATATTTTGTTGGATTCTGTGTGATAGCAGCAATAACGGCTGCCTCGGATAGTGTAATCTGGGATGCAGTCTTGCCAAAATAACGCTGGGAAGCTGCCTGCACACCTAGAGTGCTTTGCCCAAGGTTGATTGTGTTCATGTAGTTTTCAAGGATGGATTCCTTGTCCATGATCTTTTCTAGTTCAAGCGACAGGTATTGTTCCTGAAACTTTCTCTTGAATTTCTCAACCATAGAAGACTCAGATGTCCAGTTGGTAAAGACGTTATTTTTCAGTAGCTGCTGTGTAATCGTGCTGGCACCCTCTGAGAAGCTGCCCTTTTGCAAACCTACAAGACCTGCACGCATGATACCCTTAATATCAATACCAGGATGTGTGTAGAAACGTTCATCCTCGATTGCAACAAAGGCATGCTGAAAGTCTTCTGGTATTTTATCAATTGTGACATAGATACGGTTGGAATCTGCAGCAACAAGCTTAGTCAGCGTATTTCCCTCTTTATCATATACGGTTGTTGAGAAGCCTGTTGGTGATACATCGATATTGGATATATCAGGTGCAGTAGCAATGACGCCTTTAAATAAACCGACACCTGCACAGGCGCCGATGACTGCAACCGAAAGAGCACATACTAAAATAGCGTTAAAAAATGTAATGGCAATCATCTTTCCGATCTTGGTCGATTTTGATACGAGCGTTTTTTGTTTCTTACGCGCGCTTCTTCTGCCATAATTCATGTTGGAACCTCCTGATTTGATACATAAA
>CAZACC010000125.1:0-5531 GCA_964483545.1 uncultured Lachnospiraceae bacterium
AAAACAATAAAACTGGACTGATTGACATTCAAATTGCATAATATCAATGCAAGAGGATACGCAAGCAGCAGACAGATGAAAGTACTGATCAGGGAAAGTAGAAGAGAGAGCATCAATGCTTTCCAATTTTCAGGAGATGCAATTGCAGAGATATTGGAGAAGGTATAAACTCCAGATTTATCTGTCAAACCATAATAAAACACCATACCCAAGGGGATGATAATAAAAGCAGTCGCCCAGAAGAAGTATGGTGTCGCAAGTAATCGTCTGTTATTCTTCAACGCCTACGGCCTCCTCATCCTCTGACTCGGGCTTATGCATGATCTGTATATCAAACGGATCTACATGAATGCCAACTTTAGTGCCAACAGGGAACATATCCGTACTGTGTACGAGCCATTCATGTTCGTTAGCCATGACTTCCATTTCATAATGCACACCTTTAAAAATGATATGTGATACAACACCTTGAATGGTTCCCTCCGATGGCTTTACAAGATCAATATCTTCAGGACGAATCACTGCATCAACAGGTTTGTGGATGCCAAAGCCTGTATCAACACATTCGAATCTGGCTCCAAGTATTTCTACCAGACGATCTTCAATCATTGTTGAAGCAATGATATTGCTGTCGCCGATAAAATCAGCCACAAAAGCATTTTCAGGTTCGTTATATATATCTTCAGGTGTTCCAATCTGCTGAATATAACCCTGATTCATGACTACGATCGTATCTGACATTGTAAGTGCTTCTTCCTGATCATGTGTGACATAGATGAAAGTGATTCCTAGTTCATTTTTCAGACGAATCAGTTCGTACTGCATGTCCTGACGAAGTTTGAGATCCAACGCTCCTAACGGCTCATCTAAAAGAAGTACTTTAGGCTCATTGACAATGGCACGTGCAATTGCTATACGTTGCTGTTGACCACCACTGAGAGAATCGGGAGTTCTATTTTCATAGCCATCCAGATTCACCAGCTTTAGGGCATATTTAATTTTATCCCGTATATAGTCATTGCTTTTGTTTTTAATTTTAAGACCGAAGGCTATATTCTCCGAAACACTCATATGTGAAAATAGAGCATACTTTTGAAAGACAGTATTCAGCTGACGTTTATTTGGTGCAAGTTCAGTGATATTGATACCATCAAAAATAACACTTCCCGAATCGGGGCTTTCAAAACCACCGATAATCCTCAGTGTTGTTGTTTTTCCGCAGCCGCTGGGTCCAAGAAGTGTAATAAATTCGTTCTCACGTATGTATAGATTTAAGTCATCCAATACCACATCTTTTCCAAAGGATTTTGTGATATTTTGTAGTTCAATTAGTTTTCTGCTCATATCATTAAATTATATACGTAAAGCACTAAAAGTCAATCAATTTTAATAAAATATATTAACAAAAAATTCGATCTATGTTACTATACTATTTAAGACTTACAGCGGCCGAGGAGGTACCCAAAATGAAGGGTGATAAATATGTTGCATATGTTGCAACCTATACACAAGGAAATGATAAAGGAATTCAAATATACGATGTGGATGTCAATCAAGGAAGGATGACAGAGAGGGAACAGGTTACCATTACAAATCCTTCTTATTTTACAATTTCACATAATCTGAATTTTTTGTATTCCATAACCGATCTTGGAGTTGAAGCATTTCAGATTAAACCTGACGGAGGACTGGAATTCGTCAATCAGGCTTCTATCAATGGTATGAGAGGATGCTATATTTCAACAGATTATAAGGATCAATTTATATTTGTGGCGGGATATCATGATGGTAAGATTACAGTTTTAAAGATTCGTGAAGACGGTGGTGTCGGCGAAATCACCGATGAGGTTTTTCATAAAGGAATGGGTAGTATCTCAGAACGTAATTTCAGACCACATGTGAGTTGTGTGAAGATGACACGTGATAATCATTTTCTATGTGCAGCTGATTTAGGCCTGGATCATGTAAAGATATATCGTTTTGATGAAGCAACAGGAAAGATCAAATTGATTGATGTAGTTAGATGCGAACAAGAGTCTGCTCCCAAATATATCAAGTTTCGTAAAGATGGAAGATATGCCTACATCATTCATGAGTTGAAAAACATTATTGACGTATATTCCTATGAGGAAGAGAATGGTTATCCTAACTTTACAAAGATACAGACAGTCTCTACGCTGAATGATTATCATGCATCCGGCTCCGCCGCATGTGCGATGAAATTCTCTATAGATAATAAATACCTATTTTGCTCAAATGCAGGCGATAACAGTGTCGGTGTATTTTCGATAGATGTCAAAACAGGATTACTGACTAAAAAATTCGTACTTCCAGTCAGCGGAGACTATCCAAAGGATATCGGTATTTTCCCAAATACGAAGTATCTCGTCAGCCTCAACCATGAATCTAACAGTATTACCTTTTTCCATGTGGATCTGGAAAAGAATACAATTATCATGAATGGGAGAGAGCTGAGCATCAATAAAGGTAACTGCATCGTTATTTTAAAAGTCAACGAAAATAATGATATAGAATAAAGCATTAGGAATTATCGTTTGTAAAAGTCCCTGACAGCATCCATACGTGCACTCATGTTGGAAAACAGCATGTCCACCAATGTAACGGCAGCCATGGATTCTACGACCACAACGGCACGGGGAACGATGACAGGATCATGCCTTCCCCTGATGGATACTTCTATATTTTCACCTTTCTGATTCACGGTATGCTGTGATGACGAAATAGAAGGAGTCGGCTTGATCGCACACTTGAACAGAATGTCATTTCCATCGCTAATACCACCAAGGATACCGCCTGCATGATTGGTTTTCTTGGTGATTTTTTGCTCCTGAATCACAAATGCGTCATTATTCTCTAGACCGGTCATGGATGCAGCCTGACATCCAGATCCGATTTCAAATGATTTTACGGCTCCGATGGACATAATTGCTTTAGCCAGATTGGCATCCAGTTTTTCAAAAACAGGATCTCCGATACCAGCAGGCATACCGTGAATACGACACGCAATCATGCCTCCTGAGGAGTTTCCAGCTTTCATACACTGATCAAGATATTCGGAGGCTTTTATAAATGCAGCTGCATCTGGCATACACAATACATTTCGATCTCTTTCATGGAAATCAAAATGTTCTGTGTCAATTTCAATCGGACCAATTGAATAGGTATATGCGCATACACGAATAGATAACTCGGACAGTATTTTTGATGCAACAGCTCCAGCAGCAACTCTTCCGATGGTTTCCCTCCCAGAGGAACGTCCCCCACCTCGATAGTCACGAAAACCGTATTTTGTGTCAAATGTATAGTCAGCATGTCCAGGCCGGTAGTAGGATGCGATTTCACTATAATCTCTTGATCGCTGTGATTCGTTGCGAACAACCATGGAAATAGGCGTACCAGTCGTCCGTCCTTCAAAGGTACCGGAGCAGATTTCTACAAGGTCGGATTCCTGCCGTGGGGTTGCATATTTGGATGTACCAGGTCTACGCCTGTTTAGGAATGCTTGAATATCTTCCTCGGAAAGACTAAGACCAGCAGGACAGCCGTCTATGACAACACCGATTGCTGTGCCGTGAGATTCTCCCCATGTGGTGATTTTGAACTGATTTCCGAATGTGGATCCTGACATGATGATTCCCCTTTTCTGTGTGTAAAACTGCACTTATTATACAGGCTTTGAACATTTTTGTAAACCTTACGTGACGTGAGTATCATGACAATGCTCGATATTTTTTATATTTTTGATATTTTCAAAAAATAAGTGCAATTCGATGAACTATGTGGTATGATAATTAACGGTGAAGAGAATTATTTTGCTGAGATAAGGAAGTAATGAAGGTGCATTTTCGAGAACAGGTCATTCCCAAGATGCTTCATTTTGGAAAAGAGAATAAGATTTTCAAATATCCTGTACTTGCATTTGTGACAGGCTATTTTGCTTGTCATCATGCAGTTCAGTTTATATTAAAGGAAAGATATCGCTACTTTGCGTTGACTTCCGTTGTTCTAATTTTTCTGTTTAGCAGCAGCTTTACCGATCCTGTTCAGACAGAAATCTTTGCATCAGAAACAGTTTCTGTTGAAGAGAGCACGGAGGAAGTGTTGAGACTCAGCAAATTACCAGATCGTGAGGTTCAGGAAGAAGAAATATTGAATACATCTCCTGTAACAAATGATCAAGTATTGATTTTTGATGAAAATGAAAAAGAGCAGGAGCCTTCTTTTGAGGATGATTGGAAACTGATACTCGTAAATAAGCAGAATATGGTACCATCAGATTATTCATTTGAACTCGGCACAATTAGGGGCAGCATTCAGGCAGATGTGAGAATTCTTGATGAACTGTCACAGATGATTGAAGCAGCAAAAAAAGACGGAGTGACACTGACTGTCTGTTCGGGTTGTCGTGATTATAATCGTCAGACGGTATTATTTGATAAAAAGATCAGAAACTACATGGGAAGTGGGATGTCCTATTTTGATGCTTATTCCATAGCATCTCAAGCAGTAACGATCCCAGGAAAGAGTGAGCATCAGATTGGACTTGCACTTGATATTATCAGTAATAATTATTCTTCTTTGAATGAAGGATTCGGTGATACAGAAGCTGGAAAATGGCTTGTGGAAAACTCAGATCGCTATGGTTTTATTCTTCGCTATCCGCTTGGAAAAGAAAACATTACGGGAATCGAGTATGAACCATGGCATTTCCGATATGTGGGACAGGAAGCAGCAAAGGTAATCACACAACAGGGTATCACACTAGAAGAGTATGTAGAGCAGATAGGATTAAGATAGTATGTATAAATTAATGAAAAAGGAAGGCAGAGCCAAAAGAGGCGAGCTGACTACCGTACATGGTGTGATACAGACTCCAGTCTTTATGAATGTTGGTACGGCAGCAGCAATCAAAGGTGCTGTATCCACAGATGATCTTCATGAGATTCAAACACAGGTGGAGCTTTCCAATACGTATCATCTTCATGTAAGACCAGGAGATGAAGTCATCAAGAAATTGGGTGGGCTCCATAAATTTATGGTCTGGGACAGACCGATTCTGACCGATTCAGGAGGATTTCAGGTATTTTCACTCAGTTCCCTGCGAAAAATCAAGGAGGAAGGTGTTTATTTTAATTCCCACATTGATGGACGAAAGATATTTATGGGTCCTGAGCAGAGCATGCAGATTCAATCCAATCTGGCCTCCACCATTGCTATGGCTTTTGATGAGTGTCCGAATGCCAAAGCAGAAAGAGATTATGTACAAAATTCTGTAGACAGAACGACAAGATGGCTTTTGAGATGTATGAATGAAATGGAGCGTCTCAATCTGCAGTTGGATACAATTAATCGTGATCAGATGCTGTTTGGCATCAATCAAGGAGCTATCTATGCAGACATCAGGATCGAACACGCCAAAAGAATCTCGGATTTCGATCTGGATGGATATGCAATAGGAGGTCTGGCAGTCGGCGAGACGCACGCAGAGATGTATTATATATTAGAAGAAA
>CAZACC010000126.1:0-5401 GCA_964483545.1 uncultured Lachnospiraceae bacterium
GAAGGAAATGAGTTAAAGGATCTGATTAAATCGCTGAATGAAGAAGGCATTGAGGTATTTTTGGATGTGGTCTTCAATCATACAGGAGAAGGTAACGAGAATGGACCGTTCTTTTCCTTTAAGGGCGTAGATAATAATATATACTATCTTTTGACACCAGATGGTCATTACTATAATTTTAGTGGTTGCGGCAATACATTAAACTGTAATCATCCGATTGTGCAGGGAATGATATTGGAATGTTTGCGGTACTGGGTTGTAAATTATCGTGTAGATGGTTTCCGATTCGATCTGGCGTCGATTCTGGGACGGAATGAGGATGGTTCTCCCATGAATCAGCCACCGATCCTGCAAAGTCTGGCGTTTGACCCGATACTAGGTGATACGAAGCTGATTGCAGAGGCTTGGGATGCAGGCGGACTATATCAGGTGGGCAGTTTTCCTTCATGGAATAGGTGGGCAGAGTGGAATGGCAGATACAGAGATGATTTGCGCTCTTTTTTAAAGGGAGATGACGGTAAGGCGCAGGCAGCAGCTCTTCGTCTGACGGGTTCTGCAGATTTGTATCCGCCTGAAATTCGCGGACGTAATGCATCTGTGAATTTTTTGAATTGTCATGACGGTTTTACTTTATATGATTTGTATTCGTATAATATGAAACACAATGAAGTAAATGGATGGAACAATACAGATGGTGACAATAATAATTATAGTTGGAACTGTGGCTTTGAGGGGGAGACAGATGATCCAGAGGTTATTCAGCTGCGGTGGAGGATGATTCGAAATGCCTGTGTGGTATTGATGTGTAGTAGAGGAACACCTATGTTCTTTGCCGGTGATGAATTCGGAAATACACAGTTTGGAAATAATAATGCGTATTGTCAGGATAATATGATTTCCTGGGTGGATTGGAATCTGAAAGAGAAAAATAAGGATTTGTATGAATTTTTTAAACATATGATACATTTTCGTCATGAGCATGAAGTAATCAGACGTGATACAGGGTACTGCTCATTAGGGTTTCCGTCTGTCAGTACACACGGAATCGAACCATGGCAGAAGGAGTTTGACTGGGAAAGTAAGTTAATCGGGGCAATGTATGCAGGTAAAACAAAGGATAAGAAAAAGGACGATATTGTCTATGTGGCAGTCAATGCCTATTGGGAGCCATTGCGTGTGAAACTTCCGGAGCTATATGCTGGTTTGAACTGGCATTATGAGGTGGATACTTATGCAATCAGTCAAATTGTAAGCCACCAAAATTCAGCTATCATGGGGCATACGATTATGATTGGACCGCGTTCTGCCGTTGTATTAACAGCGAGATAACAAGGTGATTGCAATAGCAGAAAAATCAAGAATAGAAATAAAACAGAATAGATATGCACAGTAGTGCAGACTGGGTAAGGATGGTCAATATGGCAGGTAAGTATGTACAGGATATGACAAAGGGCAATGAAATTTCACTGCTAGTCAAATTCTCGATTCCGATGCTGATCGGTAATATATTTCAACAATTTTATAACATGGTGGACTCCATAGTGGTAGGCAATTATGTAGGACCAAACGCACTGGCAGCAGTCGGTGCGACTGGGTCTATTAGTTTTTTGTTTTTTTCTCTATGTATGGGCATGTCAGTCGGTATTAGTATTTTGATCTCACAGTATTTTGGTGCAGATGATGATGAGTATGTGAAACGTACAATTGCCAATACGATTTATGTTATGGCATTTACGGGGATTATTATGAGCATCCTAGGTGTGATGTTGGCACGTCCGTTTTTGACCCTTTTACGAACGCCGGCGGCGATTATGGATGATGCAGTGATCTATATGCAGATTGTGTGTGCAGGTATCATAGCAGTGGCAGCATATAATGCAATTTCTGCAATACTGAGAGCATTGGGGGATTCCAAAACACCGCTGATTTTCCTAGTAGTAGCCAGTGTCATCAATGTAGTGTTGGATCTGCTGTTCGTGATTGAGTTCGGACTTGGTGTACGTGGGGTCGCCTATGCAACCATCATTGCACAGGTGATTTCGGCTGTAGGTTCCATTATTTTCGCCAAGGTGAAGATCCCTTATTTTACAATAGAGAAACAGTATTTTGTATATGATCCAGAAATCATAAAACGTTGCGCTGTTCTTGGAGTTCCGATTGCTGCTCAGACAGCGCTGATTTCGGTATCCTGTATCATATTACAGGCTGTAGTCAATGGTTTTGGTGAGAGTGTCGTAGCGGCATATACTGCAACCTCCAGAATTGAGCAGCTAGTACAGCAGCCATTTAATTCAATAGGAGCAGCGATTTCGACATTTACTGGACAGAATATTGGAGCTAATAAAATGGAACGTGTAAAACAAGGATATCGCAAGAGTACGCTGCTTGTTTTTATATTCAGTATTATTATGATGATACTTGCATGGTCATTTGGATACTATATTATGAGGCTGTTTGTAGATGATCAGGCGGTGATAGATCTGGGTGTTAAGGCACTGCAAATCACCAGTACGATGTATTTTCCTCTTGGTATGATCTATACGACCAGAGGTTTACTGAATGGTTCGGGAGATGCATTTTATGCGATGGTTAATGGATTTATAGAATTGGCAGGCAGAACTATATTTCCAATCTGTCTGGTAACAATTCCATTGATTGGTGTTTGGGGCATCTGGTATTCTACTGGGTTTACATGGATCATTACAGCAATAGCGAGTATTATCCGGTATCGCCAAGGTAAGTGGAAATGTAAATCTGTGATAACATCAGCATAAATATTAAGGAGATCAGGAAAGCTTCTTCTTTGAGTGTGTCCGCCGCAGTTTTCACGAAGCCCTTTCCTGAACTCCTACTCTGTGCCTATACGATCCAATAGTTCAATCTTCATATCATATAGCTTCTTAGATAAATCCACATAAATATTATGAGGATTGATCAAACGTCGTGTCTCTTCCCATAGCGTATCCAATTCCTGCTTACAATACTCTCGGATCTCCATAACCTTCGGAGACTCATAAACACAATCCCCATGTTTAAAGATAGGAATCATCAGTTCACGCAATGTATAGCTGCCCGACTGCAGTCTCGTCTTCTTCCATGGCTCTGCAGGATCAAATAACAGTAAGGACTCATTTTCATCAAATGTTTCCTCTTCAAGACAGATTAGATCCGCCTTGACTTTATGAGAATCCTTTTCATACACGCGATAGATCTTTTTATTTCCTGGATTTGTAATCTTTTCAGTATTTTCTGACAGCTTGATTTTTGGAATGAATTTTCCGTCCTCACCCATAATAGCAGCAAGCTTATAGACGCCACCAAATGCAGGCCAGTCCTTAGAAGTGATTAGATTTGTACCGACTCCCCATGAAGTAATGGTAGCACCCTGTGCCTTTAGGGAATCAATCAGGAACTCATCCAGATCATTGGAAGCAGAGATTATGGCATCCGGAAATCCTGCCTCATCCAATGCTTTTTTGACCTTTTTAGACAGATAAGCCAAGTCACCGCTATCCATGCGTATGCCATAGAACGGCATTGGAACACCTGCCTCCCTCATCTCTGAAAAGACACGAATGGCATTTGGCAGACCGGATTTTAATGTATCATAAGTATCAATCAATAAAATACATGCAGACGGATATAGGTCAGCATATGCCTTAAAAGCAGTATATTCATCTGGAAAACTCATGATCCAGCTGTGCGCATGTGTACCCTTGATTGGAACATCAAACAGCTTCCCTGCCAGCACATTACTTGTCCCGATACAACCGCCAATCATAGCGGCTCTGGCTCCGTAGACACCGGCATCAGGTCCTTGCGCACGACGCAGACCAAACTCCATGATACCATCACCACGTGCTGCCAGTACGACGCGAGCTGTTTTGGTTGCAATCAGACTCTGATGATTGATGATATTCAGGATTGCGGTTTCTACTAGCTGTGCCTCCATGATCGGAGCAATGACCTTTACTAATGGTTCTCTCGGGAAGATAATGGTACCCTCGGGAATAGAGTAAATATCACCGGAGAATCTGAAATGTCTCAGATAGTCAAGAAAATCCTCTTCGAATATATTCAGACTGCCTAAATAACTGATATCATCTTCTGAAAAGTGAAGATTTTTGATATAGTCTATCATCTGCTCTAGACCAGCAGCAATCGCATATCCATTGTCCAGAGGATTAGTACGGTAGAACATATCAAAAATAACAGTATCATTGCGGCTTTTATTTTTATAATAGCCCTGCATCATGGTCAATTCATACAGATCGGTTAATAGTGTCAGGTTTTGATAACTCATATGGACTCCCTTCATTTGCGCAAATATAACTTATGTCATTATAATAACCCTTGTCATCTTAAATTAGTTATCATCATATACGATTATTCTCCATAAATCAAGGTCAATCCAGCGAGAACACATCATTATGAACATATCATTATCAAAAATATCACTATAAATTAAGGATAAAAATAAAATGATAGGTTGATATTACAAATCATTTTATGCTATCATGGAAAAACATATCGTATGACATATATGAGAAAGAGAGACTAATTATGAAGACAAAAGTAAGATTGCTTTTTCCCTGCTATTTTGCTTTTTTGGTAAATGGAGCCATGGTGCTACTCGTAGGTGCTATTCTTCCATTTTTAATTGAAGAAGCTGGAGTTAGCTATGGAGTTGCTGGTGGATTTTTATCAGCGTTTGCAATCGGCAACTTTGCAGCCAGTTTCCTGAATCCAGTTTTGGCAGGAAAAATCGGGCTTAAAGCGACAACGGTTATCACGTCTGCATTGATACCTATCAGCTTCTTTTTGATCACACTGATCCCACCTGTACCCGTAATCTATATTCTGTTCGTAGCAGCGGGAATCGGAAGAGGTTGCTGTAGTATCATCAACAATGCAGTTGTAAATGATAACAGCGACGGAAAGCCAATGGCTTTGAATCTGTTGCATATGACTTTTGCAATCGGTGCATTTGCTGCGCCGTTCCTGATGTCGATTTACCTAGACAATGGTTTTAACTGGAGAGCCATCGTTTATACGATTATTATAGGTTCGGCACTAGCAACAGCTGCATATGCATGGATGAAGCTAGACTATGATAAACCAGGAAAAATACAGTCTGAGTCAAGTGCCAATCAGAAAAACAATTTTTGGAAACATCCAGCCTTTTTCATTACTGGTTTGATTATGTTTTTCTATCTAGGTCTTGAAAACTGCGTTAACGGATGGTTTGTAACTTATTTTAAGAGTACTGGTATCATGACAGACAGCTTTGCTACGAATCTCGTATCCTATACGTGGCTGGCAGTTATGCTGGGCAGACTACTGACAGCATATCTATCTGCAAGGATTTCAAAGAAAGTATTGATTATGATAGACTGCATTG
>CAZACC010000127.1:0-5373 GCA_964483545.1 uncultured Lachnospiraceae bacterium
TTTTAATCGCATTGGCACTGACACAGAAAATAAAAGGAACCAACCTGTTCCGTACTGTATTCTTTATGCCAAACTTAATCGGCGGCATTATTTTGGGTTACATCTGGCAATCCATGATCAACGCAATTCTTGTAAAGTATGAAACAACACTGGTTGCCAATGCAACCTATGGTTTTTGGGGATTGGTCGTTCTCATGAATTGGCAGCTGATCGGTTATATGATGATCATCTATATTGCAGGACTTCAGAATGTCCCACCAGATCTAATCGAAGCCGCCAAGATAGATGGTGCAACACCATGGCAGGTGTTAATGAATGTGAAGATTCCGATGGTTATGCCATCGATTACAATATGTTTATTCTTAACTGTATCCAACAGTTTCAAGCTATTTGACCAAAACTTGGCCTTGACAGCAGGTGCTCCAAGCAATAAGACAGCAATGCTGGCTCTTGATATTTACAGTACCTTTTATGGACGTGTCGGTTATGAGGGTGTAGGACAAGCGAAGGCAGTGCTGTTCTTTATCATAGTGGCGGCAATAGCGTTGACTCAGTTAGTTGTTACCAGAAAGAAGGAGGTGGAACAATAATGAAAAAATCAGTTGTAAAGGGAATTTTAACTGTGGTTATGACGATTGTAGCACTTGCATTTTTGGTTCCGATTTTCTTTGTTGTTTTGAACTCCTTTAAAGGTAAGCTTTATATCAGTGATGACCCGTTTGCTCTGCCGACAGCAGTGACATTCTCAGGTCTGACAAACTATATCAATGGTATTCAGAAGACTGGATTTTTCTCCGCATTTGGATGGTCATGCTTTATCACGATATTATCCGTGCTGGCAATTCTACTCTTTACTTCGATGGCTGCATACTATATTACAAGAGTAAAATCAAAGCTTACCAGTGCCTTGTATTACATGTTTGTCTTTTCTATGATTGTTCCATTCCAGATGGTTATGTTTACGATGACAAAGCTTGCGAATATTTGCAAGTTGAATAGCCCTCCGGGAATGGTACTCCTGTATCTCGGGTTTGGAGCTGGACTGTCCGTATTTATGTTCTGTGGATTTGTAAAGTCCATTCCAATCGAAATCGAAGAAGCAGCTATGATCGACGGATGCAATCCGCTTCAGACTTTCTTTGGTGTCGTAATGCCGATTCTGAAGCCAACGGCTATTACAGTTTCCATATTGAATGCAATGTGGATCTGGAATGACTACCTGCTACCGTATCTGGTCATCGGACTCAGTACAAAATATAAGACCATTCCAGTCGTAGTGCAGTATTTGGTTGGTTCATACGGTGCCAAGGATATGGGAGCCATGATGGCATTGCTGGTTCTTGCAATCATCCCGATCATTATATTCTATCTTGTTTGTCAGAAATACATCATTGAAGGTGTGGCAGCAGGAGCGGTAAAGGGTTAACAGAAACGGGAGGAAAGATGATGTCTATGAGGAAAAGCGGTGTTCTGTTACCGATTGCAAGCTTACCTGGAAAATATGGGATCGGATCATTTTCAAAATATGCGTACCAGTTTGTGGATCAGTTGAAGGAGGCAGGTCAGTCCTACTGGCAAATTCTCCCACTGGGTCCTACAGGCTATGGCGATTCACCATATCAGTCCTTTTCAACGTATGCGGGCAATCCGTATTTCATTGATCTGGAGGCATTGATTGCTGAGGGACTATTGAAAAAGACGGAGTGTGACAGCTGTGATTTTGGGAAGAATGCAAGATATATTGATTATGAAAAGCTGTATTTATCCAGATTTAAGGTGCTTCATATCGCATACGAGAGAAGTGGCATCTCCAGAAAGAAAAAATTCAAAGAGTTTATTAGGGAGAATGCCTACTGGCTTGATGATTATGCACTTTATATGGCAGTGAAAAATCACTTTGGAGGAGCTAGTTTTATCGAATGGGATGAGGATATCCGTGTCAGAAAACCAGAAACACTGACAGAATATCGCAAGAAATTCGCAAAGGAAATTGAGTTTTATCAGTTCCAGCAGTATAAGTTCACAGAACAGTGGACCAAACTGAAAAAATATGCGAATGATCAGGGAATCAAAATCATCGGAGATATTCCGATTTATGTCGCATTTGACAGTGCAGATACATGGGCAGCGCCCAAGCTGTTTCAGTTTGACAAGGATCATATGCCAATTGCAGTTGCTGGATGTCCGCCTGATGCATTTTCAGCGACAGGGCAGCTGTGGGGCAATCCTCTGTATGATTGGACTTATCATAAGAAGACGGGTTATGAGTGGTGGATCAAGAGGATTGGTTACTGCTTCAAATTGTATGATGTCGTGCGGGTGGACCATTTCAGAGGCTTCGATGAGTACTATGCAATCCCGTATGGTCATAAAACAGCCGAGAAGGGTAAATGGAAAAAGGGTCCAGGAATTGGTATTTTCAAGGCACTTGCAGCAAAGCTGGGCAAAGCCGATATCATTGCAGAGGATCTTGGCTTTCTAACCCCTTCAGTTATAAAGCTGGTCAAGGATACAGGTTATCCTGGTATGAAGGTACTGCAGTTTGCCTTCGATTCACGCGAAGAGAGTGACTATCTGCCGCATAACTATACACAGAATTGTGTTGTGTATACAGGAACACATGACAATAATACGACTTGCGGCTGGTATGATGAATTGTCCCGTCCAGATAAAAAATTGTCAGTGGCATATCTCAATAACTTTAATACACCACTAAAGGAGATCAGCTGGGATTTTATCAGACTCGCGCAGTCAAGCGTGGCAAAGCTGTGTATCATCCCGATACAGGATTATCTCTGTATGGGCTCGGAGGCACGGATTAATACACCATCCTCTCTCGGTGATAATTGGAAGTGGAGGATGTCAGAGAAGGATATCAATCGAAAGTTGTTGAAACGGGTGTTTGAAATGACTAGATTATATGGTAGACTCTAAGTGTTGAAGTGGGGATGAGGATCATGGGAACAATTACAATCAAGGATATAGCCAGGATGTGTGGCGTTGGCGTGAGTACGGTATCACGGGCAATGAATAACCACCCGGATATTAATGAAGAGACCAAGCAGAAGGTAATGGAAATCATAAAGGAGTATCACTATATTCCGAATAACAGTGCCAGAAACCTGAAACTGACAGAGTCAAATGCGATTGCGATACTTGTTAAGGGGATTTCTAATCCGTTCTTTATGAAAATGATCAAGGTCATGGAAAAAGAAATACAGAAAAAGAAGTATGCTCTGGTATTACATCATGTTGAAATGAATGAAGATGAAGTCAATGTTGCGCTAGAACTGATTAAGGAGAAGCGTCTGCAGGGTATTATATTTTTGGGCGGTTATTTTTCACATACAAAGGAGAAGCTGGAGCAGCTGCAGGTACCATTTGTGCTCAGTACGATTGCAATGTCTCAGAAAAAGCCAAGCGAGAGTTATTCATCTGTTTCCGTAGATGATGTAAAGGAAAGCTATAAAATCGTAGATTATCTGTGCAAGCTGGGACATAAAAAGATAGCAACAATCGTGGCCAGCTCTTCTGATGAGAGTGTTGGCAATCTGAGGCGAGAGGGATACAGACAGGCGCTCCGTAATAATGGAATCAAGGTGGACGAGTCCCTGATTTATGAGATGAATTATGAGCTGGACCCTTATACGATGGAGAACGGGTATGCAGTTATGCAGGAAATCTTAAAACGCAAGGATTTACCGACTGCGGTTTATGCGATATCGGATACGCTTGCAATTGGTGCATGTAAGGCAATCTTGGAGAGCGGGCGTAGGATTCCAGAGGATATATCGGTAGCTGGCTATGATGGGATTGATATGGCGTATTTTTACAGTCCCTCCATCACGACTATTAGACAGCCAATCGAGGAAATGGCGCGAGAAACCGTAGAGGTTTTGTTTGATGTAATCCAGAATGCAGAGGAACATCAGCACAAGACCTTTGAAGGAGAGTTAATCATAGGGAATTCGACCCGAGAGATATAGACTTAGCCATGTTACTATTGTGGTAGGCAGGATTGTTGGTGACGTCCTGACCGAACCAGTCGGGAGGAGTAAAGGCAAGTGCCTCTTCTTCGGATTCAAATTCTACCTCTGCAAGCTGCAGGGGAGCAAAGGGCTCCGCAAAGAGATCGAGTTCTATCGTGTACTTGAGGTACGGGATTAGAACTCTTTTTTTTGTGATTACATTTCCCTCAGCTTTGGGCTTTAGCTGCTCATAAGCGATATGATTCAGCGGCAGATTATATTCTTCACGTGCCATAAGACCTTTTCCCTTGTAGGTCATATAGTAGCTGTTATCCTCCTTGCGGACACGAATGACTGGGTCCGTACACAGATATGCCTGTTCGATGATATGAAAGGGATAGGAGTTGATATCTGTGGGCAGGCTTTTGATTAAAAACTTTCTTTCGATTTCCATTTACTGATTCCTCCGAGTATGATAGTGATGAAATTGTTTTCATCCATATAGTAACATATTTTCAGACTGGCTACCATCTGTATTATTTACAGTTATTTGGAAATGATTAATGATAATCTTGAAACTTTACATTAGGATTTAGGACGGGTATAATAGAAAGCAAGATTTTCAAGGAAGGAGGATTGCAAAATGGCTAACGCAAAAACTGAGCTTTACAGGATGGGTGATGTGATTTTCAACCAAGGTGATCACGGAAATAATATGTATGAAATCAATCATGGACTGATCGGAATCTATGTCAATTACGGAGCAGAAAATGAAAGATGCCTCGTGGAGCTGGGCGAGGGAAAATACTTTGGAGAGATGGCAATGATCGAGGATATGCCTCGCAGTGCTACTGCAGTTGCTTTTCAGGAGACAGAACTGACAGTCATTACACAGCCTGAATTTGTAGGATATATTGCAGACCATTCTGATGTTGCTGTATCGATTATGACACAGCTGTCCGGTAGACTTCGTGCACTTACCACTGACTATATAGATGTATGCAAGACCATGTCAGAGCTTGTCGCAGAGGGAATGATGGCAGAGAAACCAAGTCTGTGGGAGAAAGTGAAAAAATATGCAGAGGATTATGATAGACTTTCCAATGATACGTTTGTAAAAAGCGGTTATAATGCATACTATATGATGGATCACTTCAGCATGTATTATTAAATTCATCTGCTGTAAATTGCGGTATGAAGGAGTCAATATGATTCAATGTCAGATCACCCGGAGCTATGCAAAGAGATTTCTGGAGCTGGGATATCCATGTGAGGTTATGGATGTGGCTTTTCCAGACTATAACGAAAAACTAATCATGGAAGCCTACAGTGGCAGCACGATGAATTCCATGCATGCTGCATTTGTGGATATCAATTATGCCAGTAATGATGTGAAAATAAGAGA
>CAZACC010000128.1:0-5366 GCA_964483545.1 uncultured Lachnospiraceae bacterium
GACTCTATTGTCATACCATACTCTGCTCCGAAGTTCATCCGGATTCTTTCATTCACATTTGCCAGACCAAAGCCTGATTCTGTTTCCTTGCAAGGTCTCTGAATCTCTATACGCAGCTGGTCCAGTTCTTCCTGCTCCATACCAACACCATTATCCTCTACCATCAGATGGATCTTTTGATTTTTCAAAGAACCTGTTACTGTGATTTTCCCTTTTGCACGTTTATACTTGATTCCATGATAAAGTGCATTTTCAACCAGAGGCTGCAATGTCATTTTCAAAATTTTATATGGATAGATCTCCTGTGACATATTAACATCGTATTCAAGTATATCTCGGTACCTAGCCTGTTGAATCTGCAAATAACTGAGAATATGCAGCTCCTCCTCCTGAATGGTGATATACTCTTTGCCCTTACTCAATACAAGACGGAAAAACTCTGACAAGGAAACTACCATCTTAACAGCATTCTCTGAATCTTTACCTTCGATCAGCCATACGATGGTATCTAGTGTATTATATAGAAAATGAGGATTAATTTGTTCCTGTAACAGTCTCAGTTCAGCGTACCGCATCTTTCTCTCATCTTCTTTGATCTTATTCACCATGACCTCCAGCTTCTCGGTCATTTCATTCACACTCTCACCTAACACAGCAATCTCATCTGATGTATCTACCTTGGTACGTACAGAAAAATCTCCCTCCGAAATCTGTCCCGTAACCTTACATAGTTTCCCAATCGGCTTTGTAATGCTGTTCAGCAGCAATATTGTAACAGCAACTACCATCGCCACAATGAGCGAAACGATGATCACAATCAAGAATATAAATGAAGAAACCTGCTTATTGAGTTGCATAGTCAGATTCTCAATACTCTTTGTCTGATAATAGATATAGTACTGAATATCATCCTGTACTAGTTCGGTCAGAATGTATATATTATTATCAAGCATTTCCATATTCTCATCATATGCTTTGCCAATCTCCAGATTGACCCTAATATCATCTATACGATCTCGTAATGTATCAATATTTCGCAGCAAACTTTGAAGCCAGACACGACTCTCACGATCAGTCGTGATGCGCTCCAGCTTCTTAAATTCATTCTGTAATTCAGATATTAATACGTAGGGATCCTTGATCGAACTGTCTTCACTGATATTATCAAAGGTAGCACTTCCTGCTACGATTTTATAGATGCTTTCATCCATTTCTTCTTTGAAATCCAGATTGTAGTTATTGGCAACCGTCATATTGCCAACAATCTCATCATATGCGCTGCTGTAATTGAGCAGCGCAAAGATTAGATAAACGGAAATCATGAGAAGCGGAACAATTGCCGATACAACGAGCAATATCAGTTTGTTTTTCAAAGGAAACTTTATATTATCTTGTCTCATTGAGATTTCCTGTACCTTATTTACTATACGAATTGATATATCGTTGTCGTCTGATATGGCTGTTCTGCTTCAAATATTGCCTGCGGAAACTCTGGCTGATTAACACTATTAGGATAATACTGTGTTTCAAGACAGAAACCGCTTCTTTCAGAATATACAGTACCGCCTTTACCAACTGTCTCAGCTATACAGTTTCCAGCGTAGAACTGAACACCTGGCAGATCTGTATAGACCTCCATGGTTCTGCCAGCTGTCTGATCAATCGCTGTTGCAATCTTTCTTATATTTCCGTCATAATTGTCCAATACCCAGTTATGATCATATCCCTTTACCATCGTAAGCTGATCCCACGTATCATTGATCCTGCCACCGACTCTCATGGATGTCGTGAAATCCATATCTGTTCCCTTTACAGGAGCGATTTCTCCTGTTGGGATAGCTCCAGATATAATCGGTGTATAGTTGCTCGCATTGATCTGCAGCATCGTATCATATATCTTTCCGTTATTATGTCCAGCCAAGTTAAAATAACTGTGATTTGTCAGATTGATAACTGTCTTTTTATCACTGATTCCATCATAGTAAATCTCCAGTGCATTGTCCTCTGTCAGAGTATATGTGACAGAAATCTTCAATGTTCCTGGAAATCCATTCTCTCCATCTGCACTGACATATGAAAATCTGACAGCCTGATTCCGTTCCTCTGCACTCCAGACTCTTTTGTGAAAACCAAGCGCTGCATCAGAATGCAAGTTATTTTTTCCATCATTTACAGCAAGCTGATAGGTTACATCATCTATCGTAAATTTTGCACCTGCTATTCTGTTTGCACTACGTCCGACCGTTGCTCCGAAATAACTTCCGTTTACTTCATAATCTGCCAGTCTGTCATAGCCTAATACCACATCATCCAGTTTGCCGGATTTATTTGGTGCATACAGAGCTGTCAATATCGCCCCAAAATTTGTTACCATGGCTTTCATGCCTTTACTATTTTCAATTGTGTACAGATATACCTCTATTCCGTCCTTTGTTGTCCCGAAAGCTTCTTTTGTTACTCCCATAATCTCTCCTTCTACTCTGTATCACTATTTTTTACTTTTATAATTCTGTTCGACCTTCCAAGGCCCGTAACAGGGTCACCTCATCAATGTATTCCAGATCGCCTCCGACAGGAACACCGCTGGCAATCCTCGTCACTTTGATTCCTGTAGGCTTGATCAGCTTGCTGATATACATTGCTGTCGTCTCACCCTCCAAACTGGAATTTGTGGCTATGATCACCTCATCCACATCCTCCTGCAGTCGCTGCATCAGTTCCTTGAGACGGATATCATTTGGTCCGATTCCAAGCATTGGAGAGATTGCTCCATGTAGCACATGATAGACGCCTTCATATCTGCCAGTCTTTTCATAAGCTGCCAAATCTCTCGGTGTCTCTACTACCATAATTGTTTTTTTATCTCGTTTTTCATTTGCGCAAATCGGACACAGTTCATGGTCTGTCAGCGTATAACATTTCGAACAATATCTAATATTCTTCCGTGTATCTATCATCGTCGTCGCCAGACGTTCCACATTCTCCTCTGGCATACTGATTAGATAAAATGCTAAACGCTGCGCCGATTTTGATCCGATGCCCGGCAAGCGTGATAACTCCTCTATTAACCTGTTAATGTAACCGCTGTACAGTTCCATTTCGATATAACTCCTCCTGCTGTGTGATCTTCAGATCTCACATTGTCTGTATCAGAACGGAAAGCCGCCGCCCATACCGCCGAGTCCGCCTGTCAGTCTAGACATGGCTGCCTGAGAGTCCTCCTCCATCTGACGAAAAGCCTCATTGGTTGCTGCCATAATCAAGTCTTCCAGCATCTCTATATCATCAGGATCTACAACCTCTTCTGATAATTTTATCTTTGTGACTTCTTTTTTTCCGGATACAGTGACCTCAACAGCTCCACCGCCTGCTGCCGCAGTAAACTCCTTTTCCTCCAGCTCCTTCTGGTTCTCTTCCATCTGGCGCTGCATCTTCTGAGCCTGTTTCATGAGATTGTTCATGTTGCCCGGCATACCTCCTCCGGGAAATCCTCCTCTTTTTGCCATACTCTAATTCCTCCTTTAATCTTCTATTTCTATCTCTATATTGATGACTTTACTCAGATCTGCATAGGACTGTTCAAAGTTCTGATGACTTTCCAGTCCACAAATTTCAATCTCTATCTTCTTACCGACACGCTCTGAAATAATATCCATGATTTTTTCACGATGCTCTTCTCGATTCAGTAGCTTGCTGACATTCACATCGCCTACCACGATTAGTAGGATGCCTTCCTCCTTCATACTGAGCTTTGCCGTCTTGAGATAAGACTTATATAATCCCGACATCTCACCTACAATAGCTGCCCACATCTCGACTGCCTTCCTGATATCATCAGGGATTGCTTTCGGGAGCTCAGGTTTCTGTATCGGTGCAGCCATAGACCCAGCTGTGATCTTCACTGTATTCGTTTGAGCAGATATCATAGCTGCTGGAATCCCCTGATCCATTCTCTCTTCCAGATCCCTGATACGCTCCAGCAGTGAATCTTGGTCTGTCTCCATGCTTGGCTTGCATAGTCTGATCAGTGCCATTTCTGTCAGAATACGCTTCTGTGAAGCATACTTGATCTGCCCTGAGAGATCCGAAAAAATACGGATATAGCGCATCAAAGCTTCCTGCTCAATCAAATCGGCTTCTTCCTTCAGTCTACCAAGGTGTTCACTGGAAACATCCAGTACATCTTCAACGTTATCAGAAGTTTTAACAAGTAGCAAATTTCTCAGATACCATGTGAAGTCAATCACGAACTGTGTCAATTCCCGTCCCTGTATGGTGATTTCCTCCAGCAGATGAATCGATGCCGTAATGTCTTTTTGCATGACGATGCGCAGCAGCCGGCTGTATACCTCTGTGTCCACAGCACCCAGTACCTCCAGTGCCTTATCATAGGTAAGTTCCTCACCGAAGTGAAATGCAATACACTGATCCAATAGACTGATGGCATCTCTCATAGAACCATCACCCATCTTGGCAATAAAACGAAGCGCCCTCTCCTCTACCTGCACATTTTCATCTGCCAGCAGCGGACGCATTCGGTCAGCTATAGTATCTACTGAAATCCTTCTAAAGTCGTATCTTTGACATCTGGATAAGATCGTGATCGGGATCTTGTGTACCTCTGTCGTCGCCAGGATAAAGATTACATATGAGGGTGGTTCCTCTAGTGTTTTCAATAATGCGTTAAAAGCGCTTATTGAGAGCATATGAACCTCATCGATGATATAGACCTTGTACTTACCCTCTGCTGGTGAGTAGGCTACCTCATCTCTGAGCTCACGAATATCGTCAACTCCGTTATTAGAAGCTGCATCAATCTCTATGACATTCATAGAAGCACCAGTTGCAATTGTTTTACAACTGGCGCATTCTCCGCACGGACTGCCCTCGACTGGATGCTCACAGTTCACAGCCTTGGCAAATATCTTGGCAATCGATGTTTTACCAGTTCCTCGTGTGCCACAGAATAAATATGCATGTCCGACTCTGTCTGATTTGATTTGATTTTTCAGTGTTGTTACAATATGGTCCTGACCCTTGACATCCTCAAAGTTGTCCGGCCGCCATTTCCTATATAATGCAGTATAAGACATAATCCTGCCTTCCGTTCCTGACAATACTAAGATACATTAATCTGCAAAACTAATACCTAAGAGCTTTGCTTCCTTGATAATGGTCGCATCAGGAGATACCATTTTCAGCTTTCCTGCTACCTCTTCAAGAGGAATCTTTCCAACCTCACGGTTTACGATACCAACCATATATCCATATTCACCTTTCATAATCAGCTCTGCTGCTGCTGTACCCAGTCTGGATGCCAGTACTCTGTCATATGGACAGGGGCTGCCGCCGCGCTGTGTATGTCC
>CAZACC010000129.1:0-5364 GCA_964483545.1 uncultured Lachnospiraceae bacterium
TATAGTCTGTAGAGACCGTCTCTGGGTTATTATTGATGACAATGGCTTCATAGCCTGCTGCCTGAATCGTTCTGACTGCATGTACTGTGGAATAATCAAATTCCACACCCTGTCCAATTCTGATTGGGCCTGAGCCGAGTACGAGTATCTTCTTCCCATCTGACAGGATTGACTCATTTTCCTCTTCATAGGTGGAATAAAAGTAAGGAATGTAGCTATCGAATTCCGAGGCACATGTATCAATCATTTTATAGACTGGGAATATATGATGTTTCTTTCTTAGATCAAAGATTTCATGTGCCGTCATGTTCCAGCAGACAGCTATTTCTCGATCTGAAAAACCCATTTTCTTAGCTGTATAGAGCTCTCCGATATCGCATACTGCCTCACGAAGCACTTTCTCTTCACGGATGATTCCTGAGATCTTATATAGAAAAAATAAATCTATCTGTGTCAGAGCAGCAATTTTCTCTGGTGCTATGTCTCTGCGAAGGAGTTCTGCAATTGCATAAATTCTGTCATCTGTTCCAGATCTGATGTATTCCAGCAGATTCTCAGTATCTTCAGTGTCAAATTTCGGATGCTGTAAATGAAATACTCCTATTTCCAGCGACCTGACTGCTTTCAGCAAGCTCTCCTCAAAGGTTCTTCCGACACTCATCACTTCTCCAGTTGCTTTCATCTGTGTTCCTAATGAATTCTCAGCATCTGCAAACTGATCAAACGGAAATCTAGGCATCTTAGTAACTAAATAATCAAGCGCTGGTTCAAAGGAAGCTGGTGTATTGGCTAAAATGATTTCATCTAGATGCATTCCGATACTGATCTTCGCCGAGACTCTGGCAATCGGATAACCACTTGCCTTGGATGCCAGTGCTGAAGAACGAGAAACCCTAGGATTGACCTCAATCAGGTAATACTGAAAGGACTGCGGATCTAGTGCAAACTGTACGTTACAGCCTCCCTCAATCTTCAGGGCACGTATAATCTTTAATGCACTGTCACGTAACATATGATATTCTTTGTTGGTCAGTGTCTGTGACGGGCAGACTACAATGGAATCACCTGTGTGAATTCCAACTGGATCTATATTCTCCATATTACAGATAGTAATTGCAGTATCATTTGCATCACGTATCACCTCATATTCAATCTCTTTATATCCCTTGACACTCTTTTCTATGAGTATCTGATGAACTGGTGACAGCAACAGCGCATTTTTGATGAGTGCCATGAATTCAGCTTCATTCTCAGCAAAACCACCGCCTGTTCCTCCCAGTGTAAATGCAGGACGAATCACGACAGGATATCCGATCTCCTTTGCCGCTCTCTGTCCGTCTTCTATAGATTCTGCAATGATTGACGGCAAAACTGGTTCTCCCAGATTCTCGCAGAGTTTCTTGAACAGCTCCCTGTCCTCCGCCTGTTCAATAGAATGACTATCTGTTCCAAGCAGCTCTACATTACACTCCTGAAGTATGCCCTTCTTTTCCAACTGCATAGCAAGATTCAGGCCTGTCTGTCCTCCAATTCCAGGTAGGATTGCATCTGGACGCTCATGTCTGATGATTCTAGCAATGTATTCTAACGTCAGCGGCTCCATATAGACCTTGTCAGCAATTGAGGTATCGGTCATGATTGTCGCTGGATTAGAGTTGCACAAAATGACCTCATATCCTTCCTCTCTAAGCGCAAGACATGCCTGGGTTCCAGCATAATCAAATTCGGCTGCCTGTCCGATGACAATAGGACCAGAACCGATGACAAGTATTCTATTCAGATCTGCTCTCTTAGGCATGCTATATTCCCTCCTTCATCATCTCTATCAGCTGGTCAAACAAATAAGAGCTGTCCTGTGGACCTGGTGCGCTCTCTGGATGATACTGTACGCTGAATACATGATCCTTTTCGCAACTAAGTCCCTCTATTGTATGATCTAATAGATTCATGTGTGTGACCTGAAGTCCTGTTCCCGAAAGACTGTCTGCATCTACTGCGTAGGAATGATTCTGGGATGTCAACTCAATCTTTCCTGTCTGTAACTCTTTCACGGGATGATTACCACCTCTGTGTCCAAATTTCAACTTATAAGTATTGGCACCATATGCAAGTGAGATTAGCTGATGTCCAAGGCAGATTCCAAAAATTGGGTATTTTCCTCTAAGCTCTCGGGCGACCTGTACGACAGGCATAACATCAGTTGGATCTCCTGGTCCATTTGATATCATAATGCCGTCTGGATTTAGGGCTATGATCTGTGAAGCGGTTGTATCCCAAGGAACAACTGTTACTCTGCAATCCCGCTGCAGAAGCGATCTGAAAATATTGTGCTTCATACCACAGTCAATCATAACTACGTGATAGGCAGACTGTTCGCTTCCTGTCCTCCATATTTGATTACAACTGACTCTTGCGACTGCATCATGCGGCAGTTCCCAATGTCGTAGCTGATCAGTTCCCTGTTCCTTGCTGACGGATGTTTTAGTGAGTAATACCTTACAGCTACCGTGAGTTCTGATATGTCTTGCCAGCTTGCGTGTATCCACTCCACTAATTCCGACAACATCATACTGCTTCATCATTTTATCCAGTGTATGTGTACATCGGAAATTAGACGGTTCATCATTATAGTCTCTGACAATAAACCCTCCTATGGTAGGAATAGCAGTCTCATAGTCATCATCATTGATACCGTAATTACCGATTAACGGATAGGTCATCACGACCGCTTGGTTTGTATAAGAGAGATCCGAAAAAATTTCCTGATATCCGACCATAGATGTGTTCAACACAAGTTCCAGTTTCTTTTCAGAAGCAGAACCAAATCCATAGCCCAAATACTCCGAACCATCCTCTAAAATTAATTTTCTGTCATATGCTTTACTCATGATTGCCTCCGTGTTCTATGGGATACTGTTGATCGAAACATGCCTTGCATAAAGGAAGCAAACCGGTCATCTCCTGCAGGTCGGAAAGTTCCATATATCCAAGTGAATCTGCACCGATTTTCTGACAGATTGCCTCGGCTGAATAGGTCGTCGCAATCAGCTGTGAATTATCCGGTACATCGGTTCCGTAATAACATGGATAAAGAAAAGGGGGTGAACTAATTCTCACATGTACTTCCTTTGCGCCTGCATCCCTTAGCATTGTAATCAGATTGGCAATTGTAGTACCCCGTACAATGGAATCATCAATCAGAACAAGCCTTTTATCCCTAACTACACTTTCCAGAACGCTTAACTTCATATGTACTGCAGATTCCCGTTCCTCTTTCGACGGCTTGATAAAGGTTCTACCAATATAACTGTTCTTCTGAAATGCAAGTGCAAACGGAATACCTGCCTGCTTTGCATAGCCTGTTGCCGCACTTAATCCTGAATCTGGTACTCCAACCACGAGATCTGCTTCCATAGGATATCTCTTCGCAAGTGCTCTTCCTCCGCGTATTCTCGCATCATATACATTGATTCCGTCAATATCGGAATCCAGTCTGGCAAAATATATATACTCAAAAATGCAATGTGCATGCTCTTTTCTACACAGGCGCTCATCAGAGCGCACACCGTCCTCTGTAATTGTAACAATCTCGCCTGGCTTCACATCCCTAATGAAATCAGCATTCACTGCCTTTAATGCACAGCTTTCAGAGGCCAGCACATAGCTTTTTCCCCTTCTCCCGAGACATAACGGCTTCAGACCCAGCGGGTCTCTGACACCTACGAGCTTCCGCGGACTCATAATCAGTATCGCATAGCCGCCACGAACCTGTTTTGCAGTCCTGATCACGGCTTCTTCAATTGAGGCAGAAGCCGCCCGTTCCTTTGAAATCTGATAGGCAAGAACCTCAGAATCTGTTGTCCCGTGGAAAATAGCTCCACCCTGTTGCAAGTCTCTGCGCAGCTCCTCGGCATTTACAATGTTGCCATTATGCGCCAGTGCCAGTGTGCCCTTCAGATAGTTTAATACAAGCGGCTGTGCGTTTTCTGTACTGCTCGAACCCGTGGTGGAATACCGCACATGACCAATCCCGATATTTCCTTTCAGCCTCTCCAGGGTATTTTGATGAAATACTTCACTGACTAATCCCATAGCCTTGTGACCGCATATATTTCCCATTGGTCCCACTGTATCACACACTGCGATACCAGCAGATTCCTGACCTCTGTGCTGCAGTGCCAGAAGGCCATAATAGATCGACTGTGCTGCCTGCATTCCTGCTGGCTCCCATATTCCGAATACACCACATTCTTCCCTTAGCTTGTCCTCGTTCATTCGGCTTTCCTCTTCCCCACAGTACCAATATCGTAATAGTTTTCATAACACACGAGTGCGCATTTAATCTTCTTTTTGTTTTTTAAGCAAAAAAGAAGGCACTTTGGACTCATATCCAAAGCACCTTTGCTTTCTTAAAAAATAAATATAACCTTTTTTTCTTTTCATGTCAACTGCTAATTTGCAGCAATTTTCTTATTTTAATTTGCAGCAATTTTCTTATTTTTGTACTGCCTGTTTCAGGTCTTCTCGCATATCCAGAACTGCCTGACGGGAAGCATCTGCGTAATGCTCACTTCCATACTTCACATATGCCTCGTTCTTATATGCTGCTATAATGCCACGGGAAGAATTCACGATGGCACCTAGTCCATCCTGATTAAAGAAATGTCCAAGATCCTTGCCCTTACCACCCTGTGCACCGTAACCTGGTACCAAAATATAGGTTTTTGGCATCAAGGCTCGCAGTGTCCTCCCCATCTCTGGGTATGTGGCACCAACGACTGCTCCGATATAACTGTAAGGAAATTTCTCACCCATACACTGCTCGCCCCACTCGGCAATCTTCTTGCCGACATTCTCATAGAGTGGTTTCTGATTGGAGACAAAGCATTGGTCCTGAAATTCTCCACTGCTCGGATTTGAGGTCTTCGCAAGAATGAATAATCCTTTCTTTTCTTCCTTGCATACTTCCAGAAACGGATTAATTCCATCTGAACCCAGGTATGGGTTTACCGTTGCAAAATCCTCATCAAATACAGCAATTTTCTTTGTTCCCACCTGTACCTTGCCAAGATGTGCCACAGCATATGCTGCAGAAGTTGAACCAATGTCACCGCGCTTTACATCTCCGATCACAATCAATCCCTTCTCCTTGCAGTACTTCACTGTTCTATCAAAAACAGCAAGTCCAGGGAGTCCGAACTGCTCATACATTGCAATCTGAGGCTTCACTGCTGGAACCAAATCATAAACCGCATCCACAATCCCCTTATTGTACTGCCAGATGGCTTCTGCTGCACCATCAAGAGTTTCTCCAAGCTCAGCATAGGCTTTACTTAAAATATGCGTCGGTATGTAGGAAAGCAT
>CAZACC010000130.1:0-5316 GCA_964483545.1 uncultured Lachnospiraceae bacterium
CTGGTCCAACTACTTTTACTTCTCTTCCAAGACTAAAAATCCATCCGAAGAATTGTGGACTAACAGCTACATCTACTGCAATAGAACTATGATCCTCATCCACTTTTCGAAAACTGACTTCTTTTCCAAATCGATCTATGAATACACCACACATATTGTTAGGAAATTGAATATGTACCCTTGTTTTCTTACCACTGTACATTCCAAATGTTGCTTTCGAATATGCCGCCATATCAAAATTTTTAAAGATTTCTTTTCCTTCTCGCATCTCTTCTTCTACTGAAATACGCATCATTTTGTCTACGCGATAATGCTTTATTTTATTGTCCAAATCATCGAAGGCTACCAAATAATAATTCTCATCATTCCATGTTAATGCCCACGGACTTACTACAAACCAATCCCCGTTATGTCTAGCAATAAGTTTTTTCTCTATACTCCACTTGTAATACTTAAATCTAATTTTTCTATTATCATTTATGGCTGTGTAAATATCATCAACATTATAGTAGACGCTTTCATTCATATTTTTTACCCGATCGTTGATAAATACCTGTCTCTGTAATTGTCTAGCCTGATATTCACTAACAAACTTCTTGATCTTGGTAATAAGTTCCCTTGATTTCGTTTGGGTAATAAACTTAGAAGATTGAATAACATCGATCAAGAGCTTTACTTCCGCCAATTCGAATTCTCTAGATCCTACATGATAGTAAGTCTCTCTACCAATCTGCTCTTTGATAATTTCAATTCCCAACTTATCCATATCCTGAAAATCCTGATAAACACTTTTTCGCTCTGCCGTTACATCATATTTTTCTAGCTCTGCCATGATTTGTGGCATGGTAAGGCTATGTTCATCATCTGTTTTTTCTAACATAATACGACTTAGATAACTTAATTTGAATTTCTGATTAGTTCCTCTAGACATCTTTTCTCGCCTCCCATTCTATTTCATGCAATTTGAACATTTTTGAAGCCATACCCCTTTCACGTAAATGATTATTAATACTAGTATAACACTAAGCTGGGATATTTAAAGGACTAAATTCTACTTAAGAGCACAAAATTGCGACGCACTAATGTCGCATAATGATAAAGTTCGCAAACCTGCGAGCAGTGCATGTAGGCGCCTACCATGCATTTTCTCGTTGGAGGGTTAACCCCCAATCCCCCTGGAACATCCATCTTCGATGGCTGAGCTACGCACTCACACGTGAGCGCTAGATACAAATACAAAATCATGAAAACAAAAAAGCGGGCAATCACCAAAATGTAAATCTTGATGATTGCCCAATAATTATATGGTACGTTCTTTCTCTTTTTGTTTCTTCTGCTCCTGGCCTTCTCTTTCATTTTCTCCCAGAATCATATCAATGTTATGCTTTGCTGTTACATAGTCTTGCATATCTTTTTTTGCCTGGCGATACTCGGAATATGCCTTTTTCTTTTCTACCAGTATCTCAGAATATGTAGCATTCAATTCTTTCACTCTCGGAAGTTTTCCATTCCTTTCACTAAACGCTTTTTTTGCTGCTTTATGAATTGTAATCTCTTCCCGGTGAGCCTCATAAAACTTTTTACTGTATCCTGACTTTCGATATTTCTCATACACATCCTTTGTTTTGGAGTAATTAAAGATGTGCGTTTTCAAAACCTGTATCTCTGCTAATCGCTTTTCTGCATCCTTAATGGTAGCTGTCAGATTAGAAAAGGTGGAAGAAGCAGAACTTGCTCTTTCCGTAAGTGTAGCATAATCTCTTACATCATGCTCCTGTAAAAATAGCAATGCCTGAGATAATTGTTTGATGTTATAGACCTTAGCCCATCTCTCATAGCCTCCACCTTTTCCTTGTCTGATTTTTTCCTGAATATCTATCAGCAAATCAAAATCACGTTTTTTGTTTTTGGAATACTTCGCATTATCCTTGCGTTCGGATGACTGCTCTTTTTCTCCAGAAATAATTTTTATCAAATCATCAGGTGCATATCCATCTCCAAGTGACTTGAATCTAATAAACCTTTTCTGACCCTTTCCTCGAACTGCGGGATTCTTCCCTAGCTTGATTTCATATCCCTGTTCCATCAAAAGTTTTAGAAATTCATCAAAGGCTTTTGGCTTTTCTAATAATGCTACATCGATATCCGCACAGATTACAGAACGAAAAGTTTCTTTCTTAGGATATGGATCTCGCTTTGCTCTCTCACTCGGTTTTCTTGGTTCGATTACCGACAGACCATTTTCAAGACAGATTATATCGCTAAGTTTCTGTAAAGCTAATGCTATAAACCAATAATCACGGAATTTTCTGTCACACGCAAGATTCGTAGAATTAAAAATAATATGATTATGAATATGTGCTTTATCGATGTGTGTTGCTACGATATACGCATGATTACCTTTCGTAAATCGTATTGCGGTTTCATATCCAATACGGTTTGCTTCCTCTGGTGTAATCTCTCCCGGTTTGAAAGATTGGCGGATTTGATATGCAATGATATCTCCCTTTGGTTTTCTTCCTGTTATTCTTAAGTATTCTCTTTTTGATTCTGCAAATTCTTTATCTGCGATTTCTGCGTTACATGCATAAGATGAAACAAGCTCACCACGGCCTGTCTTCTCTTCATTCTTTGCATAATCCACTCTGTCCTTTAGACACTGCGCAATTGTCTTTCCTTTGTTCTGATGCATTACAATCAATCTTGTTGCCGCCAACTTCTCACCTCATTCCTACACTTACATAATTTCTGATAACCGGTCTAATACACATCCCATCAGTTGTAAGATTTCCCCTTGACTCTTTTTCAATTCCATAACATCCTCATAATAAATGCTCCCTGTCTCATTTGCTTTTTTAACATATTGATTCAGATTATTACTATTGATTTTAAGAAGCCTAAGAATTTCTTTTACATCTGTCATGTCCATCTGAATGATATAACCATTTAATGCAATTTTTCTAACATAGGCACTTAGATTTCTCATACCTGTCAACTTCATTCGTTGAATGATCTGCTCCTTATCCTCTTGCGTCAGATGAACATGAAGTCTGTGATCCATGTAGTCCATATCAACACAACTCCCTGTCCGGACACAATAATTTTGGTTTACGTTCCTTTTCTTCCAATGGAACTTTCAATTTATCAAGCACAGAAGTCTTCGCTTCTTTTTCTGCAATAGTCTCTTCAGGAAGATTATTAATGATACCATCCAACTGATTATCATTCTGCTCAATCATATCCTCAAGACTTCTAAGTGGATTTGCACTTGAATTAAATCCAGGCAGCTCCTTGAATCCAAATGAATCCACAAAGTAGTATTTTACGTCCTCCTGTCTTTTAAGAGCAATTACATCGCTAACAGAAAGGCTATGTCCTCTGAAATCCTCAGGTTTGTCCGTATTGAATTTCACATATAAGTTTTCACAAATAATAGATGAATCCGTTACCTGTGTTGTAAATGGCCCTGCATATATGGTGTCGTAGAAATTAATTTCCGGTAACTGCCCCTGTCTTTCAAATGCATCGTAGGACATAAAGCAAAGATTATTCACTTCTTCCATTCTTTTTAGCTGCAGTATTGCATATCCATCACCTGCAGAATCTAAAAATGCCTCCAGGATTTCTCCTGAGGCACCACCATTTACTTCATCCCATTTGATATTTTTATTTCCCATATTATTATCGTTCCTTTCCTTTGCTTCTATTTTCGAATTCCAGATTGAATTGTATTCTTGCATTATCATCCACGGACATTACCACTGTTGTATCATAGGTCTTTCCTGTTTTTACTGACTTACATTTTTTCAATTTCACTTTTCCATCCTTTAACAGCGACTGTGCAACCGCCTTATTCATCTTCTTTCCAAGAGAATCGAAGAAATGATTATCCTTCCATAATGCAAACTTGCATTCTCTTTGCTCACAGAAAAATCCTTTTGCTTTATCAATCACACTTGCACCACAACAAGGACACACTCCCACAGGTTCATATCCGGAATGCATCAATACATCTGCATCCTCAATTACTTTATAAGTTTTTACCAGATTAGAAATCATCTCTTCAATCTCATCCATGAATTTTGTTGCTGTATAATTCTGGTGTTCTATCTCGATTAGCTTTTCTTCCCAATCTGCTGTCATGGATGGTGACTGAATCTGTTCCGGCATTACCGTAATCAGTGCTACCCCCTTAGGAGTCGGAATCAGATACTTTGTTTTCTTATCTCCTTTTCTTTCCACGAAACCAGTTCTCACAAGCTTCTCGATAGTACCTGCTCTGGTTGCCGGTGTTCCGATTCCCTGATGTTCTGCCTCATCCGGCATCTCATCTGCGCTTGCATGCTCCATTGCGCTAAGAAGAGTATCCTCTGTAAAATGTTTCTTAGGAGAAGTCTTTCCTTCCTTCAATTCTGGTTTTTGTACTGGAAATGTTTTTCCCTGATCAAAGACTCCCTGTAAAATAAAGTCTTTATTACGTTCCATCTCATCTCCATCCGAAGCTGATGATTCTGTTTTTAAACCAAGCACCCAGCTCTCGATTTCTTTCCAGCCCAAATCAGAAATAACCTTGGCTTTTGCTTTAAAGATATGGTCAGCACATATAAATTCTAATTCTGTTTCCTGGCTGATACATGGATTTCCAATGCCTGCTAATAATCTAGCTGTAATCAGTTTCAAGATTTTCTGTTCTCCAGAAGGAAGTTCTCCGTAATTAACCTCTGCAACATTCACGGTTGGAATAATTGCATGGTGGTCACTTACCTTTTTACTATTGATGACCTGATTGCTGTTCATGACCAGATTCTTGGTATATCCAAATTTACCTGCCATCTTTAAAGCCAGATTCGGAAGTGAAGCTTCCATATCCTCTGTTAGAAATCGGCTGTCCGTTCTTGGATAGGTTACAAGTTTTTTCTCATATAGACTCTGGGTGTAATCCAACGTCTGCTGCGCTGTAAATCCCATCATTCTATTGGCATCTCTCTGCAAACTGGTAAGATCATAAAGTTGTGGCGCCTTCTCCTTCTTTTCAGTTGTTGCATTTTTTGCAACTACTGCATTCTTCGCATCCTGAACTTTCGATAACAGTGTTTCTGCATCCATTTTTTCTTTAAAACGTTCACTAACTGCTGCCACTCCACCCACATGAATTCCTACTGAATAAAATGGTTCCGAGGTAAATCCACTAATCTCCGCTTCCCTGGTTACTAACATTGCAAGGGTTGGTGTCATAACTCGTCCCACATTTAAGGTCTGTCCATATAGGGTTGAAAAAAGCCGGGTTGCATTCATCCCGACGATCCAATCTGCACG
>CAZACC010000131.1:0-5207 GCA_964483545.1 uncultured Lachnospiraceae bacterium
CCCAAAAACTACTTCCTCGCCATTTAATGCAACTTCATAATCCAAAAGAACTAATTCATCATTCTCCTTTGCGACCATTTTTCTAGCTTCCAGCATTAGATCATCAGTGATATCTACATGATCAATAATACCAACTGGAACTCCATTAACATACATTTTAAATAAATTATTTCCTGATTTAGTATATTTTTGAATAGCAGGGGCAAAAATAAGTATAACAATCATTGCTAGCAGCATTGTAGCAATATTTGTAATCTTTATCATTTTATTATATTTTGTCAATGCTCCCATGTTGTTTAACTCCTATCAAAAAGTGCCCATAAATATCCATAAACATACCCCCTAAAAAAGGGATGTCCACATTGCACCCGTTGCAAACATATTTATATAATAGTATAAGCCCCAAAATACATGTAATCCCATGATGGCCCATACGATTTTATTCCAACTGTTTTTCCCATTACTATAACTTTCATTTTCCAGCAACACGAAGGAAGCCAAAAACAGAAGAAACGTCCCTAAAAATGCGCCCCATGCAAAATTGCCATGCTCTATCTTTGCCTCTTCGTAGAATAATGCAAATTGTATGACTCCTGAAGAAAAACAAACGCCTGCAAATAACATCATTTTATCCCGCAGCAATTCTTTTCTACAAATAAAATAAACCATGATAGGAAATAGTATCGATAACAGGAGAGAGCCCAGTGGGTGTTGTGTAAATATCTTCCATCCTCTCAACCACTCCAACCCCATTCCATTATTTTGCACACTATAAAATGAAATCCATAATTGTAAAATGGCCAATGCGCAGGTTGGTAATATAGCTATTCCCGTCCAAAAGCAGAACCAAAATGATTTTCCCTTTGTCATAATGACATCTATTATACAATAAACCAAAAGTGCTGGCGCAAACATTTGAAAAAAACTAGGTTTTATGAATCCACTCAAAAACAAACAGCCTGCAAAAAACAAAAACAATTGCTTCTCACGTTTCCTATCACCGGTGTTCCTATTATTTTCAATCAGCTCTATATATAACCAAAAACAACCAAGCGCCAATGGCTTAACGGCCAATGTGGTTGGATTATACCATGCCGTAATAAGCAATTGTCCTGTATCATAAGTGGGATTTATAAGTTTTAAATATAATGGTCCCGCAAACAGCATTGCAAGAGCAATACCATAAATACGCAAGGCACTGCTATTTTTACAAAAGCGCTTTAAAAATGCAATCATCAACCAAAATGTAAGTGTAATAATTAATCCATTCTCAATTCCTATTGTCAGCCCATATCTACCATATTGGCCTATAAATGCAGGTGAAATTAAATTTAGAATAACACTTATAACCTGAAAAATGGTCAAAAAAATAATATGCCAGATAGGATAACCTATAATCTGATAATCTGTCTCATAATTAATGAATTCCATAAATGACATCTGCCGCAGCAACTTCAGCTCCACAGCAAACGAATAATGTCCTGGATAATCTCCATATGGTGATATTCTATAAAAAAAGAAGAACATGAGCATAAAAATTATGAAACTAACCATCCATTTGAAGGTCTTTTTGCTTTCTGCTTCTATAAAGTACTTAATCATAGCCGGTCTCCTAATACACGTTGCCGATTACAAATCATCCTCTGACTTCACCATCATGCGAAAGTAGAGACAGTGTTTCGATCTCTTCTATCGCTGCAACCTTATCTATCAATTCTTTTTCATGCTCTGTTCGTAATTCAATAATCATATCACAGCCTGTTTTTGTTATATTCCTAGATTTAATCTTATAATACTTTGCATACCGCTTTAATAACTCGGTTAATTTCTGTTCCATATCCATTTTGCTTCCATTAACCACAAGTAAAAAAGGTGCTTTACGAACTGGCAACTTGTTAAGAAGAAAAATTCCAATCGTAATAACTGCTGCCAATATAAAAGCAATTTCGAATAATCCTGCCCCACAGATAATCCCAGTTCCAATTGACCAAAACAAAAACAACAAATCCATAGGGTCCTTAATAGCCGTCCTAAAACGTACAATCGACAGTGCGCCGACCATACCTAATGAGACAACAATGTTAGATTGCATCGCCAGTATAATGCCTGCCGTCACAACCGCTATGATTGCCGTTGAGATATTAAATGACTTTGAATAAAATGTACTTTTTGTCATTGCCCGGTATATAAAGAAAATATACGTGGCAATTAGAAAGGAAATACCTAAAACGATACATATTCTAAATGTAGAAATATCGTTATTCTGGAATCCTTCCATAACTGATTTCTTAATTACATCTGAGAAATTCATATTAAAACCTCCTGATTATGTCATACTCTTGACAAATAATATTTTGAAAATGCCGTACGTTGCAGAAACTCTGTTTCTAACACTTGTGCTATATAGTCTGGTAAAAAATCATCATACTTTACTTCAAGAATGTGTTGGCCACTCGGCAACACTGGTCGTAACATTATGTTTTCTTCTAGAAACTGCTTTGTTTGAAAAGACATAGAAATATTTTTGTCAAATGTTATCCTTACATTTCCAAGAGGATACACATATGCTGTTCGCTCATATTCCACAATGCAAGCCGGTTTCATAAGCCTCAGCCTTCTCTCTATTTCCAGCTCTTTCATAACTCCTGGCATATTATCTGAAACTGTGAATAGTTCCTCCTCTAAATAGGACTGGCAATGCTCCTGATCTATAAAACAGCTTCTCTTATTTGTAAACCCGCGTTTCTTACTTTTTATTTCCAGACTGATTCTGCTTGCTGCATGATTATATATTCTAAGCCTGTATTTTCGTCGTTCGTCAACACCTGCCTCATTTTCCAGCATACAGGAATTATCATAATCATCAAAGTAAAGACTCCTAATATTATATCCATCTCCAATCTGATGTTTATCCTGCTGCATAATGCCTTGTATACGATGACGAATCATCTCAATTTCACCCTGTGAAACTAAATATTTTAATTCATTTCTATACTTTAGCATTGTATTCTCCATTTTCAATCCATCTGTTCATCAATCCATACCGTTCGTTCTTGCATCCATTTCCTTACTGCTTCTACCTCTGCAGCATAGTTTTTTGCCGCTTCTGTTACGCTAAGTGTACTACCCGCCGGTTGTTTCCAGCGTAAATAATTCATGACCGCTGCCTCTTTAATTTGTTCTTCACCAACATTTAGATTTTCTATTGCTCCTTCAAAAATCAAAGGAAGCTCTTCCTCTATATATACTTTATTTACGGCATCCCTGAAACCATCATGCTGAAATAAAGGAACATACCACCCCTGCATACGCATTGACCACTTTGTCGGATAAAGGTACTCCGCCGCAGTAAAATTACCAAAGGTATAATCCAAATCCCACATAGGCCCCATATACAGTTTTTCCTCACTCGAAATATAGTATAAATAAATGCTTGAATGTACGCCATCCCCATTTGAACTGAATTCCTGCACCCAATAGCACTTTGCCCATGTTGCCAAGTCGATTAATTCTGCATATTTCTCGGATGAACTATCTACAATTGTAGCTAATATTTCTTTTAACTTTGGTTCCAATCTATTGACTGCATTCTGAGAATCAGGACTATGAACCTTGACCCACCAAAGTGGCATATTTGCTACTTCCTCAAATTCAATATATAAAGTATTATTTGTACCGCCCCATTCCAGCAAATAATCCTGATCTTCATCTATACTGACTCTATTTTCGCCAACTTCAACCCTTGAAGCAAGCAAATAGCATCCCTGGTAAATACCATTCATATATAGGTTCACTGGTCTGCCCTTTACACTATATGGAATCTCCATCTGCTCAGCCATCTGGTAGAGAACCTGATTTCTCAAAAGAGAGCCATCCATATGGTTTGCAAGCAAAACCCATTTCTTTGCTGCACCCATTCCGAGTAAATCCTGCTTTTTTTCAAGTTCAATCTGATAAGGTTTTTTTTCAAATTCCCATGTTTTATTTCCCCTGCCTCTAACCTCGACAGTTTTCGGCTTTTCTCCATTGTTCTCCTGGCTAAGGTAGCTTTCTTGCCACCCCTCACTCTTTGCCATTTCTTCCGAAACATCAATCTTCATTGACCCATATGTATATGCGCTATGGGTTTTATCCTGATTCATCGCCTGGATTGTCCCATATGTTTCATCAATTTCCAAATAAACTGAGGGAATATCTGATTGCATAGCAATAACTGTATAATCGGCATGGGCAGGCTGTTCAGATGATAAATCTGCCTGAAATCTTCTAAGGTAAGTACCCTTTTCATCCATTGTCGTATATACAACATTCTTCATGTCTATCGTATTTGGCAAAAAAAGATATATGATATTTTCATGCACATACCCATATATGTCATATGAAATACCACTATTTTCTCTTGCCCTAACTACTATGCCTGCTGTACTATCCTTCTCACTCAATGAATCCAGCAAGCCACCTGGTAGTATTAAGCAATTTTCTTCATAATACTCCGTGCCAAGTAAAATCCCTAATATGCATATCGCTATTGTCACTAATATTGCTCTTAATTTCATGCCATCACCTTTTACACTATATCAAATTTTAAGGTATAAGTCTACTTTGACTTTGTGGTATACTGATTATGAGGTGAGGACATGTGCGATACCATTTACTTTCATGTTGATGTAAATTCGGCTTTCTTAAGTTGGTCTGCCGTGGAAATATTAAAAACCAAATCTACTTATGATTTGCGTTTAATACCTTCTATTATAGGTGGTGACAGAAGTAACCGCCATGGCATTGTATTGGCCAAATCTATTCCTGCTAAGCCATATGGCATACAAACAGGAGAACCTATTGTAAATGCACTAAAAAAATGTCCCTCGCTTGTAATTGAAAAACCAGATCATATCCTTTATCGAGAATACAGTCAATGTCTTATGACGCTGCTTTCTTTTTATTGCTCCGATCTCGAGCAGTTAAGTATTGATGAGTGCTTTTTAGATTTCACTTCCTATATGTCAAGTTATGCTTCTCCATTTGAGGCAGCTACTCTAATAAAGGATAAAGTTTATGAGACCCTCGGATTTACAGTCAATATAGGTATTTCTTCAAAAAAAGTCCTTGCCAAAATGGCTTCTGACTTTAAGAAACCAAACCTCGTTCATACTCTGTTTCCCGATGAAATTGAAACAAAAATGTGGCCACTTCCCATTAGTGATTTA
>CAZACC010000132.1:0-5131 GCA_964483545.1 uncultured Lachnospiraceae bacterium
ACGTTATCCAGTGCCTTAACGCCTGGAAAGATCTTGGTGATATTCTTCATTTCCAGAATCACATTCGTCAACCGTAAGCCCTCCTTCATACAATCTCCACACCTTAATACCCTAATAAGTTTAACAAAAACAGGAGAATAGGGCAATAAGACATTATTGCAATCAGCTAGCACTTTTTTGCAATCCTGTTCTCATCAGCCTGATTCCCCTGTGACCAGTCATCCTATACGATTGATTCTACTTTTTTAAATTTTTATTTTTTCTGCCTCTGCTTCTAAAAACAGGCGTGCTGATACTGCATTTTCTGGTGTTGTATCCTCCAGCGTTGCCTGTATATACGGCTTCTGTATCTCGGCAAATTCTATGATCTGCCGATAATCCATCTGACCAGTACCTGCTGCCATAGATCTGAGCGTGCCCTGTTCTGGCAGATAATCCTTCAGGTGAATCACAGCAGTATCCCTGCCCAACATCCGTATTGCCTCCTCTATGACTATATCCTGTTGACGATAGTTCGTTTCATCTAGCAGATTCACAGGATCCAGAATAATCTGCAGATTCGGTGAATGGATTTCATCCAACACCCTTCGTGCACGTTCCGGTGAATAAACAATGTGCTTTGCTACGGGCTCAATTGCCACAACGACACCCATCTTCTCTGCATACTCCACTACTTGACGCAGATTTCGGATTAACACCTGCAGTGCTTCCTCACTCCGACATGCAGGTTCATACTGATAATCTGCATTGGGTGCGCCTGTCTCAGTGCCAACCACTCCACAGCCAAGCATTGATGCAAACCGGATATGAGCCTTATAATTTTCCAGTATTTTATGGAGTTCCTTCTCATCAGGATGAGCCAGATTCAGATAACAGCCCAACACTGCGATATCCAGTCCTGCCCTTTCAAACAGATTTCTGACATACATCGCATAGCCTGGTGTCAGCGCTCCAGTTCCAGACGGTATGTCTCCCATTACTTTAGAAAGTGCCAGGTGCACGCAACAAAAACCCTGGCATTTCGCATTTTCTATTTTTTCTTCCAATGTACAGCCCTTTACATCATGAAGTCGTATTCCCAATTGTACTCTACTCATGTTAACACCTCTATTTCTTTATTTTCTAACAGCTTCACATTCTCAGCAGTCACTGCTTCCCCGTCAACGCTTACGATAGAAACCTGCTTCAGGCAGACGCTATTAATATTTCGGAAAATGAATCCCTGTCTGCACATTTCCTGCTCACCGCACAGCATAGCTGGCATAAACGGTTTTGCCTGATTCGCATAGTCCACATAAATATCTTTCAGTTCTATCTTACAGATTGGCTGCTCCGCAAGTCCATAGAAATATCCAGCTGCCGCATGTACATGATAACATGTTATATTGCGAAATACCAGTTGTTGAATCAATGGTGTTCTCTCATCCACTGGAAGAGCATTTCTGTTCTGAACATAATCTGTACGACCATCCGGATCGCAGCAGTAAAAGGCATTCACCACAAAAGGAGTTTTGACCTGATCCATCACGATCTGCTCAAAACACACCTCATCTACGACCGCCAGATTGCCGCGTCCTCTTCGCGTCTTGATCCGAAGCCCTCTGTCTGTATTCTGAAATAGACATTTTTCGACATGGACACCATAAATTCCTGCAGCCAGCTCACTTCCCAGCGTCACCGCTCCATGTCCGTTTTCCATCAGGCACTGCCATATATGGATATCCTTAGCTGCCTTTTTATATTTCTGTCCCATATAGATTTTTCCGGACTTCACAGCAATACAGTCATCACCGAGTGTAATGTGACAGCCCGCAATCTCCACATGTTCACAGGACTCAGGATCGATTCCGTCTGTGTTCGGTGAATCCTCCGGATTTTGGATATCGACATGATAAAATCTGAGATGCTCGCTGAAATACGGATGAATCGTCCATGACGGGCTGTTACAAAATGTGAGTCCTTCAACAGAGATATCTCTGCAATGCGACAGAAACAGCATCCTCGGTCGAAAGGCTCCCCTCATTTTCTTTGCATCCTGCCACCAGTTCTCATAAGATGCCCTGCCGTCTATACAACCCTCTCCGTACAAAATAACATCCTCGACATCATAGCCTGTGATAATACCAGTATACATCGGCAGTGGATTCCCCTCCCAGGTTCCCAGATTCAGCTCCGTTTTTTCATCGTAGCTTTCGATCATGCCTGGAAACAAAGGGAACTCATCCCTTGACGTTTCCGCCACCAGATGAGCCTCTCTTTCTATTTCTATATGGATATGACTTTTCAAAAATAAGGTTGTGATCAGATAATCGCCCTTCGGAATCAGCACTCTGCTCTCTGCTGGGCACGCCTGAATCGCCGCCTGAATGGCAAGTGTATCATTTGCAAGCCCGTTTCCCCTGGCGCCAAAATCCCGCACATTCAAGGTCACAAATTCATACCTTGTAGATACCGTAAGCCGATCCGTGCAATGCTCCGACTGGTCGAGCAGCTCAAACTGATACTCTGTGTCTGGCTGCAGCTGATAGAAGGTCATAATCATCCTGTCTACCTCTTTAATGACTCCTGTGTGCAAGCGGACTCGCAGTGGCTCTGCCGGCCGGTAGATGTCTTTACTGCCTCCATATATTCCTATGGTGATACTTCTCGTCGTCCTAAGCATTTGTACGATCTTCATAGGTCATCCCTTTCCTGTTCTAGTTCCTTATCCCTTCACACTGCCTGCGGCAATACCATCGATAAAAGAATCCTGTGCAAAGAAAAATACCAGCAGCGACGGTACGATGGAGATTAAAGATACGGCTAATACTCGATTCCACTCAAATCCAGTATCTGCATCCATCGACAGCTTGACAAAGATTGCAGCTGGATATCTCGCTGGAGTTTTCACATATAACAACGGACCCATGAAATCATTACTCGACCACATAAACTGGAACAATGCACATGATACGATTGCCGGTTTCAACATCGGGCATATAATCTTAAACAGCACCTGAAACACATTACAGCCATCTATCTTTGCTGCCTCCTCCAGTTCCTTTGGTACATTACGCAAAAACTGAATCAGCATAAATACAAAATAAGTATCAATCGCAAACAAGGTAGGCACGATCAGGGGAAGATAAATCGGAGAATCCATCCAGCCCAGATTGTTATACAGTATGAACTGTGGTACATTCAGTACAACCTGCGGCAGGAATAACGTACCCATCAGCACTGCAAACAGAAACTTCTTTCCGACAAATTCAAACCGCCCGAATCCGTATGCCGTAATGGTAGTCGATACAATTGTAAATAATACCTTCGGAATGACATAAGAATATGTATTCAGCATTGCCTGCCAGATATTGATGTTACCACCATAGTCATTAAATGCATTCATATACCCATTTAATGAAAAAGTACGTGGAATCAGACCCATATTCGTAAAGATCTCACTATTGTCCTTGAAGGTTGCGCTGATCATCCACAGCAATGGGTAAACCATGATAAAGCCGACCAGAATCAAGACAACATAACGAATGACATTTGCAGCAGTTTTCTTTTTTCCGAGTGTCATCAGCGTTTTCCCTCCTCTTCATCAGCATAGTATACCCAATATTTCTGACTCATAAAAGCAATCAAAGACAAAACCATGACAATGACAAACAATACCCACGCCATCGCACTCGCCAGTCCCATATCATGATTTTTGAACGCACTGTTGTAAATCAGCAGTGAGATCAGCGTCGTAGAATTTCTCGGCCCACCCTGTGTGATGATATAAGGACCGTTAAATTCCTGAAATGCCTGACAAAGCTGTGTAATCAGATTGTAAAATACAACCGGCGTAATCATCGGCAAAGTCACGGAAAAGAACTGCTTTACCTTGCCTGCTCCGTCTATGGAAGCTGCTTCATACAAATCCGTCGGAACTCCCTTCAGTGCAGCCAGAAATACGACCATCGCTGAACCAAACTGCCATACTCTAAGTAAGGAAATAACAAACAATGCATATGTCGGATCAGACAGCCAGTGAAGCCCCTCGATCCCGAAGATCTCCAGTGCACCGTTGATCAGGCCGTCATCTCTAAATAATGCTTTCCATAGCACAGATATCGCCACAGAACCGCCCAGAATAGACGGAATATAATATGCCGTTCTGAAGAAGTTCACACCCTTGATCTTAAAGTTCAGGATATATGCAATAAACAGTGCAAATGCAAGCTTCAACGGAACTGTAATAAAAGCATATTGGAATGTTACACTGAGTGCCTTTGTAATCTTTGTACTTGTAAAAATTTCTTTATAATTCATCAGACCCGCTTCAGAGATTCCTTTGAATAAATTAAAATCTGTAAAGCTGTAAATCAAAGAAATTGCAAACGGATACAGGCGGAATATCAGAAAACCAAACAGCCACGGAATCACAAACAGCAATCCAATATTCCTCTTCCAAAATTTACTTTTCTTCATCTGTCTCTGCCTCCGATCCACATTCCTTTTTGAGTAATAAAGACTGTGCATATGCCATCATGAACGGTCCGACTCCCTTTGAGTCATCCGATACCCGTGGTTCAGATAAATAGTAATCTACGCTGCCGTCCCGTGCCTCTCCTGGTCCGAGACCCGCCACCAAACAAATATCCGTCAGATGTGCTTCTTCATTTGTCATCAGCAGCTTCTGTACAATCAGTGCCTGCAGCACCTCTTCGCCAATCGCTGCGTACTTCTCTACGGACAGAACATGCATCCTGCAGCCCTTGAGTATCGCATATGCAATCATTGCGCTGCCCGATGTTTCTGTATAGTTCTCTGCTACATCCGCACGGTCAATGACCTGATAGAACAATTTCGTCTTCTGATCCTGATACCGCAAGATGCCTGTTACCGCTTCTTTGAGCAAATCCCCGTATCTTCTGTACTGCTCGTAGATCTCCTCAGACATTGCATCCATGATATCCACCAGTGCCATCAGATACCACCCCATCGAACGCAGCCAGAAATTCGGTGAACAGCCTGTCACTTTGTCAGCCCATGGCTGGATCCTTGCTTCATCATAAGCATGATAATACAGTGTCTTTTCATTATCATACAAAAACTTCCTAACGTTTTCAACCTGATTCATAATATCATGGTAATGCTCTTT
>CAZACC010000133.1:0-5128 GCA_964483545.1 uncultured Lachnospiraceae bacterium
ATGTAATTTTCAGAATGACATTTGCAAGAACCAGAAGAGAAGCAAGACAGATCGTAGATCATAAGCATGTTACCGTAAACGGAAAGGTAGTTAACATTCCTTCTTATCTGGTAAAAGCAGGCGATGTGGTTGAAATCAAAGAAAAATGCAAGTCTTCACAGAGATATAAGGATATTCTTGAAGCTACAGGCGGAAGAATGGTACCGGCTTGGTTGGAAGTTGATCAGGAGAATCTGAAGGGAACCGTAAAGGAACTTCCGATGAGAGAAGCAATCGACGTTCCGGTTGACGAGATGTTGATCGTCGAGTTGTATTCTAAATAAAGTATCTGAGTGTAGACACTTAAAAAAGAGGAGGTACTTGCAGTGTTTGATTTTGAAAAGCCGAAGATTGAGATTGTGGAAATCTCAGATGATAAAAAGTACGGAAGATTTGTTGTGGAACCTCTCGAAAGAGGATACGGAACAACCCTCGGAAATTCACTCAGAAGAATCATGCTTTCTTCCCTGCCGGGCGTAGCAGTCAGCCAGGTGAAGATAGACGGTGTCCTTCATGAGTTTTCTTCCATACCGGGTGTCAAAGAAGATGTTACGGAAATCATCATGAACATCAAGAGTCTGGCAATCAAGAATGACAGCATGACAAACGAGCCGAAGACTGCTTATATCGAGTTTGAAGGTGAAGGTGTTGTAACAGCTGCGGATATTCAGGTAGATCAGGATATCGAAATCTTGAATAAAGACTTGGTGATTGCGACATTAAACGGTGGTACAGACAGCAAACTGTTTATGGAGTTGACAATTACAAGGGGCAGAGGTTATGTCAGCGCTGATAAGAACAAGAGTGAGGATTTACCAATCGGTGTGATTGCAGTAGATTCTATCTATACACCTGTTGAGCGTGTTAACTTAACTGTTGAGAATACTCGTGTAGGTCAGATTACAGACTTTGATAAGTTGTCTCTGGACGTATATACCAACGGAACACTCGCACCGGATGAGGCAGTCAGCCTTGCAGCAAAGGTACTTAGCGAGCACTTATCACTCTTCATTGATTTGTCTGAGAATGCAAAGACGGCAGAGATCATGATCGAGAAGGAAGATAACGAGAAAGAAAAAGTGCTTGAGATGAATATTGACGAGTTAGAGCTGTCAGTACGTTCATATAACTGCTTGAAGAGAGCAGGGATCAATACAGTTGAGGAATTAACAAACAGAACTTCAGAAGATATGATGAAGGTTCGTAATCTCGGACGCAAGTCACTCGAAGAAGTACTGGCTAAGTTAAAAGAGTTAGGTCTCCAGTTAAATGTTGGAGATGAGTGAGTTGCTTTACAAATTTTTTGCTGTTCCCATAAATCCAAAGAGTCGGGGATGGCTGTAACTTAAAAACCCAGTTCGCAGTAAGTCCGATGGCATGCAGAACGCATCCTAAAAAGGAGAACCACAATGGCAAAATACAGAAAGCTCGGCAGAACATCAAGCCAGAGAAAAGCATTACTCAGAAATCAGGTTACAAATCTGTTATATCATGGAAAAATCGTGACAACAGAAACAAAAGCAAAGGAAATCCAGAAGATTGTTGAAGGTTATATTGCTCTTGCAGTCAAGGAAAAGGATAACTTTGAAATGGTTAAGGTAACCGCAAAGGTTCCGCGTAAGGACAAGAACGGTAAGAGAATCAAGGAAGAGAAAGATGGCAAGAAAGTAACCGTATTTGATGAAGTAGAGAAGGAAATCAAGAAAGATCTGCCTTCTAGACTGCATGCAAGACGTCAAATGCTGAAATTCTTCTATCCTATCACAGAGGTTCCTACTGAGGTTGCAGGAAAGAAGAGAAATACAAAGCAAGTTGATCTGGTTGCAAAGATGTTTGATGAAATTGCACCGAAGTATGTAGACCGCAAGGGCGGCTATACAAGAATCGTAAAGATCGGACCTCGTAAGGGCGATGCTGCGATGGAAGTACTGATCGAGTTGGTTTAATCAGACGAAACAGACACCTTGGGATTTTTATCCCGAGGTGTTTTTTTTGGGATTCTTAATCATGAGTTTCTTGCATTTGCATACAAAATCACGTACAATAAATAGAGTTGAGCATCTTTGGAGAGTGAATATGGGTATATTACAGGCAAAAAAGCTGATATTTGAATATATACGCCGTGATAAGGACGGTAACGTGGATGGTGTTACCCGTGCGGTAGATGAAGTCGATCTGGATGTAGAACGGGGCGACTTTATTGCTGTTTTGGGACATAACGGATCTGGAAAGTCGACGTTAGCAAAGCATATGAATGCAATCCTTTATCCAACGGAGGGGACTGTCTGGGTAGACGGAATGGACACCATAGATGAGGAAAAACTGTGGGATATTAGACAGACGACAGGCATGGTATTCCAGAATCCGGACAACCAGATCATAGGCGCTATGGTAGAAGAGGATGTCGGATTTGGTCCAGAAAATATGGGGGTTTCAACAAAAGAAATATGGGAACGTGTAGAAGAGAGTCTGAAAGCTGTTGGCATGTACAAATATAGACACCACGCTCCTAATAAGCTGTCAGGCGGACAAAAGCAGCGAGTAGCCATTGCTGGAGTCGTAGCGATGCATCCAAAGTGTATTGTGTTAGATGAGCCTACAGCCATGCTGGATCCCTCAGGCAGGAAAGAGGTCATTCGTGCGGTCCGTGCACTGAATGATGTGGAGAAGATTACTGTTATTTTGATCACACATTATATGGAAGAAGCAGTTTATGCCAATAAAGTATTTGTGATGGACGAGGGAAAGATCATTATGAAGGGAACACCGAAAGAGGTATTCTCAAGGGTGGAAGAACTTGAAAAGATCCGTCTGGATGTGCCACATGCAACCAAGCTGGCATATGAGCTGCAAAAGGCTGGACTGAATCTTCCGAATGGGATTTTGACCGCAGAGGAACTGGTGGAGGCATTATGTCGATAATCGTAGATCATGTGAGTTATGTGTATAGTGAAGGAAATGCATATGAAAGTAAGGCTCTGAACGATATCAGCTTTCAGATTGAGGATGGGGAATTTATCGGTCTGATTGGACATACAGGTTCTGGAAAATCTACTCTGGTACAACATCTCAATGGGCTATTAAAGGCAACTAGAGGCAGTATTTATTATCAGGGAGCAGATATTTACGATTCGGATTATAATATGAAAACACTGCGAAGTAAAGTAGGTCTGGTCTTCCAATATCCAGAACATCAATTGTTCGAGGTGGATGTATTTCAGGATGTATGTTTTGGCCCTAAAAATCTCGGATTGACAAAGGCAGAAACAGAGTTGAGTGCTTATACTGCATTAAAGCAGGTTGGCATTGCAGACGAGTACTTCTATCAGTCACCTTTTGATCTGTCGGGCGGTGAAAAGCGCAAGGTGGCGATTGCAGGCGTGCTTGCCATGAAACCAGAAGTCTTGATTTTGGATGAACCTACAGCAGGGCTGGATCCCAGGGGAAGAGACGAGATCTTGGATTTAATCGCAGGACTACGTGAGGAAAATGGAATGACTATTATTTTGGTATCTCACAGTATGGAGGATGTAGCAAAGTATGTGGGGCGCATCATAGTCATGAATCAGGGTGGTCTTTTATATGATGATACTCCAAAAGAGGTATTCAAATTCTATCATGAACTGGAAGCCATAGGTCTGGAGGCTCCACAGACAATCTATATTATGAATCAGCTACGTGCCAGAGGGCTTCCTGTCGGGGCGGATGCATTGACGATAGAGGAAGCTAGAGATGAGATTCTGCGTGTTTATCACAGAGCATAATGACTAAATAATGATAACAATAGTTGATTGGAAGAATTTATGATTAGAGATATTACTTTAGGACAATACTATCCGACTAACTCCATATTGCATAAAATGGATCCGCGTGTTAAACTCGTGGGTACCCTGACATTTATTATTTCATTATTTCTATTTGATAATATTTATGGATATATAGCGGCGACGATCTTTCTGATCGTTGTCATCAAGCTGTCAAAGGTGCCATTTTCTTTTATGATTAAGGGACTGAAGGCCATCATGATTTTGATGCTGATCACGGTTGTGTTCAATCTATTTTTAACACCTGGTGAGACGTTAGTCTCCTTTTGGAAACTGACGATTACAAAGGAAGGTGTCAGAACGGCTGGATTTATGGTTATCCGATTGACTTATTTAATCATCGGATCCTCTATTATGACGCTAACGACAACGCCGAATAACTTGACAGATGGTATGGAGAAGCTGTTAAATCCACTGCGTTTCTTCAAGGTACCTGTGCATGAGGTCGCAATGATGATGTCGATTGCGCTCAGCTTTATCCCAATCCTGTTAGAAGAAACCGATAAAATCATGAAAGCCCAAATGGCACGAGGGGCGGATTTTGAAAGTGGGAATCTGATCAAAAAAGCGAAAAGCATGATTCCATTATTAGTTCCGTTATTCATATCTGCATTTAGAAGAGCAAATGATCTGGCAATGGCAATGGAGGCCAGGTGTTACCGAGGTGGTGAGGGAAGAACGAAAATGAAGCCCTTGATTTATAAGAAACACGATTATATGGCTTATGGATGCCTTGTGCTCTATTTAGCAGTCATAATCTGCATTAACATAGTTTTAAAGTAAGTCAGAGTGAGATGCCTCTGATCAGTATAGTTTTAAAGTGAGTTAGAGTGAGCTGTGAATCGGAGAATTTTAAAGAAGACGGAAAGGAATGGTAGGGATGTCAAAGCGTGTGATGCTGACAGTTGCATATGACGGGACGCAGTATCATGGCTGGCAGATACAGCCCAATGTATCTACAATAGAGGGTATTCTGAACCGGAATTTATCTGAAATGCTTGGAGAGCCGATAGAAGTCATCGGCGCCAGCCGTACGGACGCTGGAGTACATTCTCTGGGAAATATAGCCGTATTCGATACGAATGCAAGAATTCCTGCGGAGAAGATTTCTTATGCACTGAATCAGCGGCTTCCAGAGGATATTAAAATCAGGAAATCAGAGGAAGTGACAGCGGATTTTCATCCGCGTAAGGTAGAAAGCAGGAAGACTTACGAGTACAGAATCTGGCATGATACCTTTCCGATGCCGACGGAACGATTGGATT
>CAZACC010000134.1:0-5116 GCA_964483545.1 uncultured Lachnospiraceae bacterium
TCAAATTCTTTGTATTATACTGTTTCAGACAAAGCAGGAAGGGGAATAGAAAATGGCACTAACACTATCAAATAAAGCAAAAGCAGTAAAACCATCATCCACCTTGGCAATAACAGCGAAGGCAAAAGAAATGAGGGCTGAGGGGATTGATGTTGTAGGATTCGGAGCAGGAGAGCCTGACTTCAATACACCAGACAACGTATGTGATGCTGCAGTGGATGCAATCAAGAATGGTTTTACGAAATACACACCAGCATCAGGAACTGTAGAGTTAAAGAAGGCAATTTGTAAAAAATTCAAGGAGTTCAATCATCTAGAGTACCAGCCAAATCAGATCGTGGTCAGCAACGGAGGAAAGCATGCTCTTTCTAATATATTCGATGCTATCCTGAATCCTGGAGATGAAGTGATTATCTTAGCACCATACTGGCTTAGTTATCCAGAGATGGTAAAGCTGTCCGATGGAGTTCCAGTATTTGTCGATGCAGATAAAGCACAGGATTATAAAGCAACAGCTGAACAAATCCAGAAAGCAATTACTCCGAAAACAAAAGCACTTGTGCTGAATTCGCCCAGTAATCCGACTGGAATGATCTATACTGAGGCAGAGCTACGCGCGATCGCAGATGTCATTGTGAAAAATGATATCTATGTAGTTGCAGATGAGATGTATGAATATCTGACTTATGAAAATGAAAAGCATATCAGTATTGCTTCTTTTAATGATGAAATCTATAAGAGAACGATTACATGTTCTGGCTTATCAAAGAGTTATTCCATGACAGGATGGAGAGTGGGCTATACAGGCTCAAGTGTGGAAATCGCAAAGCTGATGTCCTCTATTCAGAGCCACGCAACCTCTAACCCGAATTCCATCGCCCAGAAAGCTGCACTGGAAGCATTAACTGGTCCGCAGGATGATATGGTGAAGATGAGGGCAGAGTTTGATAAACGTCGCATCTATATGTATGAGACAATTTCCAAAATGCCGTATTTGTCAACAATAGAACCAAAGGGTGCATTTTATCTATTTGTTGATGCATCTGATGTACTGCAGAAGGAATATAAAGGTGTGAAAGTCGAGACAACGGAGAGAATGGCTGATATTTTACTGTCAGACTTTGCTGTAGCCATTGTTCCGTGTGCAGACTTTGGGTATCCGCAGTGCTTCCGTCTGTCCTATGCAATCTCTATTGAGCAGATTCAGAAGGGGCTTAGCAGAATAGATGAGTTCCTAAAGGAGTTGAAATAATGGGAATCCAACACGAACGTATCGATAGAACATTAGTCAAAAAGGGAAGCATTACAGAGTATTACACAGATACAATCAAGCTTCCAGACGGAAAACTCACTTATTTTGATTTTGTAAAACATAATGGAGCAGCGGCAATTGTGCCAGTGAATGATCAAGGCAAGATTTTGATGGTCAGACAATACCGTAATGCAATTGATTCTGACACATTGGAGATACCGGCAGGCGGACGAAACGGTCTGGATGAGCCTACAATTGATACTGCTTTTCGGGAACTGGAGGAGGAGACTGGATACAGAACGGAGCATATGGAGCTGTTGACGAGTCTCAATACCACAGTCGCATTTAGCAATGAAAAGATAGATATCTTCTATACGAATCAGCTGATTCCGTCACATCAGCATCTGGATGACGATGAGTTTATAGATGTAGAAGCTTATGATGTAGAAGAGCTTATAGCAATGATCTATGACGGGCGTATCGTAGATGCCAAAACAATGGTTGGAATCCTAGCATACAAAAATAAATACCTTAGCTAATATAGAATATGGTAACTATTATGGTTTGCATAATCTGAGCAGCGTGTGACAGTTATGTTAATCCATTCATTTTAAAACAAATAATTAAAATATTTTAATAGTACTTTTAACAAGATGTAGTGATGCAAAAAATGACCTTGAACGACATGTTGTATTTTTTCGATAAAATGGCTAAAATGCCCAAAAATTAAGGGAAAATACCGTTTGCTTTTCTTGGAAAATCTGCTTATAATGTAATTTATAAGCGTTTGAGAAGAGACAGTATGACCATACAAGGGAAGGTTTTTTGCAGAATGGAACAAGAAATACTAGGATTCATAACTTATTTACATAATGTAAAGAAGACTTCTAACAACACGGAGATGTCTTATAAACGAGATTTAATGAAGTTCCGTAAATATATGGGAGAGCAGGGAATAGAGTCAGTCAATCAAGTCACGGAGACCAACTTGAATTCTTTTATTTTATCTCTGGAGAAGAATGGGTTTGCCGCTGCCACCATATCTAGAAACATAGCATCCGTCAAGGCTTTTTTTCATTATTTATTAAAAGAAGGCACCATTCAAGCAGATCCTTCCGAGACATTGAAATCCCCAAAGATAGAAAAGCATGTACCAGAGGTGTTGACACCAGAAGAGGTTGTTCGACTATTAGAACAGCCCAAGGGAGAGGCGCCAAAGGAACTGAGAGATAAGGCAATGCTAGAATTGCTCTATGCAACGGGTATCCGGGTTTCTGAACTGATCAGTATCAGTGTAGAGGATATCAATCTGCAGATGGGATACATCGTCTGCAAGGATGCCAGCAAGGAAAGAGTCATCCCATTTGGCTCGGAGGCAAAGCATGCATTGATCCATTATTTAAAGCAGGGAAGAGAAGCCATGGTCGCAGACCATCACTCACATGTATTGTTTACAAACTGTTCTGGGCAGCAGATGAGCCGTCAGGGATTTTGGAAGCTGATTAAATATTATGCGAAAAAAGCTGGCATAGAATCAGATATCACACCGCATACACTCCGGCATTCCTTTGCAGCACATTTGGTAGAGAACGGAGCGGATCTACGATCGGTACAGGAAATGCTGGGGCATTCGGATATTTCTACAACGCAGATTTATGCAAGTATGAACCATAACAGGATTCGCGAAGTATATGCGAAAGCACATCCGCGAGGATAATACAGAGGTAAGAATCATAACTTGAAATTTGATTCGAATAAAAAGGTGAAACTGACAGGCAGAGATGCAGTTGTTTCACCTTTTTATACTCAAAAGGGCATGTTGACAGAACGATCATGCAGTGCTATTATACAAACAAATCAATCCTTAGTGGTTTACTAGGAATTAAAACAAAGCCCAGGGAGAGCATAGATAGGAGCAGATTATGATTTATTTAGATAATGCGGCGACGACGAAGACCGCACCGGAAGTTGTGGAGGCAATGCTTCCTTATTTCACACAATTATATGGGAATCCAAGCAGTATATATAATCTGGCGGCAGAAAGTAAAAAGGCAATCACACAAAGCCGAGAAATCATAGCAAATGCAATCGGAGCAGATACCAATGAGATTTACTTTACGGCAGGCGGATCGGAGGCTGATAACTGGGCATTGGTGGCCACAGCTGAGGCCTATGCAGCCAAAGGAAAACATATTATCACATCCAAAATAGAACATCATGCAATCCTGCATACATGTGAGTACCTTGCCAAACGTGGTTATGAGATTACCTATCTTAATGTGGATGAGAATGGATTGGTTAGACTAGATGAACTGGAAAAAGCAATCTGCGAGGATACGATCCTGATTTCCATCATGTTTGCCAATAATGAGATTGGGACGATACAGCCGATCAAAGAGATCGGTGAGATTGCAAAGAAACATGGAATTTTGTTTCATACAGATGCTGTACAGGCGTTTGGACAGCTGCCAATCAATGTAGATGAGTTTCATATTGATATGATGAGTGCCAGTGGGCACAAATTAAATGGTCCCAAGGGAATTGGTTTCTGCTATCTCAGAAAGGGGTTAAAGATACGTTCTTTTATCCATGGAGGTACGCAGGAGAGAAGCAGGAGAGCTGGAACAGAGAATGTGCCGGGGATCGTAGGCTTTGGCAAGGCAGTAGAGCGTGCGCTGTCTATGATGACTGATAAAACGAGACATGAAATAGAGCTCAGAGAGTATTTGATTGACCGAATGCTGACTGAAATCCCATATACTCGTTTAAATGGAGATAGAACAAACAGACTTCCGAACAATTCGAATTTCAGCTTTGAATTTATAGAAGGTGAATCACTGCTCATTATGCTGGATATGGAGGGAATCTGCGGTTCCAGTGGCTCTGCATGTACTTCGGGTTCGCTTGATCCTTCCCATGTACTCTTAGCAATCGGGCTCAAACATGAAATTGCTCATGGATCTCTGCGCTTGACACTCAGCGAAGAAAACACAAAGGAAGAGATGGATTTTGTTGTAGATAAAGTCAAGGTGATTGTGGAGAAGCTGAGAAATATGTCCCCACTGTACGAAGACTTTATGAAAAGAGTCAAGGAGGAAATGTAATGTACTCAGAAAAAGTAATGGATCATTTCGCGAATCCGAGAAATGTGGGAGAGATAGAGGGAGCAAGTGGTGTCGGAACCGTGGGCAATGCAAAGTGCGGCGATATCATGCGTATCTATCTGGATATCGATGAGAATCAAATCATTAGAGACTGCAAATTCAAGACATTTGGCTGTGGAGCGGCTGTAGCAACTAGTTCCATGGCAACGGAGCTTGTCAAAGGAAAGTCTATTCGGGAGGCAATGGAGATTACCAATCAGGCAGTTATGGAGGCACTTGATGGATTACCGCCCGTCAAGGTGCATTGCTCCCTGCTTGCGGAAGAAGCCATTCATGCAGCACTCTGGGATTATGCAGAGAAGAATGGTATTGCGATAGAGGGTCTGCAGAAGCCCAAGAGTGATATCCATGAGGGAGAGGAAGATGGAGGAGAATACTAAGAAGGTCGTCGTCGGAATGTCAGGCGGTGTTGACTCCTCTGTTGCAGCATATCTGCTGAAGGAACAGGGCTATGATGTGATTGGTGTAACCATGCAGATCTGGCAGGATGAGCAGGAAGACGTGCAAGAGGATAATGGAGGCTGCTGTGGAAACAGTGCTGTGGATGATGCCAGACGTGTAGCTCAGATGCTTGATATCCCATACTACGTTATGAATTTCAAGCAAGAATTCAAGAATCATGTGATGGACTACTTTGTAGAGGAGTATCTGCAGGGCAGGACACCAAATCCCTGTATTGCCTGCAACCGCTATGTGAAGT
>CAZACC010000135.1:0-5115 GCA_964483545.1 uncultured Lachnospiraceae bacterium
GAAGCAGCACCCGCAGCAGATGCAGGCGCAATGATCAAGGTTGGTATCATCAACAATGATCCTAACGAGTCTGGTTATCGTACAGCAAATGATAAAGACTTAAAAGAGACATTCAGTGCAGAAAACGGATACGAAGCATCATTTGCATACAGCCTGAAGAACGATGAGCAGATTACAGCAGCTCAGAAATTCATCCAGGATGGTGTTGATTACCTTCTCCTTTCAGCAGCAGATACAGCAGGCTGGGATTCAGTATTAAAGGATGCTCAGGACGCTGGTATCAGAGTTATCTTATTTGACCGTACAATCGATGCAGATCCTAGTCTTTATGAGGCTTCTATCGTATCAGACATGGCTAAAGAAGGTCAGACAGCAGTTGACTGGTTAATGGGACAGAATCTGGAAAGCTACAATATCATCCATTTACAGGGTGTTATGGGTTCAGCAGCTCAGAAGGGACGTTCAGGCGCTCTTGACACAGCAGTTTCAACAGACGGATGGAAGCTCGTTACACAGCAGACAGCAGAGTGGAATGCAGAGAAGGCACAGCAGATCGTTCAGTCAGTCATCGATTCAGGTGAAGACTTTAACGTAATCTATGCAGAGAACGATGATATGGCTAAGGGCGCTGTAGCAGCACTTGACAAAGCTAATATCTCACACGGCGTAGGCAAAGACGTTATCATAATGGGCTTTGACTGCAACAAGTGGGCACTTGAAGAATTACTGGCTCAGAACTGGAATTATGACGGACAGTGCAACCCGTTCCAGTCTTCATACATCGATGAAATCATCAAGACGATTGAGAGTGGCGGAACAATCACAGAGAAGACTGTTATCATGGATGAGAAGGGCTTTGACGCTACAACCATCACACAGGAAGATGTTGACAGCTACGGTATCTAATTCATAATCAATCTCTTGTAATCTAAAAGAGTTATAAAATCGCGGCGCAATGTAATGAACATCTGAATACTTGCGCCGCGATTTTCATCAAAAATTAAAGAAGGAGGCGAACCCACTCGTGAGAGACAAAGCCATATTAGAAATGAAAAATATAAGCAAGAGCTTTCCAGGTGTACTAGCTCTGCAGGGAGTGGACTTTACGTTGTGTCAGGGTGAGATTCATGCACTGATGGGTGAAAATGGTGCAGGTAAATCCACACTGATCAAGGTGTTGACAGGTGTCTATGGAAAAGATGAAGGTCAGATTTATCTCAAGGGAATCGACAAGGCAGTTGTCATCAGATCTCCGCAGGATGCACAGAATCTGGGAATCAGTACCGTATATCAGGAAATTACACTATGTCCCAATCTGTCTGTAGCAGAGAATATGTATATAGGACGTAGCAAAAATATCTATCAGAACTGGAAAAAAATGAATGAAGATGCAGGCAAGATTCTAGAAACGCTGGACATCCAAGCACAGCCAACACAGCAGCTAGCCAGCTGTTCCATCGCTGTTCAGCAGATGGTAGCAATCGCACGTGCCGTAGATATGGACTGTAAGGTATTGATTCTAGATGAACCGACATCCTCATTAGATGAGCATGAGGTAGAAAAGCTGTTCAAGCTGATGTGTAATCTGAAAGAGAGAGGCGTTGGTATTGTTTTTGTAACCCACTTCCTAGATCAAGTATATGAGGTATGTGACAAGATCACTGTACTGAGAGATGGAAAACTAGTAGGAGAATATGAGATCAAAGATCTCCCTCGTGTGCAGCTAGTCTCCAAGATGCTCGGCAAGGATCTGGATAATCTGTCAGAGGTACAGGGTGAGCATAGAATCTACAACAAAGAGGATCAATCTGTACCTGTTTTTGAAACGGAAAAACTATACAGCGATGCTGGAATCAAACCATTTAATTTTAATATCCATAAGGGAGAGGTCAATGGCTTTACTGGTCTGTTAGGATCAGGACGTAGTGAGTGTGTACGTGCTATATTTGGCGCAGACAAAGTACTTGGCGGTACGGTGAAAAAGAATGGCAGTCATATCAAAATCACCAAGCCGATTGATGCCATGAAGAATGGTATCGGATATCTTCCAGAGGATCGTAAGAGAGACGGTATTGTAGGTGATCTTTCTGTACGTGATAACATTATATTAGCGTTACAGGTTATGAAAGGATTTTTCAAACCCTTTACAAAGGCAGAAGCAAATCAGTTTGCAGATGAATATATCAAGCTACTGGGCATTAAGACGGCATCAGCGGATACTCCGATTAAATCTTTATCAGGAGGGAACCAGCAGAAGGTAATCCTAGCTCGTTGGCTGCTGACACATCCCGAATATTTGATCCTAGATGAGCCGACTCGTGGTATTGATGTTGGAACAAAGGTTGATATACAGAAGCTAGTATTAAAGCTTGCGTCAGAGGGAATGGGTATTACATTTATCTCATCTGAAACAGATGAAATGCTGCGTACCTGCTCTAGACTGATCGTTATGAGAGACCGCAAGGTCGTAGGAGAACTTTCTGGCGTAGAACTGACCCAGAACATGATTATGAGTACAATAGCTGGAGGTGAGAAAGCATAATGCAGGCACAAAAAATAAGAGTATCCGATCGTTTTGGAAAATTATTTGGACGGCAGATTTTTATCCCGATTGCAGCATTATTGCTGTTAGCAATCTTCAATCTGATTGCCGATCCGTCATTTTATAAAATTACATATGGCTTTAACAGTGCAGGGGATCCTGTATTATCTGGTTATTTAATGACGATTCTGGATTACGGCTCTGAGCTCGCAATCCTGGCAATTGGTATGACACTGGTCACAGCGGCATCTGGTGGACAGGACATCAGCGTAGGTGCAGCCATTGCCATCAGCGGAAGTGTGGTTTTGAGGGTGCTTTGTGGTACAAACTCTAGACCAGAGACATTACAGGCACCGATCATTGTCGCATTTTTGGTCAGCTGTGTAGTAGCGATGCTGTTTGGAGCATTTAACGGAACACTGGTTGCATATTTCAAGATCCAGCCGATGGTAGCGACGCTCATCCTATTTACAGCAGGGCGTTCTATCGCAGCATGGATCAACAACAATGAGCTTCCGATCATCAGCGAGCCTTCTTTTAGCTATTTTGGTGGATTCATCCCAGGCATTCCGATTCCAACACCATTTTTCATTGCACTTGCGTGTGCACTCGTGATGGCGCTTGTTTTACGGTTTACAAACTTGGGACTGTACACACAGGCAGTCGGCATCAATGAGAACTCCTCTAGACTGAATGGTCTGAATCCTGCCTTTATCAAGTTTCTGACATTTGTGATTCTTGGTCTGTGCGTCGCAGTGGCAGCTTTGATCAAGGTTAGCCGTCTGTCTTCCATTAATTATTCTGTTATAGCTAAGGATATTGAGATGGATGCGATCTTGGCGGTTGCACTCGGGGGAAATCCTCTGAATGGCGGTAAGTTCAATATGACAGCCTCTATACTAGGAGCATATGTTATCCAGTTCCTGACAACTACTCTCTATAAGATGAATGTATCCTCAGATGCGCTCTCAGCTTATAAAGCAATCGTTGTGATCTTCCTCGTAGTCATTAGTGCACCAGTCGTTAGAAACGGTATATCAGATTTCTGGAAGAAATTAAAGTTAAAATCACGTGTAAAGGAGGTTGCATAACATGTCAAAGAAAACAAGAAACATTACAGATACCAATTTGTTGCTGACAATCACAATTGTTGTTTTCTTTGTGATGTATATCGGTGCAATCTTGTTTCAGGGAAAAGGATTTTTAAAACCACAAACTTTCTTTAATATTTTAAATGCCAATGCTGCACTGATTATACTGTCCTGTGGAATGAGTCTTGTCATGATTACAGGTGGAATCGATATTTCGGTTGGCGGCGTGACTGCGCTAGTAAGTATGTGCTGTGCAGTATATCTGGACTACCATAACGGCAATCCGTTTACAGCACTGTTGATTGCTCTGGCAATCGGAGTGGCATTTGGATTGGTTCAGGGATTTTTAATTGCTTATTTAGATATACAGCCGTTTATTGTCACACTGGCTGGTATGTTCTTTGCACGTGGCATGACAACGATTGTAAATACAAACCCGTTCAACGTTGAGAATCAGGCATTTGTAGCTTTGAAGGAAACACGTATCATCATACCAGGTCTTGGCTCTATCAATAAGCTCGGCAAGTATGTAAATGCTTATGTTGAGATTGGTGTGATTGTCGCTATTTTAGTCGTAATCATCCTGTTTTGTGTCCTCAGATGGACAAAGCTTGGTCGTGGCTTCTATGCAGTCGGTGGGAATCATCAAAGTGCATTGATGTTGGGTATCAATGTAAAAAGAACGAAATTCCTCTCCTATATGCTATGCGGAATACTGGCAGGCATCGGTGGATTTGTTTACTTTATGCACGTTGGATCTGGCTCTGCATCACATGCGAGCGGAGCAGAAATGAATGCAATTGCATCCTCCATCATAGGCGGTACGATGCTGACGGGTGGTGTGGGAAATATCATAGGTACATTTTTTGGAGTGCTGTCACTTAGCACGATTCAGAATATCGTATCCTCTGCTGGACTCGATCAGGCATGGTGGACAGGTATCACAATCGCTGCGATGCTCTGTCTGTTCCTTATAGTTCAGAGTGTGGTTATGGCACGTAAGAAAAAATAAACAAATAAACAAATAAAAACAGATCAAACCAATTAAAACGAATCAAAACATCCATGTAGAAATTGCATATCACTGTTGATTCTGTTATAATAGTGCTAATTTGTGATTTTGAGGAGGGAACTTGAAATGGATTTTGATACAATACAGGTTTTGATTGCTATGATTTGCTATATGGTGATCGTCATTGGAATAGGTGTCTTTTATATGAAACGTTCCAATCAGAATAGTGAGGAGTTTTTCCTTGGTGGGCGTTCTCTGGGACCGTGGGTAGCAGCTTTTAGCGCAGAAGCATCTGATATGAGTGGGTGGCTGCTCATGGGACTGCCAGGAGTAGCTTACTGGTGTGGACTGGCAGATGCATTTTGGACAGCATTTGGTCTTGCAATTGGCACCTATCTGAATTGGCTAATCGTAGCGAAGAGATTAAGAGGATATTCTGTTGTGGCTGATAATGCCATTACACTGCCGGA
>CAZACC010000136.1:0-5103 GCA_964483545.1 uncultured Lachnospiraceae bacterium
CCGGGCAGCCGCTGTGAAACGCAACAGCGACCGCCGGACGGCGCAAATTGCATCTAGGCTCCATAAATAGTCCTAGGCTACATTATACTCTTATAACAGTCTATTTTCAAATACAACTTTCGATTTCTCGAAACTCTCTTTCGGAATTTTACTTTAGTCTTTTGAATTTTCTTGTATGCTTTACGGTGCGATTTGTTATCTCACCATTTGTTATCTCACTTCTCCTTTCCCACTATTATTATGCGCACATGATATGTCCCTTAAAAAGGACGGTACGCACGTTCTGTTGCAACTGAATTTTTCATTTTCGCAAGCAGGGCCTCGCGATATCGCGGAGGCGGCTTGCTTGTTGGTGGGATAGCCCCCAATCCCCCAGAACCTCGTTTCACTCGGAGCCACGCATCAGCAAAGTTGACGCTGAGAACAATTGCGTATAACGCAAAAAGAGGGGCAATCCCACTTCTGTTAAAAGTGAAATTGCCCCAAATCTTACAAGGTCTGTTCATTTGTTTTCTGCTTTTCAGCAGTCTTTTCCTGCTCCTCATTTTTGAGGAACAGATCTATGTTGTACTTGGCCATCTGGATATCTTTCATGTCCTGCTTTGCCTGCCTGTACTCAGCATAGGTCTTTTTCTTTTCCTGAAGGACTTCGTTATATTCCTGGTTCAGGTCTTTTATCTTGGGAAGTTTACCCTCGATATTGGAAAAGACTTCCTTCGCAGCTTTGCAAAGTGTGATAGCTTCACGATGCTCTTCAAAGAACTTTTTACTGTAGCCACTCTTACGATACTCAGCATAAACATCCTTGGTCTTGGAATAGTTTGTGTCTCCTGTAAAACCTGGATACTCGTGTTTCAAATTGATTACCTTTACCTGTACTGCCACATTTGATGTTGCTGTTAAAATCATAAAATCCTCTCTCTCCAGGCTGAAACCCGAAAAAAGAGGAGTCGTTTTCTATCTGTATTTAGTTTTCTGCACAAAAATAAGGACGCACTAGAAAGTCTCCAGTCCATTAACTGGTTTCTTTCTCATGCGTCCTTAGGATGGCATTTTATATGTCTCCATATATCATGAGGCCCTCATGCTGTTTTCATTAATTATTCTTTGGTTGGTTTATAGATAAAACTTTGATTCTTTATCTACATTGGCTACAACCATGCCCTCTGTATATTTTTTTAACGTAGATACTTTCTTGCAGGTGTGGCACTTCATTATTACATTTGGTAATACTGGACTGTCCACATCGCCACTTACTAAGTAAGTCATACCCATACTTTTTCTGCATTTCTTGCAGTGAAATCTAATCTCTTGCATCATAACACCTTACTTTCATACAAAATTGTTGATTCTGTACTCGTAAAGGAAAAGGGAAGTTTGTCACCTTTGCAAGTTACTAAAGATCGTTGATCAATCGATCCTCGATGTCAGTAAGTTCCGGCGCATTTTTCAAAATGCTACCAACATCGTATTTTCCTATCTCTTTCACTAATTTAAAACGCTTATGTGTATAGCGTCTCTTCTTGAACCATCCCCTTCCGCATAGGTCGAACATATGTTTGCTACATTTGTTATTATATTTGCTCCATTGAAAAAAGTAAAGTGTATTGTAATGGACATGTACAATTTAACGGTCATCTATATCTCTGTATCCCTTGTATATTCTGGATTTGACGGATATAATTCTTCAAAAGAAATTTTAAAATAAGCAATTAATCTTCTCACCGTACTAATTCTGGGATCCGCTCCATGATTGGATTCAATTGAAATTATAGTTTTTCTATTTACCCCTATAGCATCAGCAAGTTCATCCTGTGATAAGCCTGCTTTCTCTCTGATTCTTTTTAAGCTTGATTTCGCATGTTCCATTATCAATTCCCCCTGCAAATAATAGATGTAATAATAATAATCAATCTGTCAATTTGTTGATTTTACTCTAGCAGAAAAGGTGTCCGATAAAAATAACAGCCCAGAAGTGACTAAAGCTGCATTTCTGTGCCATTGTTCAATATGTTCAATAATCATTATGAAAAAAAGACCAGGATTCCTCTCGAAATAAATAGCAATCCATATATCTTCTAACGCAATTAATGACGTTCACAAGCATTTATACTGTACGTGCCTCTACTTTAGATTCTCTTATATGTTTAAACAGACTGACTTCACCATTATACAGGGCCTCTATATCATAAGATGGTTCTTCATCTTGTTCAAATGTTCCATATGCATCTACTATGTACACAACTCCATTCAATATCATTTTTTCTCCATCAACGGTAATTGCAAATGAAACTGTGTCTTCTCTTTTAAATTTTGGTTGTCCTATTGTTCCCATATTGTTAATCCTTCTTGTGTCTCTGTTTTTACATCAATCTTTCTTTCAGCAGAGTATTTCGTTTCGTCACAGTCACATTTCGAACCGCATAGGATAAGGCTATCTTCGTTCCCACCATAACCAGTATCTTCTTTGCCCTGGTAATGCCTGTATAGATTAAATTTCGCTGTAACATCACATAATGATTCATTAAGATTGGCATGACGACTATTGGATATTCGGAACCCTGCGCTTTATGAATCGTAGTCGCATACGCATGAACCAGTTCATCCAAATCAGTCACATCATAATCAATGCTCCGTCCATCAAAATTCACTTTCAATGAACGGTCCTCAGCATTCACTGATTCAATCATGCCGATATCCCCATTAAAGACTTCTTTATCATAATTATTCTTAATCTGCATGACTTTATCATCTGCACGAAAAGCAAATCCACTTCTGCGTAAGCAATCCTTAGGTACAGTCATAGCCCCTCTGCCTCTTGCAAAAATCTCATGTTCTGGCGGATTCAGTGCTTCTTGAAGTGATAGATTTAGGTTAGTTGCTCCCACCACACCTCTTTGCATAGGTGTTAATACCTGAATCTGTGAAAGTTCCACATGATAAAAGTCCGGTAGTTTCTTTTGTACCAATTCTACGATTTGCGGTACTACCGCTTCTGCATCCTCATTTTCCATGAAAAAGAAATCTGTGTCCTTTCCATTCGACGTATCCGGAAGCTTTCCTTCATTGATTCGATGGGCATTCATAACAATCCGGCTACTCTGCGCCTGGCGAAAGATTCTTGTCAGCTTTACCACCGGAAACACTTCGGAATCAATGATGTCTCGTAGTACATTTCCAGCTCCTACAGAAGGAAGTTGGTCAATATCTCCCACCAGGATTAGACGCATAGTGGATGGAATCGCCTTAAGAAGCGCATTCATTAAAATAATGTCTATCATAGAACATTCATCCAGAATCAGCACATCTCCCTCAAGTGGATTCTCTTCATTCTTCTGATAACCCTCTGGAGGCTTATATTCCAATAATCTATGTATTGTTTTGGCTTCAAGACCTGTCGCTTCTGTCATTCGCTTTGCTGCTCTTCCAGTTGGGGCTGCTAATAGTACATTCAATCCATAAGCCTTGAAAGCGGATATGATTCCCTGAGTAGTGGTAGTTTTTCCAGTACCCGGACCACCTGTAAGTACCATGATTTTAGCAGTTGCCGCTCTACGTATTGCATCTGCTTGAACCTCATCGTATTTCATTCCCACCTTCTCTTCGATTAAATCCACACTAACAGAAAGACTCTCATTTCCAGAGTTCTTCCTGGCTTCTATCAGTTTGGTATATAGTTTATCTCCTGCCGGAGTTGACGCTAGCTTCTTTAGCTTACTGGCAATTCCTACCTCTGCATAATAAAAAGGTGGTAAGTAAATCGCAGCAATTGGATTCCCAATTTCATCCTTCTTAATCAGATTCTTCTCTAAAATTAGTTCTTCCTTAAGAAGCATGTCATCCATAGTCATGACAATTGTCTCAGGTGCAGCTTCTAGCAGCTCAGATGCTTTGTCTATCAATTGATTCTTTTCAGCATAAACATGTCCATCATTGGAGAGTTCTGAAAGAGTATACATTAATCCACTACGAAGTCTTACATAAGACTCCTTGCCAAAACCAAGTTTTGTTGCAATCTGATCTGCTGTTTTAAATCCAATTCCCCAGATATCATCAGCAAGTTTATAGGGATTCTCTTTCATAACAGCGATACTATCATTCCCATACTGCTTATAAATCTTTGCAGCATATGAAGAACTTACTTGATGCTCCTGCAAAAAGAGCATAATATTCTTAACTTCCTTTTGCCGCTCCCAGGATTCTGCAATCATCTGAACGCGCTTAGACCCAATTCCTTCCACTTCAATGAGTATCTGGACATTATCTTCTATAACATTAAAGGTATCTACGCCGTATTTCTGTACAATTCTCTTTGCAAATTTAGGACCTACACCTTTAATCAGCCCAGATCCTAAATACTTTTCCATTCCATATACTGTCGCGGGAAGCGTTTCTTCCCAATTCTCGGCTATAAACTGCCTGCCATACTTCGTATCAACTTTCCAGTTACCCTCAACAAGTAAAACAGACCCAACATTAGCATCTAAAAGACTTCCTACTACAGGAACAAGGTCTGCATAATCTTTAACTCTACATTTTAAAATTGTATATCCATTCTCAGGATTCTGATACGTTATTCTTTCCACTACACAGCGTATCTTAATCATGGTGCAGATTCCCTCCTCTTCCAGATTTTCAAATCATATTATTGGTCCGCAAATACTTGTTATTTCAAATCATTCTCTGTATAAAAACTACCTGACATAGATTCATTGATTTCTGCTATTTCCTTTGTTCCATTAATGTAATCTGCATATACATCCCATAAGTCCATACCACTGTCTTCAATTCCATCATCGTCTGGAATCCATTGTTTGATCAATGCAATTCTTTCTTCCTTTGTCGTATCTTTAATCAAATAACTTTCCATATATTTTCTCCCAACATTATCATTAATTACTCTGTATATGCTTATATATAAATTACTTTTCTTCAATCCTTCATAGGCACTTCAGGTACACAACTATAATCCGCCCATTCCAGCATAATAATTCATCAAATCATCTTGCATCTGCTTTCTCACTCTGCTCCAGTCGTCATCATTCATCTGACTAAACAAAGCATGATTCATAGATATCACATTTAGATCTTTTGAATAATACA
>CAZACC010000137.1:0-5023 GCA_964483545.1 uncultured Lachnospiraceae bacterium
TCACAGGCAGCTTGAGGGCAAGTGCCTTCTTCAGTACGAACTTGGTCTGAGGCATTGTACCTTCAAATGCATCAACGACTAGAACCGCACCATTTACCATTTTCAATACACGCTCAACTTCACCGCCGAAATCGGCATGTCCTGGTGTATCTATGATGTTTATTTTTGTATCATGATAAGTAACGGCTGTATTCTTTGAGAGAATAGTGATGCCGCGTTCTCTCTCTATATCATTGGAATCCATGACACGTTCCTGTACTTCCTGATGGGCACGAAAGACACCGCTCTGCTTTAGCAGCTCGTCCACCAGAGTCGTCTTGCCATGGTCTACATGGGCAATAATAGCAATGTTTCTAATATCGTTTCTTTCTTGAATCATAAAAATCCTCTTTTCACTGAATCTCTGGCTGCGCAAATCCTTGCGGCAGCTAGTTTTACATAACTTTAGTAGTATAACACATTCCTGTGGGATTTCAAGAAAAACAAGAAAAAACAAGAAAAATAGAGAAATTAGTGTTTGACAGAACAGCAGCAGAATGATATTATACTTGCAAGTTCATCATTTGCACCGATGTTTGCATGGTGATCAAATGCTGCAGAGGCAGAAATGACTGAATGAACAATTTCATACAAGGTAGAGGTCGCGTTTTTGATCAGTAGTGATTCGGATGCAGCAGAGAACAACAGGATATGTCAGAGCAGTACTTGCAGGCAGATTGCTGGGCAGATGAAGATTCATGAAAGGCAACGACGCCGAAAGGATACGAGTGGACTGCACAAATATCCTTGGGCATGCATTTAATAGATGTGTGACTGTCATTTATGTAAGCTGAGGCGCTTACATGATGGAGGGCTATCATAAAGACAAAACATTGTATATTATGAGTCGACCTTCATCCAAGGTCGATTTTTTGTTTTTTCGCAACTGATGTGCGAAATGAACGAGTTTCTATTAGGAATTCAAAAAGAAGCGCAGAAGAGATTTGACCTAGGAGTACATATTAACCCAATAGGAGGAAAGTATTATGGCAATTTTCACAGGAGCAGGCGTAGCAATCGTTACACCATTTAAAGAAGACGAATCAGTGAACTATGAGAGATTTGCAGAGCAGATCGAGTACCAGATCAAGGGCGGTACAGATGCAATCATTGTATGTGGTACGACAGGAGAGGCATCGACACTCAGTCATGAAGAGCATATTGAAGTCATCAAATTCGCAGTGGATCAGGTAAAGAAGCGTATTCCAGTCATTGCGGGAACAGGTTCTAACTGCACAAAGACAGCCATATATCTGTCACAGGAGGCTGAAAAGGTTGGTGCAGATGGACTGCTGGTTGTAACACCTTATTATAACAAGGCAACACAGAAGGGGCTGAAGGAGCACTTTACCATGGTGGCGAACAGTGTGAAGCTCCCAATTCTTCTATATAATATACCAGGCAGAACTGGCGGAGTTAACATATTACCAGAGACAATTGTTTCCTTGTGCAAAGAAGTAGAAAACATCGTAGGAGTAAAGGACGCAACTGATAATTTTTCACAGATTGCGCGTTTGATGGCAATCGCAGACGGCAGCGTAGATCTCTACTCAGGAAATGACAATCAAATCACTCCGATGCTGGCGCTTGGCGCAAAGGGTGTTATCTCGGTATTATCCAATGTTGCACCGAGACAGACACATGATATTTGCGCACAATGGTTCGAGGGCAAGATAGCAGAAAGTACAAAGCTACAGTTAGATACAATCGAGCTTGTAGGCGCACTGTTCTGCGAGGTGAACCCAATTCCGGTAAAGCAGGCTATGAATTTCATGAACATGGGTGCTGGCATTATGCGCAGACCTTTAACGACCATGGAACCCGAGAATGCAGAGAAGCTCAAAACGGCTATGAAGCATTATGGGCTGTTGTAGAAAATATTTGTAGGCTTACAGAGATAAAATAACAAGAATGATTTTGACAGAGTATAATGGTTGACATCATGTTGAATGAAAGGAAATACATCATGATAAAAGTAATAATGCACGGCTGTAACGGTCGGATGGGGCAGATGATCACTGGTATGGTTGCAGATGAGGATGGTTTGGAAATCGTGATGGGTGTGGATGTTTCGAATCACATCCAGAATACGTATCCAGTCGTAAAGAGCATTACAGAGTGTCATACAGATGCGGATGTTGTGATTGATTTTGGCGCTGCGGCAGCAGTAGATGGATTGCTGGATTATTGTGTAGAAAAACAGATTCCATGTGTCCTTTGTACCACAGGACTGAGTGAGGAACAGCTCACAAAGATAAAGGAAGCGAGCAAAAAAGTGGCTATTCTGAAATCAGCCAATATGTCTATGGGGATTAATCTGCTGATGAAGGTATTGAAGGAGGTCACACCGATACTTGCAGAGGCGGGTTTCGATGTAGAGATTGTGGAGAAGCATCATAAAATGAAGCTGGATGCACCGAGTGGCACAGCGTTGGCCTTGGCTGATTCAGTGAATTCTTCCATGAATGATGCCTATCAGTATACCTTTGACCGCAGCAAAGAAAAAAGACTTCGTGACAAGTTTGAAATCGGCATCTCAGCTGTGCGAGGTGGTACAATTGTTGGAGATCACGACGTAATCTTTGCAGGACAGGATGAGGTCATCACCTTTTCACATGTGGCATACTCCAGAGCAATATTTGCCAAGGGAGCAGTACAGGCCGCCAAGTATTTGGCAGACAAGCCAGCCGGACTCTATGATATGAGCGGTGTGGTAGGAATTTAGTATTACAGTGGAGGAGACATCATGAAGGATCTGGAGTTGAAATACCTGAAGACATTGGCGGATCATTATCCGACGATTGCAGCAGCATCGACGGAAATCATCAATCTGCAGTCAATTCTGAACCTACCAAAGGGAACGGAGCATTTCATGACGGATGTGCATGGCGAGAACGAGCAGTTTATCCATGTACTTAGAAACGGTTCTGGATCAGTGAAGCGCAAGATAGATGAAGAGTTTGGGAACACGCTCAGTGAGAAGGACAAGAAAATGCTGGCAACCTTAATCTATTATCCAGAGGAGAAGCTGGAGCTGATTAAGAAGCAGGAAGACAATATCGAGGACTGGTATAAGATTACTTTGCATCGTTTGGTGCAGATCACAAAAAGAGTCGCATCCAAATATACACGTTCCAAAGTACGCAAGGCTTTGCCAAAGGACTTTGCCTATGTCATTGAAGAAATGATTACAGAAAAGGTAGAGGTTCAGAATAAGGAAGCTTATTATAATGAAATCATTCATACGATCATCAGGATCGAGCGTGCACCGGAGTTTATCGTGGCGCTCAGCAACCTGATTCAGAGACTCGTCATTGATCATCTGCATATCGTCGGCGATATCTTTGACCGAGGACCTGGTCCGCATCTGATCTTGGAAACATTGCGGCACTATCATTCGATTGATATCCAGTGGGGCAATCATGACGTTGTGTGGATGGGTGCTGCCTCAGGACATGCAGCATGCATCGCAAATGTGCTCCGCATGTCTGCAAAGTATGGCAATCTGGACACGCTGGAGGAGGGCTATGGTATCAATCTGATTCCATTAGCGACCTTTGCTATGGAGACTTATTCTGATGTGAACTGTGATGCATTTGCGCTTTCAACAAGTGGAGATTACAATTCAAATGACAGGGCTCTCGATACGAAAATGCACAAGGCAATCACGATTATTCAGTTCAAACTGGAAGGTCAGATTATTAAAAAACGTAAAAGCTTTGATCTAGAAAGCCGATTGCTGCTAGATAAGATCAATTATGAAAATAAAACGATAGACATTGATGGAGCGACCTATGCATTGAAGGATACGGAATTTCCAACGGTTGATCCAAAGCATCCATATCAGCTGACTAAGGGAGAAGAACAGGTTATGGAGCGTCTCTGCCATGCGTTTACACGTTGTGAGAAGCTACAGAAGCATGTGCGTTTTCTGTTTGCCAAAGGCAGCTTATACAAAGTTTATAATTCCAACCTGCTATATCATGGTTGTGTTCCACTGGATGAAAACGGTGATTTTAAGAGGGTCAATATTTTTGGAAAGCAGTACAGCGGAAGGGCTTTATATGACATACTGGAGCATTATGCACGCCGTGGCTACTATACGACAAATGACACTACGGAGCGGGAAAAGGGACAGGATATTTTGTGGTATATCTGGGGCAATCCGAACTCGCCTGTATTTGGCAAGGAAAGAATGGCGACCTTTGAGCGTTATTTGATTGCAGACAAGGCTAGCCATGTAGAGAAGAAAAATAAATATTATGAGTTGCTCAATGATGAAGAGACTGTCAATAAAATTTTGACGGAGTTTGGTTTGGATGCAAGGTTTTCACATATTATCAATGGTCATGTTCCTGTTGAGCAGAAAAAGGGAGAATCACCAATCAAATGTGGTGGCAAGCTGATGGTCATCGATGGCGGATTTTCTAAGGCATATCAAAGTAAAACTGGGATTGCAGGTTATACGCTAGTTTATAATTCTCATGGAATGCGTCTGGTAGCCCATGAACCATTTAAGTCGACTGAGGATGCAATTTTGCAGGAGACGGATGTTTTTTCGGACTCAGTTATTGTAGAAACTTCTGCATTTCGTCTGCGTGTAGCCGACACCGACACAGGTTATGAACTGCGCGAGTCCATTTATCAGCTGGAGGAGTTACTCAGGGCATATCAGGATGGAACGATTATTGAAAAAAGCGAATAGTGAGCACACTGGAATACAGGTACTTAATCCTCCATACATTCCAGAATTTCTTCTGCTGATTTATCAGGATGCTGCCTGATTAAATCGTAAATGGAACGGATGCTGTTGGGGGTTTCTTCGAGTTCGTCAGCAATTGTTTCCAGAGCTTTTAATTTCTGGATCTTCTTTTGAATCTGCGAGATTAATCTTAGCACATCTCCAATTTCACGACCTTCTTCACGCAAATCCATATCCCTTACATATCGAGTCATATATTCCAACCTCCAATCCTCATTCCGC
>CAZACC010000138.1:0-4899 GCA_964483545.1 uncultured Lachnospiraceae bacterium
ATGGCATCAATGCAATACTGTCAACACTGACTGTAAATATAATCGTATTCAAACCAAGTCTTGCTGCGGCTAATGCAGCTTCACACCCTGCATGACCAGCCCCTACTACCACTACATCATACTTTTCCTTTAATTCATTCATGATCTGTCATCACCTGTATTTCTATTTTCCCATACAGAACTTAGAAAATATTTCATTTACGAGATCCTCATCTACCTGTTCACCAATAATATAGCAGATGGATGTATATGCATTCATTAAGTCAATAGAATAAAAATCCTCTGGCATCTGATCTTGTATACTTTGTTGTACCATACTCATACTATCAATCGCCTGCTCTAATGCATTTTTCTGCCTGATGTTTGTGATCATTACTTCATCATCATATGAGATCCTTTGATGTATGAACATATCTTTTATTAAGTTTTCAAATTCCTTAATTCCCGTTCTATTCTTTGCAGAAACAGATAAAACTGTTTTATGAGTCATAGTTTCTATTTCTTCTTCAGATAATATTATTTTCAAATCTGTTTTATTTAATAATACAATAGCATCTTTATCCTGAATCATCTGTATGATTTCTCTATCATTTTCATCCAACTCCATTGATGCATCTACAATATAAACAATCAAATCAGCTTCATCAGCATATTTCTTAGCTTTTTCAACACCTATTTTTTCGACTGCATCATTAGTCACTCTAATACCCGCTGTATCTAATAGTTTTAGATTAATACCATTTAAATATATATTCTCTTCAATAACATCCCTAGTAGTTCCGGCTACATCTGTTACGATAGCACGATCACTTCCAGACATAATATTTAATAATGAGGATTTTCCAACATTAGGTTTACCAACGATAACGGTTTTAATTCCTTCTTGTAATATTCTTCCGTTCTTAAAGGTTGAAATCAATTCATTCATATCCGCAGTGATATCTTTGATTTTTATATTCAACCGTTCTCTATAACCATCTAAACTGATATGCTCAGGATCATCCAGTGCAGACTCAATAAAAGCAATTTCATATAACAATTGATCTTTTATATTTAATATCCTTTGATATAATGATCCCCTGATCTGATTTACAGAATTTTTCATGGATAAATCATTTTTTGAATGTATCAAATCAATGACAGCTTCTGCTCTTGTTAAATCAATTCTTCCATTTAAAAAAGCTCTCTTCGTGAATTCTCCTGGTTCCGCAGGTCTGGCTCCGTTCTTCAATACTGTTTCTAATATTTTAGTCATAACATAGACTCCGCCATGACAATTTATTTCTATCGTGTCTTCTGTTGTAAAACTATTTGGTGCCTTCATAATTGATAAAATAACTTCATCGATAATTGTATTTTCATCAAAAATAAAACCATAATGAATGGTATGACTTTTCATTTCGGATAACTTATGATTCGATTTTGAATTAAATATTCTATCCGCTATCTGAATTGCATCACAACCACTGATTCTGATGATCCCTATTCCGGAATCAGTCATTCCTGTGGCAATCGCAGCAATCGTGTCTTCTTGTTTCATAAATTCACCATATTAAATGTAAATAAAGGAACAAAGAGCCCGCTTGCGAACTCTTTATTCTATTTCCTCTATTTGTTTAATGTAATTACAACTTTTCTAAAAGGTTCTTCACCTTCACTATGTGTACTTACGTACTTGTCATTCTGTAGTGCCGAGTGAATCACTCTTCTTTCATAAGGATTCATGGGTTCTAATGTTACAGGACGTTTTGTTCTCTTAACCTTATATGCAAGATTCTTAGCCAAATTCTCTAATGTTTCTTTTCTTCTCTTTCTGTAGTTCTCAGTATCTACCTTGACTCTGATATAATTTGCATTGCCTTTGTTTACAACAAGACTTGTAAGATATTGTAATGAATCTAGTGTCTGTCCTCTTTTGCCGATTAAGACACCCATCTCATCACCTTTCAGGTCAATTGACATTTCATTTTCTATTTCATCCATCTTAACATCAATAGAAACTTCCATATTCATTGCTGCAAATACTTTTTCAAGAAACTCTTTAGGATCGGAATCATTAGCAAGACTACTGTCTTTTGATATTTCTTTCTTTTCAGCATTTTTTGTATCTTTATTTAATTCCTTCTTTTCTTCATAAACCTTAAAGTTTTCATCCTTGATTCTTGCTTTGATCACTGCAGGTTTACTTGCAATTCCTAAAAAACCAGCACTTCCCTTTTCAATAATTTCATAATCCAAACGATCACTTGTAACGCTTAATTTTTGACACGCTTCTGTAATAGCATCATCTAATGATTTTCCAGATACTTCTATATATTCCATTTTATATCCCTCCGTATATTATTTATTATTTTTCTCATTATATTGTCTTACCATATTTGCTCTTGTTGCGATACTACCGAGTTTTGTGCCTTTATTATAATACTCTGTAGATTTTTTGATCGCTGCTTCTTTTTCTTCCTTGTTTATTTCTTTTTTTGTATCAGTTACTGTTTTCGTATTCATTTTTGCATAATTTGTAACTGTCTGTGCTGGTAATCCTTTTTTTTCTCTTTTTGCATTTGCTTTTTCAATATTTTTCTTAATCAGTTTATCAATGTCTGTTTTGTCTAAGTGTTTGTTGATCACAATCTGTTGTATACTTCTGACAACTGCACCTGCAATCCAGTATAATCCCATACCAGTAGGCAATGTAAAACAAAAGACTGCTGACATAATCGGCATCATCGTATTCATAGTTTTCATAGAAGAAGCCATAGTATCTGCTGTTGAATCTTTACTTGCTTTATTATCTGCCTGTGGCATCAATTTTACATTCAGCCACTGTGTAACTGCAGCAAGTATAGGAAACATTAATGCCCCGATTGCTAATAATAATGTAAATTCTTCTCCTTGCCCCTTAAAAAATCCCATTACATAATAGGAAGGTGAATTTGCAACATTAATCCCAAGGAAATTATTATACTTTTCTATTAAATCTAAAGCACCACTTCCTGAATTTGTAATTAAATTTTTTAAACTCTCGAAATTTCCAGGTGCATATATATTTCTCCATTCAGAAGTTGATGCTTTATTTAGTACATCAATCACTGTATTTTGAACATACTCAATATCCCCACTTACAAATAATTCATTTTTAAATTGATTTGCAAATCTTGTAGCACCAGCAAAATTATCTTTATTTTGAATAAAATCCAAACTTCCCGTTTCTTTAATAAATGAAGGAACAAATATCATGAAAGCTTCTTTAATTTTTAATACATAAGCCGGCATATTATCAATGACTCTATAAAGAGCAAATAATATAGGCATCTGTATAATCATCTGAAGGCAACTTCCTGTAGGAGATGTACCATATTTTGCGTAAACCGCCTTTGTCTCCTCATTCATTTTCATCATTGATTCATTGTCTTTTTTATTTTTATACTTTGCCTGAATAGCCTGAATCTCAGGATTCATTTTTGCAGATAACTTTGAGAATTTCTGCTGTTTGATAGTCAAAGGCATCAAACATAAATAAATAACCAGTGTAAAAATAATAATTGCAAGACCAGTATTTGGTATTCCTATTTTGTCTAGCATATTAAATATGAAATCCATCAAAATACCAAGTATTTTTGCAACTGGTCCTAAAAGTGCACCGCTGTTTTGTGTTAATACTATGTTATACAAGATTATATCCTCCTTGAATTGTGTATACAGCTATTCTAAAACAAATTTAAATTGACTTGATATAGTGATTCACTATGGGACAGGATCATAACCACCCTTAGAAAATGGATTACAACGTATGATTCTCCATACTGCCAATAACCCACCTTTGAAAGCACCATATTTTTCTACAGCTTCCAGTCCGTACTGGGAGCAGGTAGGAAAATATGGACATTTTGTACTTTTTAGACCGGATATATATTTTTGATAGAATCTAATTATATAAATTATTATTTTTTTCATTTTAATATACGGTGTAATTTTCCTAAATGCAATAACGCACTTTCAATATCATGATATCCAGCATTTTTAGCTGTAATACGAACAATGACTACTATGTCTAAACCACTATTAAACATATTTTCATGTAGTCTGTAACTTTCCCTGACGAGTCTTGTCAATCTGTGTCTGATTACACTATTTCCGACTTTTTTACTAACAGATATACCAACTCTGTTTCTACCAATACTGTTTTCTGACAGATACATAACCAAATATCGATTTGCCTGTGACTTACCTTTTTTATAAATAGATTGAAAATCTCTATTCTTTTTTAGTGATTCAGAAAAAACCATATCTTAACCTCTCTGCTATGTTATGAGAGAAAAATAGACCACTTTATGCGGTCTATGCTGATAATTGTTTTCTTCCTTTTAATCTTCTGGAAGCTAAAACTTTTCTTCCGCCTGGAGTACTCATTCTTGCTCTGAATCCATGTACTTTAGCTCTAGATCTCTTTTTAGGTTGAAATGTCATTTTCATAGTTAGGCACCTCCTTCTATAATTGAATGACTTTAATAATATACAATTAATGATATTAAGTCAGAAAACATCATTACAATTATATTCAATTCGCTGCTTTCCGTCAAGTACAAGATATAGTATTTTAATAATAAAATGTTTTGTTGTAATTTTTTTTTTAATTGACATAATATTATCCACATAATGTGAATATCTTGTGGATAAGTCTACTTTCTTATGTTGATACATTTGTAATAAATGATAACAAACACGATATAATCAGTAATGATTATGTGAATATAAAATTTATCACTTCATTCACATAATAAACCACAAATAAAAGAATATGTTAACTTAATAATATTATTAGTAATATTTTGTAAATAATAAACCATTGAAACTTTTTTGAAAGTAGTTTAATATAGAAAAGGATAGATTTTTATGTTG
>CAZACC010000139.1:0-4853 GCA_964483545.1 uncultured Lachnospiraceae bacterium
TATGGAAGATAAAATGCCGATGGAGGAAGCACCCAGAGTTGAATTGGTCTTTGATGATGGACATATCGAAGCCATGGATGAGTTTTTGAGTCCTGAAGAACTATATCAGGATTTGATTCTGCGTGTGCGTAAATATCATCCTTCCGATGATATTTCTCTGATTGAAAAGGCATATCACGTAGCAAACGATGCACATAAAGGGCAGGTCAGAAAGTCCAGCGAGCCCTATATCATCCATCCTCTTTGCGTTGCAATCATTTTGGCTGATTTGGAGTTAGACAAGGAAACGATCGTGGCTGGTCTGTTACATGATGTTGTTGAAGATACAATCATGACTGATGAGGAGATACGAAAAGAGTTCGGAGAAGATGTTGCGCTGATTGTAGATGGTGTTACAAAGCTGGGACGGCTGACATACAATGGTGATAAACTGGAATTCCAGGCAGAGAATCTACGAAAGATGTTTCTGGCAATGGCCAAGGATATCCGCGTCATCATGGTAAAACTTGCTGACCGTCTGCACAATATGCGTACCCTCAAGCATATGAAGCCTGAAAAACAGCAGGAAATTGCACGCGAAACTCTGGATATCTATGCACCCATTGCACAGAGACTTGGTATATCCAAGTTAAAAGTGGAATTGGATGACTTATCACTGAAGTATCTGGAACCCGAAGTGTATTATGACCTAGTGGATAAAATTTCTGTACGTAAAAGTGTACGGGAAAAGTATGTACAAAACATTGTAGATGAGGTATCAGCACACATTAAGACAGCTGGTATTGAAGCAGAGATTGATGGCAGAGTCAAACATTTCTTCAGTATTTACAAAAAGATGATTAATCAAGACAAAACGCTGGAGCAGATTTATGATTTGTTTGCAGTGCGCATCGTAGTGGGCTCCGTCAAGGACTGCTATGCGGCACTGGGCATAATCCATGAGATATACAAGCCAATCCCTGGAAGATTTAAGGACTATATTGCTATGCCGAAGCCAAATATGTACCAGTCACTGCACACAACTCTTATCGGACCAACGGGACAGCCGTTCGAGATACAGATCCGTACCTATGAGATGCACAGAACAGCAGAGTATGGTATTGCAGCACACTGGAAATACAAAGAGGCCTCTAATGGTAAGCATGTATCTGAGCAGGAAGCGGAAAAGCTGAGCTGGCTGCGCCAAATCCTAGAGTGGCAGCGTGATATGTCAGATAATAGAGAGTTCATGAACATTCTAAAGAGTGATTTAGATTTGTTTTCTGATAGTGTTTATTGCTTTACACCAACTGGTGATGTCAAGAATCTCCCTGTTGGTTCCAACACAATCGACTTTGCATACAGTATTCACAGTGCTGTCGGCAATCGGATGATTGGTGCCCGTGTCAATGGCAAGCTAGTGACTATTGATTATATCATTCAGAATGGCGACCGTATTGAGGTTCTGACTTCGCAGAACTCTAAGGGACCGAGTCGAGACTGGCTGAATATCGTGAAGAGTACACAGGCGAAGAGCAAAATCAGTCAATGGTTCAAGAACGAGTTTAAAGAAGAAAACATCGTAAAGGGTAAGGAAATGCTGCAGTCATACTGCAAGACACGTTCTCACGATGCACAGGCGTTGATGAAACCTGAATATATGAAGCCAATCATGGAAAAGTATGGATTTAAGGACTGGGAATCCGTATGTGCGGCTGTTGGACACGGTGGACTCAAAGAGGGTCAGATCGTCAATAAGATGCAGGAACTCTATGACAAGAATCATGCAAAGCTGATCACGAATGAGGAAGTATTACAGAATCTTGCAGAAATAAATAAAGACAAAATGCCACATGCAAAGGCGAAGAGTGGTATTGTTGTAGAGGGTATTCATGATGTGGCGGTTCGCTTTTCCAAGTGCTGTTCTCCAATTCCAGGCGATGAGATCATAGGGTTTGTCACGAGAGGACGAGGAGTCTCCATTCACAGGACAGACTGTGTGAATATCCTGAGTCTTTCTGAAATTGACAGAGATCGTTTGATCGAGGCAGAGTGGCAGAAGGCAGCGGCAAAGACAGATGAGCGATATATGGCGGATATTAATCTGTATAGCAACAACAGGAACGGTCTGCTGGCAGATATTACAAAAGCTTTGACGGAAAAGAATATCAACATCACTTCTATGAATGTCAGAACGAGTAAGCAGGGGACTGCTACGATATCTTTGTCATTTGAAATCAGCAATAAGGAAGAATTGATTAGCATTATTGATCGATTGAGATCCATAGAGGATGTTATCGACATTGAAAGGACAATGGGATAGAAATGAGTGAGCTGAAGGTTGGAAGACTGGTACTTGGAATGGTAAGTACCAATTGTTATTTTATATACCATGAAGAAGAGAAAAAGGCAATTGTAATAGATCCAGCTGATTCAGGTGAGTATCTGTATCAAAAATTGAAGGACAATGGAATTTCTGTTGCAGCCATTTTTCTGACCCATGGACATTTTGATCATATACTGGGCTGCAATGAGCTTCGTAAATTGTCAGGTGCCAAAGTATATGCATGTGATGCAGAGAAGGATGTATGTGAAGACACGCATAATAACTGCACGGACCAAATCGGACGTCTGCATACAGTCGTTGCGGATGAATACATCAGGGATGGTGAAGAACTTGAGATAGCAGGGATGAAATGCCGTCTGCTTCATACGCCTGGTCATACGAAGGGTAGCTGCTGTTATTATTTTGAAGAGGATGGTGTCCTGATTAGTGGAGATACTTTATTTGCTGGTTCTGTAGGTAGGACTGATCTGCCGACAGGGAGTGAGGGTACGCTAATTAGGTCGATTCAGAACAAGCTGTCAGGATTGCCAGGAACAGTCAAGGTATATCCAGGACACGGAGATGCAACTACAATAGAATATGAAAGTAAATATAATCCCTTTTGGGGATGATTAAAATTACGGGTGTTATTAAGTGGAAGTACGGATTTCAGAAGCAAATTATGAATACGATATTCATTCTCTGGTGAAGGCATTTTATCCGGAGGAAGAGGTACATGTCAAAGAGGAGGAAACCGGAGAGAATTATTCCGGTTTCAAAGTTTTTTACGGAAATGAAAAGATAACTTCTTTTATTCAGTATTTTGTTGATGGGCAGGAGAAGACTCAGATCGGTTTTATGATGGACTCAAGTGACAGGAGTCATGCAAAGAACATATTAAAACGGAACTTATATCAGGTGTTATCAAATGTAACGGGAAAGAATCTGACTTGGGGGACACTGACTGGAATACGTCCAACAAAGATTGCTATGTCAATGCTGAAACAGGGAGTATCTGTAGAGGACGCTGCTGTACATATGAGGAAGACCTATCTGACTTCAGATGAGAAAATCAGACTTTGCTGTGAAATAGCAGAACGGGAGAGAAGCATCTTGTCAGAACTTCATGGGAAAGAGGGCTTCAGTCTGTATGTAGGCATTCCGTTCTGCCCCACGACATGTCTTTACTGCTCCTTTACCTCTTATCCGATTGCTGGCTGGGCGAGACGTGTAGATGATTATTTAGCAGCATTGGAACGAGAGATAGAATTTACTGCAGAGGTCTATCATGACAGGACACTGGATACCGTCTACATCGGTGGAGGCACACCCACAACATTGTCAGCGGAGCAGTTGGACAGGCTGATTAAAAAACTGAAGTCTTCATTTAATTTTTCAAGAGGACCTGTGTGTGAGTTTACGGTGGAAGCTGGCAGACCAGATAGTATCACCGAGGAAAAATTACGCATGTTATACAAACACGGTGTTTCACGTATATCCATCAATCCGCAGACAATGAATGAGGAAACGTTAAAGCTGATCGGAAGACGGCATACTATATCGGATGTTATCAATGCATTTCATCTTGCGCGGAAAATTGGATTTGATAATATTAATATGGATTTTATACTGGGGTTGCCAGGCGAGGTGCAGACAGCTGGAGATTACAGTAAGCTGGAGCATACGATGCAGGAGATGAAAAAGCTTGCCCCAGACAGCATTACGATTCATTCCATGGCAATTAAACGTGCAGCTGGGATGCATCAGTGGCTGGAGGAACATCCAGAGATCAAGAGTATCAATACACCAGATATGATGGAAATCGCAGCAAAGGCAGCCAAAGAAGCAGGCATGCTGCCGTATTATTTATACCGTCAGAAAAATATGACTGGTAATTTTGAAAACACCGGATATGCAAAACCTGGAAAGTTTGGTATTTATAATATTCTGATAATGGAGGAGCAGCAGTCAATTGCTGCGGTTGGAGCTGGAACCATATCAAAGGTTGTCAGATCAGATAGGCAGATTACACGTTGTGATAATGTTAAGGATGTGAAGATTTATATTGAAAAAATAGATGAAATCATAAACAAAAAAAGAGCATTTTATGATACAATCAGGGAAGAGTTCATGCAATAAAGGATAAAGGAGAAAGAAGAAATGGCGCTAAGTAAGAAACCGGTTACGGGCATGAAGGATATTATGCCACAGGAAATGCAGATCAGGGATTATGTGATGGAACTGATCAAGGAAACCTATAGAGGATTTGGATTTACTTCCATAGAAACTCCCTGCGTAGAGCATATCGAGAATCTGTGCAGCAAGCAGGGAGGAGAGAATGAGAAGCTAATCTTTCAAATATTAAAGCGTGGTGAGAAGTTCAATCTGGAGACTGCAAAAAAGGAGGAAGATCTTGTTGACAGTGGACTTCGGTATGACCTGACAGTTCCACTTTCACGGTATTACTCCAATCATGCAAATGAGCTACCGGCTCCCTTTAAAGCACTGCAGATGGGCAACGTGTGGAGAGCAGACAGACCACAGAAGG
>CAZACC010000140.1:0-4820 GCA_964483545.1 uncultured Lachnospiraceae bacterium
TCTCTATTCCCTGTTCCCGTACAATCGTAAATCCTCTGTATCCAAAATAAAGTAGTAGAAAGCTAAATATAAAGGAGTATCGATAGGGAAATCCAACAGGTTCACTTAATCCATGCCAGACTAAATCAACTGCATATATATAGAAACAACCAAGCATTACTAATAATAGGAAAGAAGATAATATTCTTTCTTTCTGATTGATCTTTCTGCTGAGTAAATAAATCAATGTAAAGATGAATGCCATTACACCTGCGTATATAAGTGGCCTGCCATTTGAGATATTACCGTCAAATGCCATAGAATACAAATTTGAAAATAAATCCAGCATAATGAATTTTCGGCTGATATAGAATTTAACTGGTGAAGAACTAATCTTTTCTCCTGCAAGAGAAAGGATCGTGGGAATCAGATCAAACGCCGTTAGACCAACAGCTAACATGCTTGATAAGATAAAGGACAATAGCTGTTCCTTATAGTCCTTGAGTCTTTTAATCGTTTCTACGTCACAGAGCAGTTCATATACAAAATATATGACTGAAAATATACATGCCATATATCCCATGTAATAGCACGACAAGATTGATATGGCCAAAGAGATGATAAATGTCAATTTCCGTTTTGGATTTATTACAATTCTATGGATTCCCAATATTACTAAAGGAAAAATTGCAATATTAAAGAAATAGATTGTCAGATTCATATATGCTACATACATACCAATAAAAGCGTACGCCGTAGAAAATATTATGGAAGAAATATGTGGCTTATTCATCTGATTCAGAAAATAATTAAAGATTAATCCAGCAAATCCAGCCTCTAGAATTACCATAAGCAAAACACCGACAGGCAGCATTTCTCTAGAAAAAAACAATAGAATCAGATTGAACGGATTTTGCAGATAGTAAGCACAGAAGCCAATCGCATCTCCACCTAGACTTTTTGAAAATGTATAGAAAAAATCATTATCTCCAAGTATGATTGATTTAAAGTATTCGTAGTAATCTAGAAACTGATACCGCAAATCTGCAACTAAAATTGACCTCCCACCAAATGGATAGGTTCCAAGTATTATATAAACAATCATCATTAATACTGCAGGTATTAAAAAAGCTGCAATATAATAGTACGTTAGTTTCTTTCGTTCGGTTGTCTGTTTCATAAGCTGTAATCCTCTTTACTACCATATCACATAACCGACTATTTTATTAAAAAAAAATAACCTTTTTTCAAAGATTATTTTTTTGTTCTTGATAAACGGAGAAGGAGGGATTTGAACCCTCGCGCCGGTCACCCGACCTACACCCTTAGCAGGGGCGCCTCTTCAGCCTCTTGAGTACTTCTCCATCAGATACTGAAATCTTGATTCCATATACAGTTATCACCATATAACGCAAAGATTATTATACAAGAGGGTTATTACTTTGTCAAATTATTTTTAACTATTTACATCCTCTTTGACTTCTACTTTCTCATTTTACTTACTAGCTCTTTTTCATGAATGCCAAAAATGATTAATATCAATAATACAATAAAAGATACTATACTGCCAATAATAAATCCTCTTGGTACATAATACATTTCAATGGTATGTGTCCCTTCCTCTACTGGAACTGTCATCAATGCATCGAAAACCTTGCTTTGTTTCGTTGCGATTCCATCAATATAGATTTTCCAGTCTGTCTCATATGGAATCGTAAAAAGAAGTTCATCACTATTCTTGATTTCAACTGTTCCTTGAAGATGAGAATTCGAAATACATTTTAAATCAGCTACTTCAGATCCAGCTCCTTCAGACATTGCAATCAAGGCATCTTTATCTTCGTAATAAAAGTATGCATTTCCAAGTTTTAACTCGTCTCCCTTTACGTACAGCTTTACAGAAACCGTATCACCTTCAGAAAAAGAACCTATCTCAATAATATCCCATTTCGTATCTGAAAAATAATTTCCGAACGAGAAATCATTCACTGTGATTTCTGCTGCCTGCTGCTCGGGTGCCTCAAAAAATAGATAAATCGGCTGAGAATCTGTGATTGTCAACTGAAAATCTATATAAGCATCTTCATTTGAATTCTTCTTTTCATAAATACGATACAAATCCTGACTTGTTTCAGACAAATTCTCTAGAATAGGATTTTCTTGTTCCACTTCTATGTAAATAGGCTGATTTTGATTACTAATAGCATTTGATATACGATTCTGAAGCAAAAATGAATTCTTCTCCTTCATATCAACAAGATGAACACCCTCTGAAACACCGAAAGCAAATGGTAATGCATATGGATTTTGAAAAACATACTTCTCATTTTCCTGATAAATCAAATCATATGGTTTTCCCGTTGCATCAAATTTTGAAATATAATACTTGACTCCTAGAAAACAATCCACAAAAGCAGTACCGCCTTCGTCGTAATATGTCCATAAACCAAAGTTTCTAAATCCCATTTTCTCCATAAATGCTTTCACATAATCCTTTTCACAGGAACTGGAATGGGACAATCCTTTAAAATTAAACTGCATTGTATCATTCATTGTTCTCATAAAATTCTTTTCTACTCTGTATAACGACTGATCTTGATTTGCAACATACTGTGTCAGAGGTGCCACCTCGTTTACATATTCACTATACTCCCGCATTGGAACATAATCTGTATATTGCTTAATTGAAGTCACTGAATTCGCTGACAAATCAATGATCTGAACTGTTAACAAAGCAAAGAATAGTATTTGCTCTGTCCACTTCTTATACAATACACCATAAAGTATCCCTATCACTACCAGAAGCAATAATGAATCAAAAATAACACTTCTGAATACCAATGCACTCCTATTTGTGAAGATTAAATAAATCGAATACAATACAAAGATACCTGCAAATATAGAACAATCCCTGATACGGAACTGTTCATAGGATACGAGAAAACCTTTATATGCAATATATAAAAGTAAAAAACTGAAATAAAAAGCATTTCGATATGGAAATCCGACAGGACTGTTAAATCCATGCCATATTACATCAATCGTGTGAATATAAAATGATAGTAACATTACAATAATAAAAACGAATGTTACAATCTTTTCTCTTTTTGTTATTTTTTTGCTTAAAAAGAAAAAAAATACAAATATAACCGCAATCATACTCACATAAATAAACGGAAGATTGTTATTAGAAGTATTTCCATCAAACATATTAGAATATAACTTGGAAAATATATCTATCATATGAAAATTTCTATAAAACGAAAGGACGTCACCGTTTGGTACGTTCTTTTGTCCCTTCAAAGATATAACAATCGGAATGAGATCAAATGCTGTTAATAATATTCCCAGAATCGAGGAAACTAAAAAGGAAAGTATCTGTTTGAAGCGCTTCTTTATCTGCTGAACATTTTCTGTGTTTGAAAATAAAAGATAGGCAAAGAAAAGCGCAGAAAAAATGCATAACATAAAGCCGATATAATAATTCAACAATATAGAAACTGCCAGTGTAATTATATATAACCAACAATCCTTGTGATTTTTATAAAGTCTCTGTATTCCGAGTATTACAAGCGGTAAAACAATGATATTACAAAAATAATTTGTCAAATTGATATATCCAAAAGTATATCCCAGAAAGGCATATGCCAATGAAAAAATAATCGACATTTTAGATGGTGCATAAGTATGATTCAAATAGATATTAAATGTAAGAGAACAACTTGCAATTTGCAGAATGATCATTATCCATACACCAAGTGGAAGGATATCGTTTGGAAATAATAAAAGAAGAAACAGAAATGGATTCTGAAGATAATATCCACTAAACCCAACCATATCTCCACCCAATGTTTTACTAAAAGTATAAATCAGGTTATTTTCCCCTGTCATAATTGTTTTAAAATATGCGAAATAATCATTATACTGCTTATTCATATCTGTTATCAGTATCGTTCTTTCACCAAAAGGATACATTCCTAAAATAACTGATATAATGATCATCATAACAATCGGAATTATGAAAGATAAACTATAGATTATCCCCGTTTGCTTTTTTGAATTACTGTTTTGCATGGTAACTCCTTAATGCTAAATATTTTCGTACTCGATAATTGTCTCATGTATTCTCTCTTTTACTATCTGTGCAATCTCTACAGACTTCATTCCTGCATATTCTTCATACAGAATCGGTGGTAGATAGTGCACCTGAACGGTGACAGGCTGAGTTGTGTTTTCATCAAACGGTTTATAGGAATCAATCAAAGCTACTGGAATAATCGGACACTTCGCATTCATAGCGGCTTTGAAACTGCCTCCCTTGAATTCCAAAAGCTCATTTTTATTTCTCGTTCGGGTTCCCTCTGCAAAGATTATATAGTTTCGTCCCGCTTTAACCTCTTCTGTCATCTGGTTGATCACTTTCAGTCCCTGACGAATATCATCACGGTCAATGATCTGCCCCTTCAGACAGCGAACAACCTGTTTTAATAAAATAATGTTTCCTGCTTCCTTTTTTATAACAATAGCAAACGGGTTCGGACAACTCTCTATCAATCCTAAGACATCGTAAAGACCCTGATGATTCGGAAACATAATGAAACCATTTTCTTTTGGTATATTTTCTATGCCATAAGCCGCAATTGTGACACGTCCAGCTATATTTGCTTGTACTGTTGTTTTTTTTACCAAGGCATATCTTTGTTCTTCAGTATACCGATCATGTCTTCCGTACCAGTCTATCTTAATTAAATAATAGATTGCTCGGAAAAACATATGCAAAACCATACGGGCTATTCTCATTTCTGATACTCCTTTATTGCTGTTTCATACAGATCATTTCC
>CAZACC010000141.1:0-4743 GCA_964483545.1 uncultured Lachnospiraceae bacterium
GGATCATCCATATCAGCCCAGAAACCGACTGTTGCAGAAAAATCCTCCCACATTCCCTTATATTTCCAAACACTCTCTTTACATTTTGTGATGAACGGATCCAGTCCGTATGCTTCGATCTGCTCCTTGCCATCGAGACCGAGCAATTTCTCTACCTCAAGCTCTACCGGCAGTCCATGTGTATCCCAGCCAGCCTTTCTTGGAACCATCTTGCCTTTCATCGTCTGATAACGTGGGATCATATCCTTGATAACACGTGTCAGCACATGACCTATATGGGGCTTTCCATTTGCTGTTGGAGGTCCGTCATAGAAAGTATAGGTCTCGCATTCTTTTCTGTTCTCCATACTCTTCCTAAAAATATCATTCTCACTCCAAAATTTCTCTACTGCCTTTTCTCTGTCCACAAAATTCAGGTCTGGGGATACTTTTTCGTACATGTTGATCATCCTTTCTTGCTACACTATGATTAAGCAGACACGTCCTCACTGGGCGTTTTTATGACAGGAGCGCTTTCCTATCATATAAAAACCTCATCCTAATATTAGGACGAGGTTATAGTTTCTGCTATTTACCCGTTGTACCACCTGATACGTCATACTCTGCGCTTGGCATTCATATGATTTCCGATAACGGCGGATTCCGTCGGAGCTTACTGAATCCTTGATCGTTCAGTCCGAAACTCGGAAGTGATCTTCAATCATATTCTACTTGTACCGGTTCTCACCATTTCCGGCTCTCTGCGACTTTTGAATATCATCTACTGTCTTCGTCAACGCTTTTCTTCATTGATTAGAATAACTATCCCGATTATACGTTCATTTCACTGATTTTGTCAAGAACATGTGTGATTATTCAGTTCTGAAGAACCCTATATGGCTAAATCATCTTGACAGACTAGATTTTGGACAAGTAGCTTTCTCCATTAGTACTATCAATTCCAAAACAGCAGGTATCAATGTCATATAGGCATGGATTGGACAATATAAACCCTCAAAGCAGGCATGAATTCCAAAGAAATGGAATTTCCCTCATTATTTTGGATGTTGAATCAACGTCATCCACGCTGTATTGTCCAAAATCAGGTTCACCAGTGTCTGAATATCTCCATTTTGGAATTTTGATTCACATCAAAGGCTTCACTTGTCCAAAAACAAGCTGGAAACGACAAGTACATTCCGGCATGTTTTTTTGATTCTATCTGATCTGTAAGCAGTCCAAGTCCCACTGAGTTCATCTATCTCTGCTTTGGGAATGCCTCCGAACATAGAAGCGTAGATATCCCAACTCTCCGCACTTTCAGAAGAATCCACATAGCGAGGTATGTTCAGATTGTATTCGTTGTTTCTGATTTCCTCACGGGTCACTACTTTTGAGAATTTAAGAACGTTAACACGGCTGATTACTGTGTCTGCAATTCGTTTGATATCTGACGCTCTCAATTTGTTATTCTTACCCTCTTTAACAAAGCCTTTTGAAGCATCAACAATCAGTACATCGGTGTTCTCACGCTTTTGCTTTAACACCATAACAATCGTCGGAATGCCTGTGCCGAAAAAGATATTGGCAGGCAAGCCAATGATAGTATCAATGTGATTGTTCTCAATCAGGTTTTTGCGTATTGTGCCTTCTTCGCCACCACGGAACAGAACGCCATGAGGTAAAACAATGGTCATAATACCGTCAGGTCTGATGTGAAATAAATCGTGAAGCAGGAACGCATAGTCCGCTTTACCTTTAGGAGCTAGACCAAAGCGAGCATATCGTGGATCTGTTCCTTTGTTTGTCGGATCCCAAGCCTGAGAATAAGGAGGGTTTGATACAACCGCATCAACATAAAGCGGCTCATAGGTACTGGACGGGTCTGTTTCATCGAAGTAAGGCCAGTCATCCTCTAGTGTGTCACCGTTTCTCGTCACAATATTATCTGGCTTAATGCCACGCATTACAAGGTTCATTCGGGTAAGATTATAGGTGTTTTCTTTCAGTTCCTGAGCGTAGTATTTGATATTATCGAAATCGCTGATAAATTTTGACACACTGCGTCCGATGTTAATGAGCAAGGAACCCGAACCGCTTGTCGGGTCATATATCTTAATCTCTGTTTTGCCCTTGAGATGATTGGCAACGATTTCAGACATAAGCAGAGAAATTTCGTGAGGTGTATAGAACTCTCCAGCTTTTTTTCCTGCGTTTGCAGCGTATCAAAAACGCCGTCAAAAACTTTTTTATGCGTAGGGCTGATTAAGCGGCTAAACGCTGAAAGAGCATCTCTGACGTTGGAAACATCAAAGTCTTTGCCTATTGAAATCCAAGTAGAAAACAGGTCTTGATAGGAGATGAAATAACCGACATTTTGTTGAATCCATTTGACAGATTCAGCATCATCTTCAACCACTGTAGGAAGAAGCTCCTCGGTATAGTCGTTCTCTTTCAAAAACTTCAACTCTGTATCTGAAAGGTATTTGTAAAAGATAAAACCAAGGATATAGTCCTTATATTCATTTGCTTCAATTTTGGAACGCATTTTGTTTGCTGATTCCCAAATTTTATTGGCTAATTGCTGTTTGTTCATTAATATTGTATCCTTCCTCTATTGAATTAGGATATGGGCTTCAAATCCACCATTCTACCATAAATTCACCAAATAAACAGAACTTAGTCTTTATCGTCTGGTAAAAATTCAATAATATCGTCTGTTATGCAGTCAAGAGCAACACAGATTTTTCCAAGAGTTTCGGTTGTGACATTTTCGTCACGACTTAATTTGCTCATAACATAACGCGTCAATTGAGCTTTTTCCTGCAAATCTTTCTTCTTCAGCTTTCTGTCAAGAAGTAAATGCCAAAGTTTTGTATAGCTCACATTCATATAGAAACCCTCCTTTCCTTGAAACAGAGAGTAAGTTAATCTCAAATGATATTATATCAGAACAAGGCTGATATTTCAACGCATGTACCGAATATTCGGATTTTATTCTGGAATTTTAGCATGGTGGCATTGCGGGTGGCATTGCGGGCAACACATAAAGTGAATGATTATATTTTAAAATTCAGGTTCTACTCGGAAACAGCGTAAACACAAAGCACAGATTGCAGACTGATTTGCCTGTAATCTGTGCTTTGTGTTTTGTAATGAGCCAACTACTGATTTTTCAGCTGCACCCTCTGGCGCACATTATCGCTGGTTATTAGAGTGCTTCACCATTTACGTTTGCTGATTCATCCTCATCGAGAGGAATAATCAGGCACTTTTGTCCGTCAATGACTTCTGACTTAATCTGATTTACTTTTGTCGGTCTGACGCGCAGTACAACATCAAACGTTTCAATGGCTTCGTCCGGAATTACTTCGTTAGATTCTTTATCTTCCAACTGCTGCTTCAATGTCTTGACCTCTTCTTCGAGAATCATCGCCTTTTTCTTCTGCGCATTTGCCGCCAACGCCTTCGCATCAATCAGGTACTCCGCCGCAGGGAGCATATCACCGAATTCTTCTGCATAGGATTTTTCAATCTGTTTAATCACAGCCTCTGGAATATTGATTTCAGTCATCAAGGATGGAATAGCATCTTTGGTCATGACCACTGGAGCATCATCTCGGGCATCTGGCTCCCCATGTTCTGCTACATAATGACTGATGTTTTCCTGTATATTCAGGAGGATTTCCTGACTCTCATCTTCATCTTCTCCAACAGCATTCTTAATGATGGAATGAAAGGCGGCTTTCTGCTCTGTGGCTGTCCGCTTCGGATCGCAACCCAGTCCGTCCGTCATAAATTCTGTATGTGGTTCTTTGGCATCTCTTGCATAATAAATCAAGGAATGAATATCCGAGCTTCTGTTCGAAAATGCTGGAAAAATAAACCCTGTATCCGGTGGGCATACAACCCAGTCCCTGATACGTGGTCCGATACGATTCTCATCCTTGCGGTAGCCAAGTCCCGGCTTTGATAGAGCCACTGGACAGATTGCACATAATATGTATTCAAAAACTTCTTCTGACTCATCCAGCTTGGAATTATCACTGGTCTTTGTCATGACATCATATGCATCGTGGAATAACAGGATCAGATAATTCCCTACATAATCATAGCTATTGATGATCATCTCATAAAAGCGATCAAGCAAATCTTCGTTTTTGAAATCGCTGCTCCTCAATCCCATGAGAAACTGCTGTCTACCGCCTGCCTCTTCTTCACTCAGCGGGAACTCCAAATTCAGCAGATTGTTGCCTACTGTTCCGGACAGTGCTTTTTTCGCTATCTCAAGATATTTATAGAACTCCTCCGCCTCCAGATTCAAGAAGGTTTCGTTCATCTTCACCACAATCTGCTTATTACTGTCTACATAGGCTCCACAAAGTCTTGTAAATGTACATTCTTCCTTTTTCAGCCGTCGCTTCAGTTCTGCTATATCTTTCTTTGTCATTGTTCCTCACCTGGTTTGATTTTTTTACGTTTGCAGTGATTCCCACCATTCGTCAGATCATTGTCTTTGCAGTATCATGCACCAGTTTAGTATAACATTTAGACCTTCAATTTGCAAAACCGAATTGATGAATTTTGAATTGATCTTTGAATGAACAGCTTACGGCTGCTTGCCGATGTAAGCTAGAATACCGCCGTCTACATACAATACATGTCCATTGACAAAATCAGATGCATCTGAAGCAAGGAACACTGCGGGGCCCATCAGATCCTCGGTATCTCCCCAGCGTGCTGCTGGTGTCTTGGCTACGATAA
>CAZACC010000142.1:0-4715 GCA_964483545.1 uncultured Lachnospiraceae bacterium
GATACTTCATTATCCTTCGGGTCAATATTCACTGTTTTTTTACCAACTGCAATGGCTCCTGAAGAAACAAGTACGACATCTTTTCCCTGATTTTTCAGCTCACATAATTCTCTAACCAGACGTTCCATTTTTGTCAGATTCAATTCTCCTGTTTTGCTGTGATGCAAAGAAGAAGAGCCAATCTTGATTACAATTCGTTGCTTATTCTTCAATGCTTTTCTAATCTCTTCCAATGCTGTATTCCTCCAATAGATGCTCTGCTGTCTTCATGCCGTCCATTGCAGCAGATGTGATACCTCCTGCATAGCCAGCTCCTTCACCACAGGGATATAAACCTTTGATATTGCTTTGACCACTGCTGTCTCTTTTGATTCTCACAGGTGAGGATGTCCGGCTTTCCACCCCCGAGAGGATTGCATCAATTCTATTATATCCTAACATAGTATGTCCAAACTTTTCAATAGATTCAACCAATGCTTCATTTATTTGTTCTGGAAACAATTCCCGTAGATTTGCACTATGATATGCCCCTTTTGTAGATGGCATAAATGCACCTTTTGTCAGATTACTGATTGTTCCAATCTTGAAATCACCATAATACTGCACAGGTACTTTTCCTTTTCCAATTTTATATGCCCTTTCTTCCAGCTTTCTTTGGAATTCTATGCCTGCAAGTGCATCGTCTGAGCCATAATCATTTGGAGTCACGGAAACTATCAGGGCACTGTTTGCATTTTCCCCATCTCTTCTACTGTAACTCATGCCGTTTACAGCGAGTCTGCCTCTTTCGGAGGATGCATTTACAACGTATCCGCCTGGACACATACAGAAGGAATAGACACTTCTCCCGTTTGAAGCTTGATTGGTAAGCTTATAATCAGCTGCAGGCAGTACCTGATCCTTTTGAAGTCCATACTGACATTCATCAATCTGCGCCTGTTGATGCTCTATTCTGAGTCCCACTGCAAACGATTTTGCTTCCATTTCAACATGATTGTTTTTTAACATGTAAAATGTATCACGTGCGCTGTGTCCGATTGCAAGAACTACATAACGAGACAGGATGGTTCCCTGTTCTGTTTCCACACCTGTAACGGCATCTTTATGAAGTAACAGACCTGTCGCTTTTCTTTCAAAATAGAATTCACCACCGAGATGAGTGATAGATTCACGCATATTTTTAACAATTCCAGTCAATTCGTCTGTGCCCAGATGAGGCTTTTGCTCATAAACAATACTGTCCTTTGCTCCAAATCGAACAAATGTCTCCAGAACAAACTGATTTCGTCCAACTGGATCCTTTACAAGTGTATTCAGTTTTCCATCGGAGAAGGTACCAGCGCCTCCTTCACCAAATTGCACATTGGAATCAGGATTTAAGGCAGCTGTTCCATTCCAGAAGCTCTCGACAGTCTTTTTCCGGTTCTCTACAGCTTCTCCTCGCTCCAGTATAATCGGTCTGCAGCCTGCATAGGCCAGCAAATATGCACAGAACAGCCCAGCAGGTCCACTACCAATGATAATCGGTCTATCGATACAACTGGTTTTGGTTGGTAGGGAATATTTATTTTCTTTAGCAAACTTGATGTTGTTATTTTTCAGTATTTGGAGCATCTTTAACTCGACTGCTTTTTCTTCTCGTGCATCGAATCCTGATAATAATACATCTACAGAATATACATAAAATAAATCAGGCTTCTTTCGTGCATCTATGGATCTTCTGACAATCCTATATGTATATTGATCAGAAAAAGGCTCTTTCAAAAAGCGCCTAATTTGCAATGTTTTATGAATCTTCTGTGTAAGATCTTCTTCTGAATGATTAATTGGTAATTTTAACTGATCGATTCTGATCATGAATAAGAGCTCCTTTTATAACATACGTGCTGCAAGCAGTCCTGTAGACCATGCCCACTGCAGGTTATATCCACCACAGTCACCATTGATATCAATAATTTCTCCAGCAAAATACAGTCCAGGAACCAGTCTGGACTCTAGTGTGTCTTTGATTTCAGTGGTGTCGATTCCGCCTGAACAGGTTTGTGCCTGATCAAAAGAATTGGTGCTGTTGATTCTGACAGAAAACTCCTTCACGCATTTAGATAGTTTAAATATTTCTTCCTCAGACAGACATTCTGCCTTTTCCGTATTTTTCAGTTCACATTGTTTGATGAATAATGAACATAGATTTTTATGAAACATACCAATCATCAGTTCACCAATTGTTTTATATGGAGTATGCATAATTCTTGATTGAAGATATGCGCTTAGATCATTGACTGACGGCATATCTGGCATAAAATCAATCCGTACATGAACATTATGATGTTCATATAACGCTCTTGCTGCCGCTCCACTAAGCTGAAATACAGGAATTCCTGATATTCCATAGTCAGTCAGCTGCAGTTCTCCGCGTTCATGATTGCTATACACATGGTCAATATAAAGCTGTATGTCCGCATCACATCTGATACCAGCAATCCCTTTGAAAAAAGAATCTGGAGATCTCAACTGTACCAATGCAGGCAATGGCTCTATAATTTTATGTCCCATAGAGGCTGCAATTCTGTATCCACTGCCGTCTGATCCTGTCATCTTTGCGGCCTTTCCTCCAGCAGCAAGGATCAGTCTATCAAACAGATACTCTTTCTTTTCAGACGAACAACGGTCAGTCGTAAAAACATGAAACTGCTCTTTGAGCTCAAGATCATCCACCTCTGTATTGCAGCAGATTTGAATTTGTAAAGACTCTGCTTTCATTCTAAGAACATCTAAAACAGCCGATGCCTGCTCAGAATAAGGATAAAGTCCCCCATTTTTATTTTTTGTATAAATACCCAGCTTTGTAAAAAAGTGCAGAACTTCTGAATAACTACATTGCCTGAAAATATGCCCTGCAAAGTCAGGATGTGTTCCATGATAATGCTCCAGCCGCTGATCAGTATTGGTTAAATTACATTTTCCGTTTCCAGTGGACAGTATCTTCTTTCCGACTCTGTCCGTATGTTCCAAAACAGTAACTTCATTGCATTCCGTGGCTGCTTGAATAGCAGCTGTCAAGCCAGCGGCTCCGCCACCGATAATTCCTATTTTCATACTTAATTCCTCGGTTCATACAAATTACATCAGTCTAAACAGTTTTGCAATGGCTACAATTCCGCCACCCATTGGTATGTTTCTCAATTCAGATTCTTTGATTCCCTTTAAAGCAATTAATACTGTAAAGTAAACCAATGCTCCGATTGCAATCGACAGAAGTGTTGAGGGTGCAATGGGCAGGAATAATGAAAACAGCATATGCAGCAGCCAGCAAACAACTCCCATGATTGCTGCAGATATAGCTGGAATTACAAATGTCCGCTTAATCTCCTGCGTATAATTCAAATGTTTTTTGATTGACAATCCATTCAGCACACACATTATAAATGCGAAAATAATACATGAAAATACTACAGCATATAGCTTCAGATCAAAATATTCAAGCATTACAAATAGGGATACAAGATGGATGATAAGTGCAATTGCAGCATTCCTGACTGGAATGTTCATTTTATCAATTCCCTGTAGGACCCCATTGGTTAATGTAGATAAGGAATAAAATACAACTGAAATTGAACCAACCTGTAACAGCTTTGCTGGAAGATCAATCTCGCCAGTAAATAGCATAGAAAGGATAGGTTTTCCGAGAACACTTAAACCAACGGCACACGGAATTGCAAGAATCATCGTGAATCTTGTAGCCGTACTAACCTTATGCTTTGCTGCTCTGTATTCTTGCTCTTCCATACATTGCGTCAAAGTAGGCATCATGGATGCACTGATTGAACTCGCCAGAGCAATCGGTACATTTGTCAATACTCGATATTTTCCAGAGAACATTCCCCAGTAGGATGTCTGGATATCTCCCATTCCATTTTTTGTCATAATATAGTTGAAAATACTTTGATCTAGAGGATCACTGATATTATAAATAGCTGCACTCATAATGACCGGAAGAATTGTCAGTAGTAAAACCCTAAAAATCTGCCCATAGGATTCTATATATCTTCCTGCATCTTTATTCATCTGCTTTTTAAAAGTCCTGTTCCGAGACAATAGAACAAGGAACAGAAAAAGCAGACCCATCAAAGCTCCTGCAACTGTTCCGAACGTACCTCCTGCGGCGCCGTATGCAGCTGCATAGGAGTCATCTCTTAGCAACGCTGCAACCTTTGTCCCGTACTGAAACAAAAATTTCGCAGCCATGATGGACATAACTGCGTTTACAATCTGCTCTAGGATCTGCGATATAGCAGTCGGCATCATAGTTCCCATACCCTGAAAATATCCACGCATAACACCCATCAAGGCGACAATTAAAAGTGCTGGTCCAAGTACACGCAGTGCAACAGCACTCTTAGCTTCGGTCATCAAAGTCCCAGCAAAGAAATCTGCTCCAAAGAAAACAATGACTGTAACCACTCCACCTGATATCAGTGCAAATATAAAAGCCCCACGAAATATTTTTCGGGCATTTTTGTATTGACCTTTTGCAGCCCTTGAGGATACAAGCTTTGATACTGCCAAAGGCAGGCTATAAGAAGAAATCAGAAGCATGATTGAATAGATTTGGAACGCCGCAGCATATAGACCATTTCCCTCATCTCCGATAATATTTGTTAGGGGTACGCGATACAGCAGGCCAATCAATCTGGATATGATGCCTGCTGTTGCTA
>CAZACC010000143.1:0-3998 GCA_964483545.1 uncultured Lachnospiraceae bacterium
AAAAGCCTGATTGTAGGAAATATACGCATGGGCTTCGGGCATTACCGTATTTCTATGGCGATTGCGTCTGCAGCACATGCAATGGGTTATACACCTTATTGGATGGATTTGAATTCCTATCAGCAGACAACGGGCGGTAAGGTTATCAATGCACAGAATGAATTATATTCTCTTGGTTCAAGGCTGTCAGGAAAGAGCAGACTTTTTAACAAGCTGGTGTGGGAGCCGATGAACTATGAAGGCTTCAGAAAGCTTTCTTACAATGCAGCTGATCAGAAGAATGCAGAGCTGATGACCCCTGTATTTTGCGATATTCCAAAGGATACCCCTTATGTCGCTACACATGTATGGCCTGCTCAGGCCGCCATTCATGCAGGCATGACTAATGTAGTCAATGCCATACCGGACAACTGGCCTATGGCACTGCATCTGTCAGAAGGAAGCATTCATACCATTCAGACACATGCTTCTTATATGGGATACCGTGTTTTGAACGGTATGAGTAAGAATCAGGTCTTGTCACCAATGGGGAGCAGGGATTTGGTCTATACAGGACACTATATCGATCATGAACTGGTATCTAATATAGAGAAAGACTGTGCTGCAAGAATCGCACGAGCTTCGGAGGGCAGACCCATCAGGTTTCTATTGACCATTGGGGGCGCAGGAGCACAAAAGGAGATTTTTTCTGCAATTATTAAGTATTTGTTACCTTATATTAGAGAGAACAAGGCGGCACTTTTCATCAATGTAGGTGATTATGAAAATGTATGGAAGGAGCTTGTGGCAGAGATTCCGTCATTACAGAATGCAGAGCAATATTTTGATGAATGGGAGCAAACTTGTGTATTTGTGAAGCAGGCGCTAGGTGAATGCAAAGAAACATCATATGGATTATCAGATGGAGCATTAGAAGCTGTTTCAGACGAAACAACAAAAGTGAGATCAGATGAATCTCAGGAAATCGAAGGCATCTACGCTTTTTGCAACAATAATATCTTCGAGGCGGTTTACACAACAAACCTCTTGATGCGGCTAACCGACGTACTGGTTACCAAGCCAAGCGAACTGTCCTTTTACCCAGTTCCAAAGCTTTTCATCAAGCGTGTCGGTGGGCATGAACAATGGGGTGCGATTCATTCGGCAGAAATCGGAGACGGTACATTGGAATGCCAGGACATCCCACATACCCTGCAGATGGTTCACATGTTCATGGAGGAGAAGGAGCTGCTGACGGATATGTGTGAAAATATTAAGAAGAACAATCAAATTGGAATCTATAGCGGAGCATATCAGGTAGTGGAGCTGGCTATCAGAAATCGGACAGCTGACAGAGTATCATATTAGGTTATACAAGAGAAAGAGTGAACATAGAAGAACACATAAAGAAGAACACATAAAGAAGAACACATAAAGAAGAACACATAAAGAAGAACACATAAAGAAGAACAGATGGAAGCAGTAGAAAATGGAGGGTGAATATGAAAAAATTATCAACAGGTAAGATGTGGTTATTTGCAGTCGGTCAATTTGGCTGGGCATTACTGTCTGGACTGATTTCGAACTGGCTTGTGTATTTCTACCAGCCAGATGAAGCAGCAAAATCTGCAGGACAGACTATCTTTATCCCACAGGGACTCGTCATATTAGGGATTATCACCATCATCGGTGGAATTACAGCAGTTGGCAGATTATTTGATGCCGTGACCGATCCGTGGATTGCGTCTCTGTCTGATAAATGCAAATCCAAAGATGGCAGACGAATTCCGTTCCTAAAGTTCGCATCACTGCCGCTTGCAGTCTCAACGGTTCTTGTGTTTTGTGCGCCGATTGGTCAGACAAGCTGGCTGAACGCATTGTGGCTGTTTGTATTTGTACTGATTTACTATCTGTCAATCACCGCTTACTGTACACCCTTCAATGCTCTCATTCCAGAGCTTGGGCATACACAGGAGGAGAGACTGAATATTTCTACAACGATTTCCCTGACTTTCTTCTTCGGAACAGCAACGGCCTATGCAGCACCGATGATTTGGGGGATTCTTGAACCGAGTATGGGACGTGTTCCAGCCATGAGACTGACATTTGCATTATTTGCAGTCCTTGCATTGATTTGTCTGCTGGTTCCAGTTTTTACAATCAAGGAAAAGGATTATGTTGTAACGACTCCAGTAGAGGGTACAGCATTTTCCTCACTGGCGAAAACCTTCCGTAACCGTGACTTCAAGATTTTTGTGGGCTCTGACATCCTATACTGGATTGCACTGACCATGTTTCAGACAGGACTGCCCTTCTTCGTAACGAGTCTTCTGGGATTGGAAGAGAGTATGTCTACCATTTATTTCGTGGCCATGTCTGTACTTTCTCTAGTATTTTATGTTCCTGTGAATATGATTTCCAGAAAGGCTGGTAAGAAGAAGCTCGTGCTGCTGGCATTTGGAATGTTCTCGCTGGCTTATCTGTATACGACTTTTTTAGGAAATGCACTGCCGTTTTCTACAACGGTGCAGGGCTTCCTTCTTGTTGCAATCGCTGCACTTCCGATGGCAATCTTCGGCATTTTGCCGCAGGCTATGGTGGCTGATATTTCGGAGAGTGATGCTAAAACCACAGGAGAAAACCGAGAGGGAATGTTTTATGCAGCCCGTACATTTGCATTTAAACTTGGACAGAGCTTATCTATGCTGATTTTTACTGCGGTTGCAACCGTTGGTGCAGCAGACGGAACTGGCTATAGAATCGTTGCAGGAATCGCATGTGGCTTCTGTCTGATCGGTGGAATCGTGTTGTTTTTCTATAACGAAAAGGGAATTAATGAGAAAATCAAGGGATAAAAAACCAGATGTTTTTAGCTAGCCTGATGTCCAAAATACAAGATTATAGGAAAATAAGAAAATAAGAAAATCATTATTGTGCATTATGTCATATTGTGTCGAATAAGACTTGTATGGTAATATAGATTTATTCATGAGGATTCAAACATCCTCTCAGGAGTTTCAGCGGCATTTCTGCCGGTATTTCAACAATGCAATCCAATTACAAAAGATAATCATGGAAAATCAGGGAAACAGGAAATAATTTGTGCAAGGCAGATTGTTTTTGTACACCAAATCATTTATAATGGAGGAAAAGAATGAAGAAAAATCAAAGCTATGAAGTACATCTGGGAAATGACAGCAGGAGCAGAATGATCCGACGTATCATACGCTTTCTGGAACGCTTTCGGGTGAACCGAAAATTCAAGGACAGATTGTTCGTCATGCTTCTTATGGAAAAGAAGAACATACTGATGCTGTATAACGCATTAAATGGTACTACATATACGAATGAGGAAAATCTGGAAATCACGACAATTGACGATGCGGTGTATATGGGGATGAAGAATGACTGTTCCTTCATCATTGGGAATCAATTGAATTTATATGAACATCAATCTACATTCTGCGGAAATATGCCGTTTCGTGGATTGATATATCTGATTAATATTTATAGAGCCTATATTACATCTCATGAATATGACATATACGGTGAAAAGCAGATCCAACTGCCGACACCAAGATTTATCGTGTTTTACAATGGAAAGGACAGAAAACAGGATCAGGAGATACTGAGGTTGTCAGATGCATTTGGGGGAGATGATAGTTGTCTTGAGTTTAAGGCAGTCATGTACAACATCAACTATGGACATAATCAAAAACTGATGGAACAGTGCAGAATTCTGAGTGACTATGCAGCATTTATAGAGTATATCCGCAGATATCAGGCAGAGGGATATACACTGAAAATGGCGATAGCCATGGCAACTGATGACTGTATCAATCAGGATATTTTGCGAGAGTTTTTGGTCAAGAATCGAAGTGAGGTGATCGATGTGTTATTAACGGAGTATAACGAAAAGAAGCACATGAAGATGATACGCAGAGATGCTCGTGCAGAAGGAAAAGCAGAAGGAAAAGCAGAAGGAAAAGCAGAAGGAAAAGCAGAAGGAAAAGCAGAAG
>CAZACC010000143.1:4098-4653 GCA_964483545.1 uncultured Lachnospiraceae bacterium
GAAAAGCAGAGGATATACTGACGTTGCTCATGCATTATGGTCAGGTTTCTGAGCAGTTAAGAACTGCAATAAAGGCAGAAGAGGACGTTGAGGTACTGGACAGATGGTTTGCGTTTGCCGTAAAAGCTGGTTCTGTAGAGGAGTTCGAAGAACAAATCCAACATTGAGAAAACAAACAGAACAGCACTGTAACATTGGAAAATCAAATATCTATTTTATGATAGCAAATCCACGATTCAAACAAAGTATGAAGAATCGTGGATTTGTTATTTTGATTTGACACTTATTTATACAAAGTCAAACGCTTCTATTTTAAACGAAAGCAGGAGGTTGAGAGTATACATCCAAAATCTGTCGTTTGAGGCAAATGCAAATTATAACTTTAAAACAACCAAAAGTTACATTTCCATCAAATGGAAATCAATAAATGCTAAAATTTTAATGTAAATAAACATCAGATTTAGAGTAATGGATCTGTATCAGAAAGTGTATAAACAGCAATATCACTGAGACTACAATTTAAGATTCTACATAGATCATTCAAAGTAGTAGTGG
>CAZACC010000144.1:0-4567 GCA_964483545.1 uncultured Lachnospiraceae bacterium
CCTTTGTTGTCGGATAATTTTCTGGCTGATTTTCTGCATATGTCAACACATACTCTGGGACAGGATTTTCACTGTTTTGTTCAAGACCACATCCCACAGTCTGTATCAAGACGATAAAACAAAATAGCAATAAATAACATTTCTTTTGCATTTGTGTACCTCAATTCTCCTAGTACATGATACTTTTTTCCAATGTTTTTGCAACTGCACCGTTTCCTTGCAGCATTGCGTCAAAGTATTCCTCTACCAGTTCTCCCATTCCGACCTGATAGAGATCCACTCCAAAAATCGTCTGGTTTGTGAGAATCGGATGAATGATTTCATGTGTGTCGCTGCTGTTTCCAACCTTAATATCTGACAGCATAGGGCACAGAGTATCTAACATCGGATCTGGACTCAGCGTAAATGTGTTTCCAAAATCATCTACAGCCAGCAAATAGCGCAGCCATGCAGCAAATACAAGTGGTATCAACTTCAATTTATCCACCTTAAGCATCTCTGATTCTGCATACGCCTTGATTGTCTCGCCAAACCGGATCGCAAGCTTTTGGGAGGTGTCTGTTGCGATTCTCTGTGGAGTATCTGGCATAAATGGATTCGATATTCTGACATTCACGACCTCGTCAATAAATTCCTTCGGACTGATGATTCCTGGATCCACTACGACAGGAAGTCCCTCTTCATATCCGATCCGTTCCACAAGCTTCTTCAAAGCAGGATTTTTCATTTCCTCAGATATCAGCTCATACCCGAGCAGACATCCGAAAACTGCAAGCGATGTATGCAGAGGATTCAAGCAGGTACATACCTTCATTTTTTCTACTTTGTCTACAGTTTCTCTTGTTGTAAAATATAAACCAGCCTTTTCCAGTTCAGGTCTTCCATTCGGAAATTTATCCTCTATCACCAGATACTCACATTCCTCTGCATTGACAAAAGGTGCTACATATGTATTCTTGGAGGTAATAACCTGCTCCAGCTCTTCAACGCCATCCTGTTCCAGAATTTTCTTCACAGATGCATCTGGTCTCGGTGTGATCTTATCAATCATTGTCCAAGGGAAACTGACAGCACTTTCATCAACAATATAATTTAAGAAACTTGCATCAGCGAGTTGGTTTTCGATCCACTTTTCTGCAATGGTCTTCACCGCATGAAACAGCTTATCACCATTATGAGAGCAGTTATCCATACTCACCATGGCAATAGGCAGTTTTCCTGCTAAAAATCTTTCATAAAGCAACGCTGTTACCTTACCGATATAGCTTGTTGCTTTTTCTGGTCCATCCTGCAGATCTGTCATGACGTTGGGCAGAAGTTCTCCTTTACCATCAACCAAGCTGTATCCTTTTTCCGTTATAGTAAAAGTAACCATCTGTAAGGTGGGGTTTCTGAATATCTCCTTTAGTCTCTCATAATCCGATTCATGTTCTGGATCTACACGCAGAGATTCCATGATAGAGCCAATCACACTCTTTTCCACTGAGCCGTCCACCTTAAGCGTCACCAGAATACCAAGATTATCATGTGGCGCATATAGTTGATCTATGATTTCATAATCATATCCTTCTGCAACAATCAAGCCTGTATCCATAGCGCCATCATTTAATAACCGCTGTACAACATTTGCCTGAAATGCACGAAAAATATTTCCAGCTCCGAAATGGATCCATTTTGGTTCTTCCCTTGTCTTTTTTTGGACTGTTTCTGTATCAAACTGCGGCAATACATATCCCTTTGCCTCCCATGTAGTACGATCCCGTAACCCTTTATGATTGATTTTCATTGTATGCCTCCGTTAATATTTTAGATCAGATTTTTCGATTGCTTCCCATAATCCATTCAGGTAGGCTGCTCCGAGTGCCCTGTCATACAAACCATAACCTGGCATTGCCACCTCGTCCCAGATCATCCTTCCATGATCAGGTCTAATCGGTCCGTCAAATCCGATGTCATATAATGCCTTCATGATTGCATACATATCAAAGCTACCATCTGCTGATAAATGTGCTGATTCTTCAAAGTCCGTTGGTGAATTAAACTTTAGGTTTCTCACATGTGCAAAATGAATTCTTCCTTGCAAGGAACGGATCATGTCTGGCAGATCATTGGCAAGATTCGTACCATAGGAACCCGAACAGAATGTCACACCATTATGTGGATTGTCTACCATATGCATCATACGAAGGATATTCTCTTTGTTGATGATGATACGCGGAAGCCCAAACACACTCCATGCTGGATCATCTGGGTGGATTGCCATATTAATATCATACTTATCGCAGACTGGCATAATCTTCTCCAAAAAATACTTCAAATTATCAAATAGTTTTTCTGCATCTACATTTTTATATAGTTCAAATAATTCCTTAATCCGACTCATACGCTCTGGTTCCCAGCCTGGCATAATGAATCCATTGCTGTCAGCCCCGATAGAATCAAACATGTCTTCTGGTTTCAACGCATCAACAGCCTCTTGTGTATAAGCAAGCACTGTAGAACCATCCTTACGTTTTCTTGCCAGCTCTGTCCTCGTCCAGTCAAACACAGGCATGAAATTATAGCAGACCATATGGATACCCTCTTGTCCCAAGTGCTCCAGGGTGGTGATATAATTTTCAATATACTGTTCTCTGTCAGGCGTTCCAATCTTGATTGCATCATGGATATTGACGCTCTCAATTCCAGAAATCTCCAATCCTGCTGCCTCGACTTCATTCTTCAGTTCATGAATCGCTGCACGTTCCCATACCTCACCTGGCTTTGTATCATATAAGGTGGTAATTACTCCGTGTACGCCTGGTATCTGTCTAATCTGTTCCAACGTCACTGAATCAAATTGACTGCCGTACCATCTTAATGTCATTTTCATTGCTTAACCCTCCAAATTGTTAATTATCCGCTTATTTCAGTCTACTTTGAAGGGAATAAAATGAAAATTGAATTTCTTGTTGTCAATATTGCAATTCTTGCGGTATAATCAATTATAATGAAAAAAAAGACAAAACTGCAGACTGCTTTCAGTACCCGGCAGTATATGCTTTCCAAAGACTTTGAAATTTATTATTACAGTGATGTTGAGCCCAGTCATGTTGTATCACATACACATGACTATTACGAGTTTTATTTTTTTTTAGAGGGTGATGTCACACTTCATGTTGCAAAAAATGATTACCGAATCAACCCTGGTGATTTTCTACTGATTCCTCCGCATACACCACATTATCCCGAATTTACCGACAGCCGTATTCCATACAGGCGCATTGTGCTCTGGATCAGTCAAGACTACTGTAACCGGCTGCTCGAAGCATCTCCTGACTATATCTATATTATGCAGTATGTTGCTACCACGCATCGCTACCTGTTTTCCAACGATATCATTACCTTCAATTCCATTCAGTCACTGATCTTTCAGCTGATTGATGAGATTAAAAATGAACGCTTTGGTAAAAGTGCACAGATATCCCTGCTGATCAATGAACTGATCCTTTTCCTGAACCGCACGATCTATAACCGCAATCATTCTGGCAGACAAAAAAACGAAAAGGAACTGTATAGAACGATTTGTGATTATATCGACTTGCACCTAAACTCCGATCTGTCACTGGATCTACTGGAGCAGGTGTTCTATATCAGTAAATTTCACATCGCACATGCCTTTAAAGATAACATAGGTATTTCTCTGCATCAGTATATCACAAAAAAACGACTGCAGGCTTGTAAGGATGCAATCGTTAGTGGACAGCCTATTGTATCTGTCTATGAATTATTTGGTTTTCATGATTACTCAAATTTTTATCGTGCCTTTAAAAAAGAATTTGGAATGTCTCCCAAAGAATATCAGACACTGTTTTCTATTGCAGGAAATCCTCTCTCATCGGATTAAACACGTCTACTAGGACTCCCTCCTCCAGTGCCAGTACACCATGTTCTGCATCAGCTGGAATATAAACGCTGTCACCCTGCTTTACGGTATTGACTTCACCATCAATCGTAAATTCAAAGCTTCCCTTTCCTACATAGGTAATCTGCAGATGCGGATGTGCATGCATGTTTCCTCTGGCACCTTTTTCAAAGGTGATCTCGCACATCATCAGCTCCTCTGAATAATTCAGTATTCTTCTTGTCACACCTGGTTCACAGGGGGTTGGTATTGCTTTTTCTCTGTAGCCTATCATCTTAATTCCTCCAGTTCCGTTTTTGTTCGTTGTACATAGTTTAACACGGACAGCAAAATCATCGCAACCACATTGATCAGCAGTACGCCGATGGCTCCGACAAGTCCGATCCTGTCTGCCACCAGGCCAACGATCTGTGGTGTGATAATACCACCAAGAGCAGCCATAGCAAGCAGCATCGAGGTTCCCAAAGTAGAACCCTTGATGGCTATGCCGGCGTTGGAGACACAAGTCGGGTAAATACCTGCAAAGAACAGACCCAGCCCTATGATAGCAATGGTTATGACATTCAGATTCTGTGTGGAAATGAGCAGAACAAAGAACAGTGCTGTCACAATGCAGTCTATCATAATCAATACTTTCTTTGAAATCCTTGCAGATAGATATGC